>CAJAOR010000182.1 GCA_903942355.1 uncultured Chlorobiaceae bacterium | reverse complement strand
ATCGCTGAAGAGGCAAAATTGATCGGAATCAACCAGAACTATGCCCCGACGGTTGACCTGAACATCAACCCGTTAAACCCCATCATCAACACCCGTTCGTTCAGCGACAGTGTGGAACTCGCCATTACCATGTCTACGGCTCTCATCAAGGAATTCCAGTCACACGGGATCATTGCAACAGCAAAACATTTTCCGGGGCATGGAGATGTTACCATCGACAGCCATCTCTCGCTCCCTGTACTCCAGGCTGACCGCCAGCAACTGGATGCATACGAACTGAAACCCTTCAAGGCTGCCATAGAACAGGGCGTCATCAGTATCATGACCGGACACCTGGCCGTACCAAAACTGACCGGCACCATGGAACCTGCCTCCATTTCAAAAGCAATTGTCACTGACCTGCTCCGCCGGGAACTCGGTTTCACGGGTCTGATCATTACCGATGCTCTGAACATGAAGGCGCTCTACAATGGTCAAAACGTTCCGGATATTTCTGTTAAAGCCGTTCAGGCTGGCAACGATCTCCTGCTCTTTTCACCCGATCCCGAACTTGCCCACAGCTCAATTGTTAAGGCGGTCGAAGAGGGAGTTATTCCCATGGAACAAATTAATGCCTCGGTACGCAGAATCCTGCAGGTCAAAAAGTGGCTTGATATCGAAAACCGGAAACTGGTCGATCTGAACCGGATCAAGGATGAGATAAACCCGGAACCACACCGCGCCCTTGCCAGAAAAATTGCCTCACGCGCCGTCACTCTGGTCAAAGATGCCAGCCACTACCTCCCGCTGAAAACTGATCCATCATCCGGCAGTATCCTCAATATCATGCTGCAGGATAAGACTAACAGCGAAACCGGAAAAGAGTATATCAAGAACCTCGACCACTATTACAGCATCAGCCATATCAGAATCGACCCTGATACGGACTCAACGGGCTATGCAAACGCCACCGATCTGACCATGAAGGCGTCGGCTGTTATTGTCACCGCCTATGTCAAAGCGCTTTCCGGCTCAGGGACGCTGAAACTGACCGAAAAACAGCAGCAGTTCATCCACTCACTCGTAGGGATAGTGCCGAAAGAGAAACCTCTGATATTTGTCTCGCTTGGAACCCCCTACATCATTAACTATTTTCCGGAAATAACCACCTACCTTTGCACCTACTCTTCAAACGAGGCAAGTGAAGAGGCGGCGGTGGACGCACTGAGAGGGGAACTTAAGCCCGTGGGAGTGCTTCCCGTATCATTGCAGGGGCTCACCCGCTAAAAAGCAAGTATTATAAAAAACCGATTACCAGCCTATCGACTTATGGGAAAAACCGTTCGGGACGAATCGACCGCAAGCGCTTACTGGGGAGCAGTCAATACCTTCTGTGCCCTCCAGGATGTCCACGTCATTGCCGACGCTCCGGTTGGCTGTTACAATCTGGTGGGTGTAGCCGTCATCGACTATACCGATGCCGTGCCCTACCTTGAAAACTTTACCCCAACATGCCTGACCGAAAAGGAGATTGCCTCCTCAGGCAGCTCGGAGATTGTCAGGGAGACCATCGAAAAACTCCAGGCACCGGGAAGACAACTGATTCTGGTATCGAGCGCAGAGAGCGAGATGATCGGCAGCGACCACGAACGGATGCTTACCATGAAGTACCCCGCCGTCCGGTATTTTCCCTCAAATTCCCTTGGTGAAGATGAGTGGCAGGGACGCGACCGCGCCCTCTGCTGGCTCTACGAAACATTCGGCGACAACAGACCGGCAAGCGTCAAACCCGGCACCGTCTCCATTCTCGGCCCAACCTACGGTTGCTTCAACAGCCCCTCTGATCTGGCTGAAATCAAACGCCTCATTGCTGGAGCCGGTGGAGTGTTGCTGCATGTCTATCCCTTTGAAAGCTCCCTGCACGACATTGCCGATCTTAAAAACTCTGACGTTATTGTGCAGATGTACCACGAATTCGGTCACGCCCTGACCGAAAAGCTGAACCGTCCAGTGCTTCATGCACCTTTCGGCATCGGCGAAACAGAACAATTCATTCGCAACCTGGGCGACCTCCTGAAAAGAGAGCAAGAGGCCGAAACGTTCATGCAGAAAGAGAAACGCACTACCCTGAAGCCCATCTGGGATCTCTGGCGCGGACCACAGGCAGAGTGGTTCCCGACCATCCGGTTTGGGGCCTCCGCCGCAAAAACCTACGCACTCGGGCTTGAAACCTTTCTTTCGGGAGAGATGGGCATGCAGTGCCTCTTCAGCCACGACACCGCCAAAGCTGACAACACCCTCATCCGGGAGGAGATTCAGCAGAAACAGCCACAGTTTCTTTTCGGCAGAATTGTCGATAAAATCTATCTGGCCGAGCTCGATGCAAAAACACGATTTATACCGGCAGGTTTCCCTGGTCCGATTGTCCGCAGAGCACTTGGCACCCCCTTCATGGGTCACAGCGGAGCAGTCTATCTTTTGCAGGAGATTGTCAACGCCCTCTACGACATGCTTTTCAACTTTCTCCCCCTCAATCGATGCACAACGGCAATAGAGGTCCCAGCGCAGAAAGTTTCCTGGAGCAGCGAAGCCAATGCACTTCTGAATGAAATGGTTAAAAAAGCACCCTTCATCAGCCAGATTTCCTATGGAAGAGAGCTGAAACGAAAGGCCGAACTACTGACTCTGAAGCAGGGCAAGGAGAGCGTTACACCGGAACTGCTCGGAATGGTCAACTGATTTGGAATATTTTAATATTATGTGTATAGTTTAGCTCTACATTACGGAACCGGGGAAAACAGTTTTAAACTGAGTAGCCCCCCCGGCCCGACAGTACTAACATAAAGCGGCTGCATTGATATTTTTCCAGCAGAGGAGCGAGCATAATGGAGCCCCTTGCGCATGGATTGAAACGACAGAAAAAAGAATGTCTGACAATCAGGAACAACTGGCTTTAATAGCCCTTACCCTTCCGGACGGGAGTGTTAAAACATTTCATTCTGGCTCGACCGGCAACGACGTTGCACTCTCCATCGGACGCAAACTTGCACAGGATGCCCTGGCTCTCAAGGTTAACGGTGTTGCGATTGACCTCAGTACACCCCTTACCGCTGATGCGGCAATAGAGATCATTACCTTTAACTCACCTGCCGGACCAGATATTTTCTGGCACAGCTCAAGCCACCTCATGGCCCAGGCGATTGAGGAGCTTTATCCAGGCAGCAAATTCGGCGCTGGACCCTCCATCGAACAGGGATTCTACTACGATGTTGCCTCCTCGCATCGCTTCCGCGAAGAGGATCTCCGCAAGATCGAGGAGAGGATGCTGGAGATCAGCAAGCGCGATATCCAGATCCGGCGCGAAGAGATGAGCCGCATTGATGCCATATCGTTTTTCAAAACCGTTCGGAACGACCCCTACAAGGTTGAGATTCTTGAAGATACCCTGAAGGATGTCGAACGAGTATCACTCTACCACCAGGATGGTTTTACCGACCTCTGTATCGGGCCGCACCTGCCATCAACTTCAAAAGTGAAGGCTGTTCTCTTGACCAACATCTCCTCGTCCTACTGGCGCGGTGATTCGGCACGAGAGAATATGCAGCGCATCTACGGCATCACTTTTCCATCAGAAAAGCTTCTGAAAGAGCACGTTACGAGACTGGAAGAGGCCAAACGGAGAGACCACCGCAAACTCGGCGCCGAACTGGAGCTTTTCATGCTCTCGCCGGAAGTTGGAAGCGGTCTGCCGATCTGGCTGCCCAAAGGGGCCATTATCCGCAACGAACTTGAAGCATTCCTCAAAGAGGAGCAGCGCAAGCGCGGCTACCTGCCGGTCTATACACCGCATATCGGCAATATTGAGCTCTACAAGCGTTCAGGCCACTATCCCTATTACAGCGATTCGCAGTTTCCGCCGCTGACCTATCACGATGAAGAGGGCAAGCAGGAGCAGTATCTTCTCAAGCCGATGAACTGCCCGCACCACCACCTCATCTACAGCTCAAAGATGCGGAGCTACCGCGATCTGCCACTCCGTCTGACGGAGTTCGGAACGGTCTAT
>CAJAOR010000181.1 GCA_903942355.1 uncultured Chlorobiaceae bacterium | reverse complement strand
TCGATGCCTCTCCTTTCTGTCTTGATATCAATGCCGGGTTTTGTCAACGTCCAACTCATTGGATATGGATTTTTTTTCCCTCCTCTACTTCCGGTTTAAAAAAGTCTGGAAAGCGGTTCGCCTCTACCTGGTAATTGCCGGTCCTGGTCTTGTCGTGATGATTGCCGACAATGATGCCGGCGGAATTACTACGTATGCGGCTACAGGCGCTAAATATGGTTATCACCTGATCTGGTTTTTGCTTCTCCTTATTCCCGTAGCTTACTATGTACAGGAAATGACGGTGAGGTTGGGAGCGGTAACAAAACGTGGTCATGCTGAAGCAATTTTTGAGAGTTTTGGCGCATTCTGGGGATGGTTTTCACTCCTCGATTTGATGATTGTCGACTGGCTGACGCTGGTCACTGAATTTGTGGGGATGACGGCGGCGTTAAGCATTTTCGGAGTGCCTGCCTGGCTAACCGTGATTCTCGTTGTCTTGCTCATGAGCATCATTGTTCTTAATGGTCGCTACTGGACCTGGGAGAAGATTGCACTTGGATTTTGCCTGCTAAACCTGATCTATATTCCAGCGGCATTCATGGTCAATCCTTCTCTTGCTGATATAGCCGGTCAGGGGCTTATCCCCAATTTCCCTGGAGGTCTTTCCAACGAGCTTTTTTTCCTGCTCATGGCCAATATCGGAACGACTATTGCCCCTTGGATGCTCTTTTTCCAGCAAAGCTCAGTCGTTGACAAGGGATTGCAGGAAAATGATATCAAAATGGGCAAGCTTGATACTTTTATCGGCTCTATTATCACGGTTTCGATTGCGATTTTTATTGTGATTGTCACCGGGACGCTGTTGCATGGGGCTCCAATTGATGATGCGGCCACCGCTGCCAGAATGCTGATGAAAACGAACCACTATATTGGGGCGTTCATGGCAATAGGGCTCTTTGATGCTGGTCTGCTTGGAGCAATCTGTATATCGCTCGCAAGTTCCTGGGCCTTTGGTGAGATTTTCGGATGGGCGCATTCACTCAACACCAAGGTTAAGGAAGCTCCCTGGTTTTATATCTCCTTTTTCTTTACCCTTGCTACAGCCGGTGTTGTTCCCCTTATACCTGGAGCTCCGCTCGTACTCATTACCCTCTTTGTTCAGGTTGTTGCGGTCACGCTTCTGCCTGCTGCGCTGGTGTTTCTGATTCTTCTGCTCAACGATAAAAAGACGATGGGTGAGTATGCCAATACGCGATTGCAAAATATTGTCAGTACTACGATTGTTGTGGCAATTATCATACTTTCGACGATGTATGGCGTCAGTGCGCTTTTTCCCAACCTTTTCCAGTAATTGAGGATATCAGGCCATGAGGATGATCAATCAGTTTTTCAGCAAGATACGTGAAATCAACCAGCGCTACTCCAAGCCAACGGTTGAAATGTCGCGGGCGGTCAAAATCTCTTTGGCTGTACTCCGGGTTTATCTCTTTCTTCTGGTGGTGCTGATGATCTATAAATTCATAACGGTTATCAAGGTTGTATAAAACTGAAATTATCAATGGTTACAGTACTGGATCGTGAATTTTTTCTGAGTGAGATTGTCGGGCGCCGCATTTACCTGAAATCGAATTCAATCGGCAAACTTAAAGATGTTGTCATACAGGAGAACCCGGGTAAAATTCCTGAAGTAACCCATATACTGGTTCACCGTCCCTATGGTGACCCTCGCCTTTTGATTCCTTGGGAAAAAATTACCTTGATTTCAAACACTGAGATTGTTTCTGAAATTGCCAGTACCGAGGGGTATGAATTGAACCCGCTCGACAACCACATTTTTCTTAAAGACTATATCCTCGACAAGAAAATTCTTGATATGGATGGTCATGAGGTTGAGGTAGTCTATGACGTTAAACTGCTCTTCCAGAACGAAAGGCTTTTTGTAAGCGAAGTGGATTTTAACCGTTTTCGCATCCTGAGAAGGATGGGCTTTAAAAAGCTTGCAAACTACCTTGCACGGTATAAGGAGGGTTCCAGTATTTCATGGCTCTATGTTCAGCCGCTTCCCGAAACCATTGGAAGCTTTGAAGGTAACGTCAAGCTCAACGTGCTCAAGGAAAATATTAATGATATCCATCCAGTGGATCTTGCTGATATTCTTGAAGAACTGGAGGGCAATCAACGCTTGGCAGTGTTTAACGAGATCGAACCTGAACTGGCATCAGATACTCTTGAAGAGGTTGAACCACGGGTTCAGCGGGAACTTATCCGCTCAATGCAAAAAGAGAAGGCTGCCGGATTGATCAATGAAATGAGCCCTGCACAGGTTGCCGGAATACTTTCAATACTGCCGGCATCTGATGCCGATGAGATTATCGAGTTTGTTGATTATGAAAGCAAGCAGCGGGTACAGCAAATCATTGAGCAGAATGATGAAAACATCATGCTCTATTCCACACAGAAAGTGATCAAACGTCCTGTTGAGACGATTGTCAAGGATGTTATCGGTAATTATCGTGATGTTGCCGGTGATATGGATGTTATTATGTATGTTTATGTTGTTGATACCGATAATATTCTTCAGGGTGTTGTCGATATCAGGGAGCTGATTGCAGCCGATCCGGAGCAGTCGCTTGGTGAAATTATGACAGACAGCCTCATTACGCTCAACCAGGACGATACGCTTCATGATGCTGTTGACATGTTCTTCCGCTATTCATTTCGGGCGATTCCGATAACTGACGACAACGATTATCTGCTCGGGGTTGTCTCTTTTCATGATATCAAGGGGGTTAAGCCACGGTTCGATTAACTGAAAAAAACCTGCTTTTCCTCGACATTTTTTAAGCTCACCGGGAAAAACAAATCAGGTTCAATCAGTTACATGATAGTTAACGGAATGGATGTCAACGATAAGATGACGCGAGCTCTCAAGGTCGTAGCCCTATTTGAAGCCGGAAAGGGTTTACTGGTGCTTTTTGTCGGGGTGTCGTTATTTTCGTTTATACATCAAAATGTTCAGATTGCGGCTGAACAACTTGTAGGGCATCTGCATCTCAATCCAGCTAAACACATTCCAAAGATCTTTATAGAAGCGGCCGGCAACATGACTGATCGTCGCATAATTCTTCTTGCACTGTTTGCATTGTTCTACTCCTGCATGCGCTTTGTTGAGGCTTACGGACTCTGGTTTGCAAAGCGGTGGGCTGAATGGTTTGCACTCTTAAGCGGATGCGTCTACCTGCCGGTTGAAATGTACGAGCTTATAAAAGGTGTTACGTTGTTCAAGATTGTGTTTGTATCGATCAACATTACTATTGTGCTTTATATGACCGTTATGCTGAAACAAAACGCTAAAAAGCATGTGGAAAAGAAGACCAATCTCAACGTGTTGAGAGAAAAAAGTCGGGCAGGGAGTTAGAATTACGTTTACGTATTGAAATAACGAACGACAGGGTTTTTCATAAGATATGGCCGATACTCCAAAAAATCGAGAACAGCCGCAGTTCAGTGATCAGGATCTGGTTACAAATACGATCAAAAATAAACATGCTTTTGCTGCGATTGTTCATCGATATGAAGCGCCTCTTTTGAGATATATTTCTCGTTTGGGATGTAAGGATGCTGCGGCTGCACAGGATCTGTTACAGGAGATATTTGTAAAAACTTTTGTTCATCTCAATGATTATGATCACTCCCTTAAGTTTTCATCATGGATCTACAGAATCGCCCATAATGAAATAGTCAGTTATTTTCGAAAGGAAAGGAGCCGTCCCAGCGTACTAACAAGAGCGGGGGAGGATTATCTCTTTGAAAATATCGTTGATGATGCGGACCTGATCGATCAGAAGAGCCTGAGGTATACTGCTCCTGAAATAGAGCGAGCTGTTGGTCAGCTTGAGCAAAAGTACCGTGATATCATTGTTTTGAAGTTTTTTGAAGAAAAATCCTACGAAGAGATATCTGATATTTTGCAGATTCCTCAAGGCACCGTCGCCACACTGATCAGTCGGGCCAAGAAAAAAATAAAGATTTATTTGGAAAAGAGTTAGCAGTCAAGCATATGCAAAAGGAGAGATCAGAATCCATACTGGAAGAAATTGAAAAAAGACACGTAGTCCCCATTCCTCGCTGGCATTTTATTGTTAAGCGCTTCGGCTTTTGGATGCTTGCTCTTATTTCTGTACTGACCGGTGCCATATCCATGGCAACCGCAATGTATGTTTTTCTGGATCACGATTTCATTGAAGATCACGGTTATATTAACCAGTTTTTTATTGAGCGCCCGATCATAGCCGATATTGTTTCAAGTATCCCCTATATATGGCTTGCTGCCTTGGTGCTGTTTACCCTTGTTGCATTTTTCGGAGTCAGGCACACAAAAAAGGGTTACCGTTATTCCGCTAAAATGGTTATTGCGGCCTCTCTGACGGCAAGTCTTTTTATCAGTGCCGGTCTGAACATGGTCGATATTGGCGAATATATCCACCGTTACCTCATCGAGAATGTCCATGTTTATAACAATCTGATATATGCCAATGAACAACGCTGGACGAATTCAGACAAAGGATTGCTTGGAGGAAAGGTTATCGAAGTCAACATGCGGAACCATCTTCTGGTTATAAAAGATTTTAGCAAAGCGGTCTGGCATGTTGATATCAGTAAGGCTGAGGTGCATTCAAAGACTCAGCTTGCTTCTGGAAAATATTTGAAAATTACAGGCATAAAAACCGGCAAGAGAACTTTTCAGGCTCTTTCAATACAGGGCTGGGAGAAACGATATCACAAGCGAACCCTGCCGTCACAGAAAATTGCTACAGCAAAAAGGGAAAGAACAATTACGATTCTTTGAGATTTCAGTACGCTCCTTTTTGTTGCCTGTGTTCAGCCACAGCTCTTCCCCTGACCTTATTCCCTCTGTTTTCATCGCTTGCCCTCAATATTCTTTTTAAGGACACAGAAAAATATTTGAAAGAAAGTCAGGTCTGAGACGTATTAAATATTGAATATTATGCGGTTTTAACGCAATAATGTCATAACAGTAAACTTTAAAAATAATGAATTATTCAGGAAGAATTATTGCGGTTTCCTCTGGAATGGTTACAGCTATAGCGCTTGGCATGTTGCTGGTTTCTCCTCCGGTTTTTTCGGCACAGGGAGCCGAAAGGGTGGTTATTGTTGATTCAGGCAAAATCCTGCGACTGATGCCGGAAACCAGGCAAGCGGAAACAACCTTGCAGGCAACAGCAACTCCTTTGCGTAAGGAGCTTGATCGCATGGGTCTGGATTTGAAGAACTCGATTGCATCCTATGAGCAGCAAAAGGGCTCACTTGCCAAAGCAATAAGAGCGCAAAAGGAAAAAGAGTTGTCACTTAAGGCTCAAAACATTCAGAAATACCAACAGGTAAACAGCAGTGTTCTTGAAAAGAAAAAACAGGCGCTCTTTTTGCCTATTCGGCAGAAAATACAGAATGCCATTATGTCAATTGCTCAAAAAAACGGCTTCTCTGTTGTTCTTGAGAAAGGTGCTGCATTGTATGTAACGCCTGATCATGATCTTACCTTGCAGGTTATGACCCAGTTACATATAAAGTAGGGATAAGTATTCTGTCGGAAGAGGTTGTACGGTAGTGTAAAATTTAAAGATGCTTTTGCTGAACAAACAAAAAAACGGTGTTAGAGGATTTTCCTAAAACATCGAAATGAGAACTTTTTTCTCGCCATTATACAATTGTGAAAACAGAAGAATTATGATGAAAAAAAACATTTTGCTGGTTGCCGGAATTGCCGGAATGCTTCTTGGTGCTCCCCTTGTTGATGCTCAGGCGAAAGTCAGCGCACATGTTGGCGTAGAGATCGGTGCCGGGCACCACGTGGCACATCATCACCATCGTCATCATGGGCATAAAAAGAACAGGGAAGTAGTTGCAAGAAATCGTCATCATGAAAACAAGTCCCGTCAGCATAATGGTCAACATGACCAAGGCCAGCAACATTGATGTATTGCTAATGACCGAAGCAAGAAAGAGTTATTGGTAATCGCAACTCTTTCTTGCTTCATTTTTTTTCCCTGCCGCTCAACAGAAGCGACTCATAAGGAAGTCGTTTTATGTGCAAAAAACCCTTGATCATCATATGGCAACAATGCTAAAAAAAAGTCTGTTTCTTCTTGTCGTTGCATTGGGAAGTGTTGTGCCGGCATTTTCCAAAAATGCCCCTGGAAAACTCAATCAGAAAGCGGTCGTTGTTACCCTCATGCCGACGGCTTCCGAGGAAGAGGCGAGCACCTATATCACTAAAAATCTTCTGCAGAAGCATTACAGAAAGGTGGCGGTCAATGATTCCCTATCCCATGAGATATTCAAGCGTTATATCGACAATCTGGATGGCAGCAAAAACTATTTTTTAGCAAGCGAGGTTGAAAGTCTTAGGCGTGTTTACGGCAGCCGTTTTGATGATGAATTGCTTGCTGGCAAGGCTAATGTTGGTTTTTCTCTTTATAACTCCTTTCTTAAGCGTGCCAGGGAGAAAATGCGGTATATGAAGGTTGCTGCCGATACTGTTCATTTCAACTTTACAACGCCGGAAACACTCGACCTCGATCGCAAGAGCGATTCATGGCCTGCCGATCTCGGTCAGCTTACCGATCTATGGAGAAAAGAGCTGAAATACCAGTGGCTTAACCTGAAATATTCTGGAGAAAGTGACAAGACCATTCGGGGAGCTCTTGCCAAAAGCTATGCAATCCGGTTGAACCTTCTGAATCGCCAGAAGCCGGAAGACGCTTTTCAGGCCTATACCTATGCACTGACAACATCGTTTGATCCTCATACAAGCTATTTTTCTCCGGACGAGTACCAGAACTTCCAGATTGACCTCAGTCGGTCCCTTGAGGGAATCGGCGCTAAATTGCAAACGGAAGGGGAGTTCACCGTTGTTTATGAGGTTATCCCCGGAGGTCCGGCATTCAAAAACAATACCCTGAAAAAAGGCGATAAAATTATTGGTGTCGGTCAGGGGAAAACCACAGATATTGTTGATGTAACCGGTTGGCGGATCAATGATACCGTCAAACTTATCCGCGGGAAAAAAGGTACTATTGTTCGCTTGAAAGTTCTTCCTGCCAGCCAGGGCGGTCGCGGAGCTGCAAAAATTGTTGAGCTTTTGCGTGACAAAATCAATTTGGAAGAACAGGAGGCACAGAAAAGTATTATTCTGCAGAATGGCCGGAAAATCGGTGTTATTACGATTCCCTCCTTTTATCTTGATTTTGAAGGTCAGCAGCAGAATACCGGCAATTATAACAGTACAAGCCGTGATGTAACCCGTATTCTGGCCGAGTTGAATGCAGAGCATGTCGATGGCATTGTTCTGGATCTGCGCAACAACGGCGGCGGATCACTTGAAGAGTCTGTAAATGTTACAGGACTGTTTATCCCCTATGGACCTGTCGTTCAGGTCAGCAATTCAGCAGGCGGAAAAACGGTACTCAAAGACGAAGACAGCCGGGTCATGTATAACGGACCCCTTGCCGTGCTTGTAAACCGTTACAGTGCATCAGCTTCCGAGATTGTTGCAGCGGCGCTCCAGGATTATGGTCGTGCGGTTGTCATAGGAGAGAGAACGTTCGGCAAGGGAACCGTTCAGGACCTCATCAAACTTTCCCGGCCGGATACATTCTCGGCAAAGCAGCCTGAACTGGGCGAGATGACGCTCACTATTGCAAAGTTTTACAGAATTACCGGAGGCAGTACCCAGCATAAAGGTGTTTTGCCGGATATTATTATCCCATCCATGATCGATGCAACAACTATAGGAGAGGATACCTATACCAGCAGTCTGCCCTGGAGTACCATTTCACCGTCATTATATCAGCCTACAGTATCACTCAACCCTAAGGAGATCGGCGAACTGCGAAAAATTTTTTATGAACGGTCATCAAAAGACACGCAATACCAGGCCTATTTGCATGATTTGAATATCCTTGACCAGATCCGCAAGAAAAAGACGGTATCACTCCAGGATTCAGCCTTCAAAACAGAAACGGAGACGATGAAGCGAATTGAGACTTCGTGGGTTCAGGATACGGATTCGACTAAGAGGGATACGAACAAGGATGCTGTCCTCAACCAATCGGCGGCAATTGTTGCCGATATGGCTATGCACCAAGCAGGGAAGCGATAAGCAGCTGTTTTATTCAAATGCCCTAATATTGAAAGTGCCGATAACCTTATTAAAGAATTTAACTATACCGCCAAGCCTGATCAAAAAAAATTGAAATTATGATCGTTATTGTGTTAAGCATTATTTTGATTGCCGTATTGTTGATTGTCCCGGTTTGGCGGGTAGAACCACTTGACCGTCAACTGTATATGGTCATCAATAATCAGGGTAAACAAATTACCTATGGAAGTCGCACCCATTGTTTAGAACGGATACAAGCCCAGATAGCTTCCGACAAAGCTTTTCGGGCCATGAGAACAGCATACAAAATCAGAAAAATTAAAGGGTGATTGCCAAAATGGCCCGTGGACAGATTTTTTTTAGACGTAAAAAAAAGTTGAGCTACAGGTAATTTTTTTGAAAGAAAAATAAAAGTGGTGCGTAATAATTAACAAGAAGGCACATGAATTAGCTTCTTTTTCTTTACTTATAAACATAAAATCATCTAAATTATGAAAAAGAATTTTGTTGCTGGTGTTATCGTTTCTCTTGCGATGGTCGGAATGTTTGGTGGCGTTACTTTCGCTGCAGACGCAACAACATCGAAACCTGCTGTCGCTGTTACCAAAACTGAAGCTCCTGTAGTTGCCAAGAAAGTTATCAAGAAGAAAGTATCCAAAAAGAAAGTTGTCAAAAAGAAAGTTGCCAAGAAAGTTGTTGCCAAGAAGGTAGAGGCAGCACCAGCAGCACCAGCAGCAACCAAGTAAGGCTTTTTTCTGACGCGATAAGAACGCGGAAAAATAGTAACCGTTTGTTTTGGAAAGACCCCTTCATCCGCAGGGGTCTTTCTGATTGTACGCCGCAGGCGTTTTTTTTGTTGTATACATAAACCTCTATCCTCGGCAAAACCATGACATCTGTGTCGCCAACTTCGTCAAGTGTTTTTGGTGCTACTCTTCTTTCCGCTGCACTTCTATTGCCGTCAATGCAGTTTGCGTATGCTGAGACGGCACCGGAACGGGGCGTTGTCAGCCTGAAGTACCTTAATTATCAGGATAGTCAGTCTGCGGATACGCCAGCAACAGCCAGTTTGTTGAGCCAGGATCGGATAGCTGTTAATGCGCTCTCGATCATGACGGTGATGCCTGTTGCCGGTGACTGGTCTATAGGTGTATCGTTCATTGAGGATTCCGTTACCGGGGCATCACCGGCCTATCACTCATCAGGTTTTCCTGCAAGCAAAAGCGATGCTAAATCGGGAGCGTCGGGGGAGTTGCGGCATGCCGCCGATATCCAGCTTACCCGATATTTTCCGCAGGGAAGCGTTACTGCCGGTACCAGTTATTCGAAGGAGTCTGATTATGTTTCCCGCAGTTGTTCTCTCCAGGGAAGCCTTTCAACCGAAGATAAAAATACAACGGTTACTCTTGGCGGCAGCTTTACCGATGACAGCATTGATCTCAACAAACCCAATGTTGTTTTTTCGAAACAGCAACTTGCTGAAGAGAAAAAGCATGTTGTTGCCGCCTTAGTTGGTGTTACCAGGGTGTTGACGAAGCAGGATATCGTCCAGTTCAATCTTGGCTATTCTAACGGAAACGGTTATTACACCGATCCCTATAAGGATCCAGACCAAAGGCCGCGGGATCGCGACAGCTTTACAGCCTTAGGCCGATGGAACCATCATTTTGATGGTACTGACGGCACTGCGAGGCTTTCTTATCGATATTACTCCGATACCTTCGGTATCCGGGCGCATACTCTTGACGCCGAATATGTTCAGCCGCTACACCATGGCTGGACGCTTACTCCCTTGCTCCGTCTCTACACCCAAAGCCAGGCAGACTTTTATTTTACTGTTGCCGAAGAGAAGTTCAGCGGAACAATACCGCAACCACCGACTACCGAGCCTTATTATACTGAAGATCAGCGCCTTTCGGCTTTTGGCGCGCTTACCTTTGGCTTGAAAGTAAGCAAGCAGTTGAATCCGGATTGGCTGGTTGATCTGAAAATTGAAAAATATCAGCAGCGGGATGAGTGGAGCCTCAGTGGATCGGGCGATCCCGGTCTGGCATCGTTTCATGCAAGAAGCATTCAGATCGGCCTCTCCCGCAAGATTTGAAAACAGTCTGAACCGTCTCGCCGAAAACAGCTCCTGTACGAACATGAACATCCTCATTTCTGCATTGACCTGAAAACAGTCCGCCATTCTTGATGGCTTCAGGTCAACGAGGTCTCCCATGAGTTATAGTAGCCTTCTATACATTCTGCTATTGCAGCCGTTGCTCCGGTACGTTCTTGAACGAAGGCTCCGGCTATTGTTCCAATCTTTTTTCTTTGTGCGGTATC
Organism: uncultured Chlorobiaceae bacterium; assembly: GCA_903942355.1. GTDB lineage: Bacteria > Bacteroidota > Chlorobiia > Chlorobiales > Chlorobiaceae > Chlorobium. Next base: position 4,030 of record CAJAOR010000181.1, on the reverse strand, counting down.
GGTTGTCAGGCTTTTCAGGCCATCGAAAAGTTCCTGTTGATCGTGAATGACGATGGCGCCACCAGCAGCAGCAAGGCCCTCTGCTTCGGGGGAGTTGTGATAGCGGGGGCCAAAAAGGACGGGAATCTGGTGGACTGCCGGTTCAAGGGTGTTATGCACATTGACCCCGAATCCTCCTCCTACATAAGCGATTGATGCCAGAGAATATAGTTCTGCAAGATAGCCGGTCTGGTCGATGACGAGGATCTGCCTGTCAGGATTGAATGTCTTGTTCAGGGCTGATACCGCCATAAAATCAAGTGATCGCTCTTTCAGATCTCTATACAGTCGCGCCATGTTTTCGGGGTTGACTTCATGCGGCACCAGAACAAGTGACGGGCGTTCATCAAGCTCTTTCCATGCAGTAAGAAGAATAGCCTCATCTTTTTCCCACGCACTTCCTGCTACCAGAACGGTACGGTTTTTAAATACCGGTCTAAGGTGGTCAACCCTCTCCCGATTCCTGCTTCTCAAAAAGACCTGGTCAAACCTTGGGTCGCCTGCGGTTTGTGCCTGAGGGCAATTGAATAGCTGATGGAACGCAAGCGTATCCTGTTCTGAGACGGTAAAGATGCGATCGAAGAGGTGAAAAATACTCCGGTAAAAACTTTTCAGCACGGGCTTGAAGTAAAGGCTGCCCTGTTGCAGTACTGCAGCGGCAAGGATCAGCTTTGCGCCGTATTTTTTTGCTTCAAGCAGATGGTTCGGCCAGAAGTCGTAGCGCATGAGAAGAAGGATATCTGGCCTGATCATTGAGAACAGCCGTTTTGCGTTATTGGGTGTATCAATGGGCAGATAAAAGACGGCGGAGGCATCCGGAAAGTTTTTTCGGGCATTGTAGCCCGAATCGGAAAGAAAGGAGACAAAAACAGCAATGTCCGGGTGCTTCTCTTTCAGTGCAGCAATGACCGGGCGAGCCTGTTCGAATTCGCCGACCGAGGCCGCATGGACCCATAAACGGAAAGAGGACTGGGGGAGCTTTTGCATTTTTTGCTCCAGCTCTTCGAACACTCTTTTTCTTGCCCTGAAAAAAGTCCGGAGCTTGGGGTGCAGGGCGCTGACGAGTCTTGCTGATCCCAGAAGCATGGGGGAGAACAGGGTGTAAAAAGAGAGAGCGGACGGATTCATATTCTGTAATCTTTTATAAAGAGCCTAAAGGTAATAAAAAAGTCAACGGCATCGTGCATCGCTATTTCTCTCGCGAAAAAAGAAATGGTATTATTAAAACCAAAGGCCGTCCATGTTTTCAAAATTGATATGATAATTGCGGTGATCCATCGTTTGCGCGTCGTGTTCATACCTCTTTTGCTTGCGATGCAAGTTTTCTTAGGGGTAACTGCCGATGCAGCCAAGAAGGTTTACACTCCTCCGCCAGGAAGTGCTGAGCGCAGGATTTTGCTTGAAGTCATGCGCCGGAAGGTTTTGGAGCTAAGCCGGCTTGATGTACTTTTCGTAGTCAAGGAGATGAACCTGAACAGCGGCTGGGCTTGGGTGCACACGCTTCCCCAATCAAAAGATGGCGCGGGTCGATATGAGGATTTTATTGCGATTCTCCAGAAAAAAAACGGGAGATGGAGAATTGCCGAAATACCTTGCACAGAGCCTGATAACGCGGATTGCCTTGACAGTCCGAATTATGTCAGTCACCTCAGAAAGCGGTTTCCGGATATGCCGACCATTATTCTTCCCTCAGAAATGATCAAGAAATAGAATTATCCCTTTGTCACCTGCAGATTTCAACCCCTATGGATTTTCCAGCATCAATAACGCCGGTGATCTGATTTCGCACAGCATCTGTTTCGGTACTCTTTTTAAGAATGACTTGATGAAGCACTCTTGTTGTTTTAAAAAGTATGCCAAATGAATAGCAACGCTGATGAGAAACATACTTTTCGCCTTTAAAGAATAAATTCGTTTTTGGCAAATTAAAATCGTACTATTCGACGTTTTTAATGCGTGGTGAATATGCTAAGAAAGAACGCAGGGAAATTCAAAGGTTGTACTGACTGACAATTCCCAGCGTTTGTGACGATATGATGGTACTCAGCATTGGCTGAAGTTGCCAGAATGTTTTCGGTTGATGAGAACTCTTCTTCATTTTTTTCTTTCCTGCATTGCTGCCACTCCCGCCTCCCATGAGGCTCTTTTTATCAATGTTTCGGAACAGGAATACAAAATGAAAGAACAGCAATCATTGCCGACGGATTTCCTCGGCCTACAGCTCGCAGAACCCTTAATGAGGGCCCTTGCCGATGTCGGGTATGAAAACCCTACTCCAATTCAGGCCCAGACAATTCCCCTTATTCTCAGTGGACGTGACGTCCTCGGGCAGGCACAGACCGGCACAGGAAAAACCGCCGCTTTTGCCCTGCCGATTCTCTCCAATATCGATCTTGAACATGCCGAACCCCAGGCTCTTGTACTTGCTCCGACAAGAGAGCTGGCGATACAGGTCGCCGAGGCTTTTCAGCGTTATGCCGAACATCTCAAGGGTTTTCATGTCGTTCCGATTTACGGCGGACAGGATTACGGTATTCAGCTTCGCATGCTCAGACGCGGTGTACATGTCGTTGTCGGCACACCTGGCCGCGTTATGGATCATATGCGTCGCGGTTCTCTTAATCTCTCCTCACTGAAGTGCCTGGTGCTTGATGAGGCCGATGAAATGCTTCGCATGGGATTTATCGACGATGTTGAGTGGATTCTTGACCAGACACCAAAAGGTCGCCAGGTCGCACTTTTTTCAGCAACCATGCCGTCCGTGATTCGCCGTATTGCCCAGAAATATCTGAATAATCCTGCAGAAGTCACCATACAGTCAAAAACGACAACGGTTGACACCATTCGTCAGCGCTACTGGATTGTCGGCGGAAGTCACAAGATTGACATTCTGACCAGAATCCTTGAAGTCGAGCCTTTTGACGGCATGCTCATTTTTGTTCGCACCAAAACCATGACGCTTGAGCTTGCTGAAAAGCTTCAGGCCAGGGGATACGGTGCTGCAGCCTTAAACGGCGATATGCCTCAGAGCCAGCGTGAACGCACGGTTGACCAGCTTAAAAACGGAACGTTAAGCATTGTCATTGCTACTGACGTTGCTGCAAGAGGTCTTGACGTTGAGCGCATAAGCCATGTTATCAATTATGATATTCCTTCCGATACCGAATCATATGTGCATCGCATCGGACGTACCGGACGCGCAGGACGTGCCGGCGATGCCATTCTGTTTGTTGCGCCGAGAGAGAAAAACATGCTTTACTCAATTGAACGGGCAACCCACAGCCGCATTGAGCTGATGGAGCTGCCGACAACTGAAGTCATCAACAACAAGAGGATGGCAAAGTTCAACCAGCGGATTACCGATACCATTGCCGCCGAAGATCTTGGATTTTTTACCACGCTTATCGAGCAGTACTGTCATGAGCACAATGTGCCGGCAATTGAAGCTGCCGCAGCACTTGCTTCGATGGTTCAGGGTGAGACACCGCTTCTGTTATCGAACAAGCCTGAAAAAAGGACTTATGAGGATCGCGGTTCGGACAGGGATCGTGGCTCAGACAGGGATCGTGGTTCAGAGAGACCACGCAGCACAGAGAGGGATCGCGGACCAGTCAAGAAAAGAACCAAAGGCGAGACCTACGGTGATGAAGGCAAAGAGCGGTACCGTCTTGAAGTTGGCAGTGAGCATGGTGTGAAAGCTGGCAATATTTTGGGCGCCATTCTCAACGAAGTTGGTCTTGATCCTGAATCGGTCGGCCATATTTCAATCAACGACAGCTACAGCACCGTCGAACTTCCGCAGGGCATGCCGGATAATGTTTTTCATGAACTGAGAACGGTCAGGGTCTGTGGTCGTCAACTGCGGTTGAGCAAAATGGAAGATCAGGAGCGCGAGTCATCAGCCTACGGTCCAAAAAAGAGTTTTAAAAAACCTTTTAAACCGGCAGGAAAAGAGACCGCTTTCTTTACTGGCAACAAAAAGAAGCGAAAG
>CAJAOR010000180.1 GCA_903942355.1 uncultured Chlorobiaceae bacterium | reverse complement strand
GACCCCTTGAATAGCCTCAAGCGCTACCTTGGCCTTGAAGTCACCGCTGAAATTTTTTCGTGTCCTTTTTGTCATTACCTGCTCCTTTTTGGGGCAAGTTAACATCTTAAACCGCTGTCTAAAAATCGGGGTCCACTATAGGTATCCTGTACTCCTTCAGGTGTTCGCCATCTTGTCAGCGGTGGTCACCATGTTGTTGTTGAGCGTGGAGCCGGCGAAGGGAGTGGCTTCAGCGATGAAAAGTATAGGCGTTCCGGCGCTATTATTGCCGATTCAGCCGCAGAGGTCTGGAAAAATGATCTTGTTGTAAAAGTCAAGGAGCCTCTTGCAGAGGAGTTTAAATTTTTCAGGGAGGGCCAAATACTTTTCACCTTTCTGCATCTTGCCAGTGCGCCCGAACTTGCCCGTCAAATGATAAAGTCCAAAATAACAGGGATTGCCTACGAGACGGTTGAGCATGGCGGGCATCTGCCTCTGCTTGCTCCAATGAGTGAAGTTGCTGGAAAAATGAGCATCATCATGGGTGGCTTTTACCTTGCCCATCATCAGGGTGGTGAAGGTAAACTGCTTGGAGGTCTTCCCGGCGTGCTTCCTGCAAAGGTGCTGATTCTTGGTGGTGGTTCTGCAGGGACTAATGCCGCCAGAGCGGCAGCCGGTCTCGGAGCAGAGGTTACCATCATGGAAATCAATCAGGAAAAATTGCGTGAACTTGATAATCTTATGCCGCCCCAGGTGCACACCCTCTATGCCAATGAACAGAATCTTGAGGAGATGCTTGCTGATGTTGACCTTATTGTCGGTGCCGTGCTGGTGACCGGAGCAAGTGCGCCGAAACTGTTGACCCGATCCATGCTTCAAAAAATGAAGCTGGGGAGTGTGATTGTTGATATTGCCATTGACCAGGGGGGGTGTTTTGAAACTTCACATCCGACTACACACGAAAATCCGGTTTTTATAGAAGAGGGTATTGTTCATTACTGTGTTGCCAATATGCCTGCCGCATATCCCCGTACTTCGACGGACGGGCTTACGGGAGTTACTCTTCCCTATATCAGAAGAATTGCGGATCTTGGTCTTGAAAGTGCCATGGTGATGGTCCCAGGACTTTCTGGTGGGCTCAATACCTGGAATGGACATATGATCCATAAAGAGGTTGCCCGCTCACTTGGTCTGCCGGTTCACGATAACCCCTTTATCTGAAACAAGGAAGCCATCCTTGTCTGTAGGAACGGGATGGCTTCTTTGTTTAGAGGTCTGCAAGTAATCTCTTTTTTCGGTGACTTATCGGCGCTGGATGTGGTTGATCACCTCCGCAAGCCGGTCGATCTCCTCTTTGGTGTTGTAGAAGGCGAGTGATGGCCGTATCGTCCCTTCAACACCGAAGCGCCGTAACGATGGCTGCGAGCAGTGGTGGCCGGTGCGAACGGCAATGCCTTCGCGGTCGAGCAGTTTGCCGACCTCTTCGTTGGGGAGATTGTTCAGCACAAAGGAGAGGACGCCGACCTTGTTTCGTGCCGTTCCGATCATGCGCAGTCCTGGAATTCCAATCAGGCGTTCGGTACCGTACTCGGTCAGTTCATGCTCGTAACGGGAAATGTTGTCGAGTCCGATTTTGCGCACATAGTCGAGCGCGGCTCCAAGG
>CAJAOR010000179.1 GCA_903942355.1 uncultured Chlorobiaceae bacterium | reverse complement strand
CACTTATGCGGTATTTCTTTTCCATGTCCTCAAGGGCCATTACATCCTCCTCTGGATTTAAAAACGCTTTACTTCTTTCGAGATGTTCACTCTGCGATCGGTTCTGATGGTGTATCGACTGCCGGTTCTTCCGGTTCCGAGTCGAAGGAGTCATCAAAAAGATCCGCCAGATCCGCTTCGGTAAACTGTTCCTTTACGGTTTTATAAATATTTTCAGAAATCTTCTTCCAATAGCGCTTTTCCTCATCGGTCACTTTACGTTCCCGCGGCTTCACGCTGGTCTTGTAAGTCTTGCCGAAAACAGTCTGCTCTTCGGGTTTGTTCGACCCGAGAAGTGAACGCTCAATTTCATCAACTCCAGCTTTCAAGACTTTTTTGGCGGTATCAAGACCACCATCCAGAAGCTGGTAAATCATATCATCACCAAACTCCTCACGGAACTCAATGATATCGATATCGGTGGGATCTTCTGTAGATTTGTCGATCACATCACGATATACATCAATTTCATAGCCAGTCAGTTTTTCAGCCAGATGGATATTGTTGCCGTTCTTTCCGATAGCATATTTGATCTGGTCAGGCTTGAGCATCACCCTTGCCTTCCGGGTTTTCGGATCGGCATGAACGGTAAGCGGATCAATTTTGGCCGGCTGCATCGCCCTTGAAATATAAATCTGCGGCTCATCAGCGTAGTAAATAACGTCGATATTTTCGTTGTTGAGCTCCTTGACAATGCTCTGGATACGTTTGCCACGGTATCCGACGGTAGCGCCGACCGGATCGATCCTTGCACTGGTAGATTCAACGGCAACCTTTGCGCGCTCACCCGGTACCCGGGCAATGGCCTTGATAATAATAAGACCGTCAAGAATTTCGGGGACCTCATGCTCAAAAAGCTTGTACAAAAAGCGGTCATCAACTCTCGACACGATAACCTTCATGCCGCCGTCAGATTTTTCACGCTCAACCATACTGCCGTCATCGAGCTTCACTTTTGCTTTTTCACGCTCGATACGCTTGATATAGAGCTTCATGCGCGGCGTTCGACGGGGATTATCCTTTTTCATCATCTCCGACTTCGGCAACACCAACTCAACACGATGGTCTTTCGACGTGTTGTAGGTAAAAATAACCTCATTGGCACGAACCTGGTACACCTCGCCGGCCACAATTTCACCGACTTTTTCAAGACACTCTTCATAAACAACAAGACGTTCAAGATCCCGTACTTTTTTCTGTACCGACTGCTTGATAATCTGAATGGACTTGCGACTCAGGTAATCTTCAAGGCGGATCGGCCCCTCTTCATAATAATCGCCAATTTCAAGAGAATCATCAATTTTTCTGACCTCTTTGAGACTGATCTCAATGCTTTCAATATCTACTTCTTCGACAATCTTTTTGAGAATATAGACTTCGAAATCTCCCCGTTCGGGATTGATGAAAATGTTGGATTCAACCTCAGGATCGTAATCTTTTCTGAGTTGCTTCTGAATAATGTCTTTGAGAAGATCGGCAATATCCATTTTGACTGCCGCACTTTCCGTACGCTTATCCAGAAAGATCTTGGACTGCTCGATTTCGCCGAAAGCACTGGCAATCTGCAATCTCCGATCCTGTCCCTCATCTTTTATCTTCTTTTTGACCATCTCTATCTTAGATTGTGCATTTTATAAAAGAAAATTTCCACTCGTCTGTATAAACCTCTTTATAATTCAGCCTCAGGAACTGCACGAATTACCTGATTGAGATACAGGGTGACAGCGTCGGTTTTTGACTGTTGCCCCTTTTTTTTATTTTTTTCCGGCATAATCACGATGTACGGCGCACTCTCATCGGAAAACGAGACCTCCTGAAGGTGACCGGCCAGCTCAACAGGCTCGCCATGCTCGTCGGCATAGGTAAGCAGCAGGAGCTTCCCGACATGGCGTATATACTGACGGGAAATAATGATAGGTTCACCAAGACCGGGAGAAGAGACCATCAGGTCAAAATTTTCACCAACCAGTTCCAGAAGCTCATCATCAGCCTCCAGTTTTTCGCGAATCCTTCGGCTGACGTAGGCACACTGGTGAATCTGGATACCAATATCGGCATCCATCAGTACCTCAATCTTGCGGCCGCTCCCCTTGCCTTTTACCTTGACATCAATAAGATAGGCACCTTCGCCCCGCGTACCCGCAGACTCAGCAATAACCTGGGAAACACAATTTTTTATACGCTCTTGCATGAAAACCTCATACAACCTTTAAAATAGAAAACAAAAAAGTGGGGAACCCCCACTTCAGATAAGATAATGCTGCACGTCGTTAAATCAAGTGGCCTAATATAGCCAAGAAACTGCCAAAAGCAAATAAACATTATTCAATCGTCCCGCTCTTTATGTTGAAGGCGGCTCTCAATAACCTCATAATCAGCCTCTTCGATATGCCGCCCTGACGAAGATGAGGCTTTTGCATTGACGCCATGAGCGGGACCGCCAACCTTGCGGATAAAAAAGAGTCCTTTCCGCAGGGTACGCACCACCGCACGCACCAGCAGAAAGAAAAAAATAAACAGGATAATATATTTCATCATCAGCTCAGCAATGCCCTGAGGCGGTTTTCGTTTACCCGGTATTTAAAAGCCTGAACACCATCAACAAAAACCACAGGAATGGCAAGGCCAAACTTTTCGAGCAGTTCCGGATTACCGGAAATATCCGTTTTTTCCAGATCAAACGGCAATGAGGCCTGGACTTTCTGCAAAAGAACCAGAGCCTCGTCACACAGGCAGCACTCTTTCTTGCCATAGAGCGTCACCTTATGGCGCATGGTCGTCACGAGCTCAATGGCTCCTTCTCAACCCGTTCCAGCAGACGCTCAACTACAGCGTCCAATGAGAGTGTCGTCTGTTCCGAGGTTGCCAGATTTTTCAGCGAATAAAGCCCAGCCGTATATTCCGCCATACCGATAAAGAGCGCATAAGATGCCTTTATCCGGTTTGCCTCTCTCATCTGCGCCTTCATGCTCCTTGCCGCCAGGTCTATCTCCGTCCTGATACCCGCATTACGCAACCGGCAGGCAATCTGCAGGCCGTGGTCGGCCAAATCAACCTGCTGCACAACAATGTAAACATCCGGCCCCGGAGCCTCAAGCGCAGCAAGAAGCCCCTGTTTTTCCATCGTTATCAGAAGCCTCTCCATACCAACAGCAAACCCGGAAGCCGGCACATCCGACGAACTGCCCAGCTCCCGGGCAAGCCCATCGTAGCGCCCACCCCCGCCAATGGCATCCTGGGCGCCAAGCTCTGAACTGGTCACCTCAAAGGCCGTATTGCAATAATAATCGAGCCCGCGTACCAAACGATAATCGATTTCGAAGGCAATATCCCGCTCTCCCAGGTAAAAAAGTACCTTCTCAAAATCCTGCACCGAAGCCGGGTTAAGATAATCGTAGAGCCTTGGAGCCCCGGCAATCAGCTCCTGAAGTGCCGGATTTTTTGAATCGAGAATTCTCAGCGGATTTTTTTCAAGCCGCTCTTTCGAAGCCTCATCGAGCATGTCCTGGAATGGGGCAAAATAAGCTTGCAGGGCCTCACGGTACCGGAGCCGATCATCCGTGTCGCCAAGACTGTTGATCCTGAGCTTCAGGCCATGCAGGCCAAGTGAACGAAAAACCTGCATCATCAAGGTAATGACCTCAGCTACCGCTGCAGGCGAGGATACTCCAAGCAGTTCAGCGCCAAACTGTGAAAACTGACGCTGCCGGCCGGCCTGGGGCCTCTCCTTGCGAAACAGCTCCCCTATATAATAAAGCTTGTGAACCGGAGCAGACGAGAGGAGATTGCTTTGCAGCGCCGCCCTCATCACCCCGGCAGTCATCTCCGGACGCAAGGTAAGGGAACGCCCTTTGGCATCAGGCTGAAAGGTAAACATCTCCTTGCCGACAATGTCCGTTGTGGAGCCGATACCTCGCTGGAAGAGCTCGGTATACTCAAAAACCGGAGTCCGTATCTCACTGAACCCGTAAAGAGAGGCCAGTGTATGAACCACTCCTTCTATATATTTCCATAGGGCAGCCTCTTCGGGAAAAATATCCCTGGTGCCCTTTACTGCCTGATACTGCGGCATAACTGTACTGATCCCCTGCTGGTAAAAATGTTGGTTTATATCTGTGGCAAATCTTTTTCCTCGTCCCTGAACAGTTCAATAACCTCTTCAGCCGATGTTGCAAGAATGAGTCGCTGGCGAATATCCTCCCGACCCGCCAGCTTGGTAATCCGGCCAAGAAGCTTCAAATGCTCGGCAAGCATCTCCTCAGGCGTTGCCAGAAGAAAAACAATACGGACAGGTTCATCATCAATCGAATCAAAATTGATGGGGTTGCGAAGCGTGGCAAACGCCATGACCGGCTGCAACACCCCTGCACTCTTTGCATGGGGCAGGGCCAGGGATTTGCCGATACCGGTCGACATATCCTGCTCACGCTTGAGCACATCCTCCCGAAGCTTGCTGATATCCGCCACCCCCGGATGCTCGGCCACAACGGAAAGCATTTTTTCAATCACCTTGCTTTTGAGGGCAAGGTCAAGATTCAAAGCAATATATTTTTCGGAAAGAAGGCCTTCAATTTTCATGATGATAACCTTTTGCGCTTAATACTTCTGGCTGTTGAAAGAAACGCTTTGCTCACAAATCCGGCTTATAATATAAAAAAAACATTCCCATCCATTCCGCCCGACAGCACCGCTCTTTAAAACGGCTCAAAGGCGAGTGGTAATGAAGTAGATAAACGGCGACACAAACATGATGGTATCAAACCGGTCAAGCACCCCGCCGTGACCGGGAATCAAGTGCGAAGAGTCTTTTACTCCGGCATCCCGTTTGAACATCGACTCAATAAGGTCGCCGGCCGGACTTGCAAGCCCGATCAAGAGTCCGGTCAAGAGCGCTTTGGTCAGCGACAGCTGCGGAACAAAGCTGCTGTAGATCAGTGATGCGGCAACGCTTCCGGCAAGACCGGACAAAAAGCCTTCCCAGGTTTTATGGGGGCTCAGGCGCTCGAACAGTTTGCGGTGAATAAAACGGCCGCCCAGTGTGCTTCCCCCGAAATAGGCAAAAATATCAGCCGCCCAGACACAGAAAAACAGAAGAAAAACCATCGTCACCCCGTTGCCGTCACCAACTTCAAGACGAAGCCGCAGCAGTGAGCCGAACGAGAGATTGACATAGAGCAAGCCCGGAAAAATCGCTCCCAGATTAAGCAGCGGCGAGCCATCTTTCAAAAAAAGTTCCATAACCAGAAGCGCCAGCACAACGGCAAGCAACAGCTCCCATACTTCGAGCAAGTGCATATAAAAATTTAGCTGAAAAAGCGCCGTTACAGCCAGCACGATCCAGAGCGCCGGAGGCTTTGCCTTGTGGCGTGCGAGGCGATGGAATTCAAAAGCAGCAAGAAGGGCCAGCAATAAAAAAAATAAAAAAAACCAGATACCCCCAACCTCAATGAGCCAGAGCAGAAGAGGGATGCCCACAAGAGCCACAACAATCCTCTGCAGCAAATTAACGCTCAACAGTTTCGCCATATTCATCTCTTAAACCGGTATGATCAACCTCTATGAAAAGCTTTTCGCAGCCCGAGCCGCAAAGCGCCGAATAACCACAGCAAACAACCATAAACTTCCCGCAACAACAAGCCACCACCAAGGAGAACCAAGAACAGCCTTCGACTCAATGGCTCCATCCAAATGGGTTCGTTCTGTAAAAAAGAAAAGAAGCAACGCCGCCATGTTGTTCGAAAAATGAGCCACAAACGGAATGGCCAGATTGCCGCTTCCAGCATAAATATACCCAATATACCACCCAAGCAAAGCAAGGGGCAAAAGATTTGCCGCGCTCAGGTGAAAGAAGGCAAAAATAGAGCCCGTCAGCAATACAGCGCTGCCAGACGACATCGATCTGGTGTAATTCTGCTGGATATAGCCCCTGAAAAGCAGCTCCTCACAAACCGCAGGGGTGAGGGCAAGAACAAACGCAACAAAAAAAAACTCCGGAACCGAGCGCACCAGCGCAAGCTCCCTAATAAACGCCTCCATCAGATCGCGCTGACGAATCACCTCTTTGCCGGCAGAGCCAAGAGCCGGCCAGAGCGCGTAATCCTGAAATGCCGTGATGGTATAGAGCAACGGCTGAAGCAGAAAAATGCCGCCGACCGCCAAAGCGACCAAGCCAATATCGACGCGCTTGCCTATCCCCAAAAAAGGGAGACTCCCCGGCAAAAAAGCATGATCATGGCGGGTATGCCAGCCAGCCATCACCACAACCGGCAAGGCCAGCAAAAAAATCTGCCCGACCGCCTGAATCAGTCGAATGGAGGGGAGCATACCCTTATAAAGATGCAGCAAGGAGAAGGGATCCAGGCTCCCGCCGCTGACAAGCAAAAAAAGCAATCCGCCCGCAAGCGGATAGAGCAGCATGACGGCAATCAGAAAAAGCGTATTGGCTATAAATTTTGGCCTACGGGCCGCAAACGGATCGGTAAAGGTGAGCTTCTGCATTGAAAATTATGCGTTACAATGAATCCCTCGGAATTTGATACTTTACAGCCTTGAACGCCCTGACATTCAGACCTTATCAACAGATAGGTATTGAGCAGGGAAAAAACAAGCGAAAACAAACCGGCACCGCTGAAAAAAAGTTACTGATGAAACTCAAAAAAAAAGATAACTGGATATTCCGCCAGCGCTTTGCAAAAACGCTTCAGTTTGTCACGAAAAAGCGAAAAGCGCAACCTCTTTCTCTTGAAACGCCGAAAAGTATCGTGATTCTTGCCCGCGAATGCTACGGGGACTGCATTATGCTGACCCCGCTTATCGGCACACTCAAAAAAGAGTATCCAAATCTTTCAATCTTCATCATCGCGTTCAGCCGGATCATCTTTGATTTTTTCAGCGCCGACACCAACGTTACCGCCGTATACCATGCAAAAAGAAACATGAAACGGTACTACACTGAGCTCCTTCCACAAAAATTTGACCTTCTTTTCAATCCCAAGGAGCACCCGTCAATCCATTTTCTCATCCAGACAACACTCATCCGCGCACGTCGCAAGATAGGACACTTCAGCCCTTATCACGAAGGGCTCTACGACCACCTTATCGAGCTCGGCCCCGGCACACATGAGTCAGCAAAAAACCTCTCACTCATGGGCGCTCTGGGTTCAAATGTCTTGCATCCCTGCAAGCCATATCTGCCAGTAATGCCGGTTTCAGCCGATATCGCTGAATTCCTGCGCACTATCCCGGCAGGCAGCTGCCTCGGCATCAACATCAGTGCCGGCCACATCGGCGGACGACGCACCCCTCAACAATGGTCTGAACTGATCCGGAGTTTTCCTGACGAAACCTTTATTATCTTTTCAGCCCCACAAGATCTCGAAGAAAAAAAAGAACTTGAGCAACCGCACCAGAACGTTTTGCCATCGCCCTCAACACGCAACCTCTATGAAGTCGGTGAAATCGTCAAACAACTCAAAATCCTCATTACCCCCGACACCTCACTGGTCCATATTGCATCATGTTCCGACACCCCACTCAT
>CAJAOR010000178.1 GCA_903942355.1 uncultured Chlorobiaceae bacterium | reverse complement strand
TTGACGGAACGCCTTGCGTAATGGCAAAACTGCCTGTCAGCCACGCTACGCCCTCATAGGCAAGTCCCACAATAAGATTGCCGAACCAGCCGTTTCTTTTAGCCCTGATCGGGGGGCCTGAATAGGCATGCGACATCAGTACCCCGACAAAAGCAATGATGACCACATAGGGATGAATGGAGAGTGCGACAAGAAAGCCGGTAACGATCAAGGCAAAGGTAATCAGCCAACTGGCTGATTTGGATATTTTTCCTGCCGGAATCGGGCGGTCAGGCTCATTGATGGCATCAACCTCCCGGTCAAAGTAGTCGTTCATAGTTTGCGACATGGCGCACATGAGCGGTCCTGCAAGCAGGACGCCTCGCAGGAGAATTGACCAGTTGTCGGCAATATTTTCGCCAGTTGACACTACGCCGCACGCAAATGCCCACATGGGAGGAAACCAGGTAACCGGCTTCATGAGCGGAAGAATGGCAGATGGCTCAATCCTGAAGCCAGGCTTGTTGACATTCTCAAGAGCCTGTTCAATGATTTTTCGTCTTGAACTGCTCATTCCTGACTGCAGAAGCTTTTCGGCTATGCCTGGATGCTTTTCAGGGTTTTGAGTGTCGCGTCCGTTCATGGGTATAATAATTCTCGCTTCGGCTTAAAAACAAGGCAGACAGTATACAAGTTTTTCGGCAAAAAGATAAGGATTTAGTTAATCGGCACTCCGGTACTTCAGGGAGAGTTCAGCGTTTATTTTCAGGATTTGATTAAACTTTTTCTCAGAATGACCGCTTTCCAGCGCTGCCCTTGCCATAATGAAGCCCTCAGTAATGCTTGTAGCACTTCCGGACACATAACAGGTCATGGCGGTAGTGAAGAGCGCGGCATCGAGGTGTGCTGCCGGAGCGCTTCCGTCAAGAATTCGGCGGATAATGAGTGCGTTTTCATCCCTTTCCCCACCCTGGATGTCTATAAGGGCATGTCTTGTCAGTCCGAACTCTTCGGGATAAACGGTATACTCTATCACTCTGCCATGCTGGATTTCGATAATATGAGTTGGTCCGTTGAGGCTCGGTTCATCAATCGCTATGCCCTCTTCTGTCATGGCATGAACAATCATGGCGTGTCGGGCTCCTGTTTGCAGTAGCACTTCGGTATACAGTTCCATCAGTTCCCGATTGAAAACACCCACTAGCTGCCGTTTTGCCTGTGCCGGGTTAATCAGGGGTCCGAGAATATTGAATATGGTTCTGATGCCCAGCTCCCGCCGGATATGAGCAACCTTTTTCATTGATGGGTGGTAGAGGGGGGCAAACAGAAAGGCAAATCCTGTCTGCTCATACAGCTCTTTTGTTGCTTCCGGCGGAAGATCAATAGTGAATCCGAGCGCTTCAAGCACATCGGCACTTCCGCAACTGCTGGTTACCGATCGGTTCCCATGCTTGGCGATTCGGACTCCGGCACTGTTTGCGATGATTGATGCGGTCGTTGAAATATTGAAGGTACCGGCATGGTCACCGCCTGTTCCGCAGGTATCAACAGCATCTTCATCCAGCTCAATGCTATCTGCTTTGGCCATTAGGCTGTAATATGCGCCGGCAGTTTCTGCGGGGGTTACACCGTTTTTCTGCATCAGAACCAGCATTGCAGCAATAACAATCTCGGAAAAAAGACCATCCATAATGCTGTTCATGCAGAAGGTCATCTCTTCCTGTGAAAAATGTTCTCCTGCAAGCAGCTTTTGAAGTAACTTCTTTTGTGGCATGAAACAGACTGGTTGGCAAATGGTTGCTGATTTTGTAAACGGCACAACGAATATAAGGCAACGCCGCCCCTTATACCAATCCTGAACACTAAAGAACCTTCGCTTCGTGCGTCATCTTCCCCGTGCCCCTGCATACGGGAATTATATCGCTATTTTTTTACGTATCTTTTCAATTAAAGCACATTCGTACGATTAACCGGTGCTATAATCTTCAGTACCGAACATTCAACGGGAGCGTTATCGGTGAAGGTCACTCGATTTATTCGGAGGCGTTTGAAGGAACACCCACTCTCCCGGATTGGACCGGGGCTCATTACCGGTGTTGCTGATGATGATCCAAGCGGCATAGCGACCTACTCTCAAGCTGGAGCTCAGTTTGGACTCAACATGCTCTGGACGATGCCTGTGGCATTCCCTTTGATGGCTGCGATTCAGTCCATGTGTGCCCGAATTGGCAGAGTCACCGGAAAAGGACTTGCAGCTAACATCAAAACCACCTTTCCTCCTGTTGTGCTTCAGGGTGTAGTATTGCTTTTGCTGATTGCCAATACGCTCAATATCGCCGCTGATGTTGCTGCCATGGGCGAAGTTGCGGAGCTTATTACCGGCTTCAACCGTCATGTCATGACAGCCATGTTTGTGTTTGGAACATTGATCCTTCAGATATTTGTTCCTTATCATCGCTATGTCAATTTTTTGAAGTGGCTGACCATTTCACTGCTGGCCTATGCTGCCGTGCTTTTTACTGTACATGTACCTTGGCCAGAGGTGCTGCAACGTACGGTCTGGCCAAGGTTCACCCTTGATTCTGATGCAGCGGCTGTTATTGTCGGAGTATTTGGCACCACGATCAGTCCCTACCTGTTTTTTTGGCAGGCATCTGAAGAGGTCGAGGATATGCACTCAAAACCGGGTACGGTTTCGCTCGTATCCAATGAACGGCCGGCAGGTGAAGAACTTCGTCGTATCCGGTGGGATACATGGAGCGGTATGCTGTACTCTGACTTGACAGCCTACTTCATTATTTTGGCTACCGCGGTCACGCTCAACGTTTCAGGAATTAAGGATATCAATACAGCCGCCGAGGCAGCAAGCGCACTCAGGCCTCTTGCTGGTGACCTTGCATTTATCCTATTTGCTGTCGGGATTCTCGGTGTCGGGTTGATCGGTGTGCCGGTCCTTGCTGGTTCCGGGGCCTATGCTCTTTCTGAGGCTATGGGCTGGAATTCTGGCCTCGAAAACAAGGCGCACGACGCTCGAGGGTTTTATAGTATTATTGCTATCAGCGTTTTGCTTGGACTAGTTATTCAGTATACGCCGATCAGCCCGATGAAGGCTTTATTCTGGAGCGCCGTTATCAATGGAATCATCGCCGTACCGTTAATCGTGGTGATTATTCTGCTGGTTTCGAAAAAATCGGTCATGGGTAAATTTACCGCAAGCCGGCCTATCATAATTCTTGGGTGGATAGCGGTAGCGGTCATGGGTGCGGCAGCTGTCGGGATGTTTTTTCTTGGTTAGGTCTCGCCTCTCTGTTGTAATCATAAAAAAATGTTTCATGGTTCACCTGTCCAATGAGTAATTATTCTTCAGAAGCTTGTTACAATTTCAATGTATTGATGTTTAAGAAATGTATGATCTTGATCTTGGCCCTTTTGTGGTCAGTGCCTGCTTTCGGTGAGCATCCAATGGTCACCGATGATACTGGGACCCAAGGAAAAGAAAAGTTTTTACTGGAGCTGAACTGCGGATTTCCAACTGAAAAAATTGAAACCAACGGCGGCATGGCTGGCGCTCTTACCTGGGGGATAGCTGATAATGTTGATCTGGATGTTGCTTTTCCCTATCAGTGGGCGCCAGCGAAAGGAATAGGTGATATGTTGGCTGAAGTCAAGTGGAGAATTTTCGACGATGACCGGAGCGGATTGAGTTTAGCATTGAAACCGGGACTTTTGATACCGGCGGGTGATGAGAGAAAAGGACTCGGAAACGGTGCCTTTTCGGGAGGAATGATGGTCATTGTCACCCAAGCGGCAAAAAAAAGGGCTATTCACTGCAATGTCGGTTATATCCGTAATGCCTACGGTCTGAAATCAGATGCCGAAGTCTCAAGAAAGGATATCTGGCATGCCTCAATTGCGGCAGAAATTCGTATGACCGAAAAGCTTTGCACTGTTGCCGACATTGGCATCGATACCAATCCGGACAAGACTTCAAATACCCATCCCGTCTATCTTGTCGGGGGTCTTATCTATAGCGTTACTGAAGACTTTGATCTTGATGTTGGTGTTCAAGGAGGGCTTAACAATCCCATAACCGATACGTTGTTTCTTGCCGGTTTTACCGTCAGCATGTAGATAACCCGATGCCAGTGAATGGTCGTCAGCTTCTGATCTCGCTGAAATAATTTACTCAATATTGCAGCATGAGAAGGATATTTTTTGTAACTGTAAATGATTAAAATAGAATTGACTTTTCTGAAAAAGGCCGCAATGGCTCAACGCTGATATCTTTATGGATCATAGCGCATTTTTAATGGATAGACAGCAGTTGACGTTGCATCGTAATGAGGCATTGCGGATGGTTTTGAGAAAAATGATGAGCCATGCTCTTGACGCCATTATTGTTACGGATCTCGCAGTTATCCGGTGGTTGACCGGTTTCAGCGGCTCGAGCGCGAGGTTGCTGATTACCAGGGAAAAAAGCTGGTTGTTTACCGATTTTCGCTACAAGGAACAGGCTGCTCTTGAGGTTGTTGTGGCAGAAACGGTTATTGCTGCTGACGGGTTTGCCGCAGAGCTTGGCTCAGGGCGTTATCCTCTCGGCGAAACGGTTGCCCTTCAGTCTGATAATGTTACTTGGCATGAAGCAACCACGCTTATCGAACAAATTCTCGGCAAACAGCGCGTGATACCAGTTGACTCTTTTTTCGATGAGTTCAGGATGTTGAAAAATGACATTGAGCTCACGAAGATGCGTCGTGCAGCAGAAATCAGCGAACTTACCCTTGAAGTTGTGCTTCCCATGATTTCGTCATCCGTGACGGAACTCGATATTGCCGCAGAGATTACCTACCAGCATAAAAAACTTGGTGCCGAAAGGGACTCTTTTGAACCTATTGTGGCGGGTGGAGCCCGTTCCGCCATGCCCCATGCAACTCCTTCAAAGGCGCGATTCAAGTCAGGAGAACTTATTGTGATCGATATTGGGTGCGTCTATGAAGGGTATGCCTCCGATCAGACCAGAACCGTTGCGCTTGGTCAGGTTTCCAGCGAAGCCCGTGAGGTCTATCGTATTGTGCAGGAGGCACAGGCGCTCGGTATAGCTTCGGCACGGTGCGGCATGACTGCCAAAGAGCTTGACCGGGAGGTTCGCCGCTTTATTGCCGGTCACGGTTATGCCGATGAGTTTGGTCATGGTCTCGGTCACGGTGTTGGTCTTCAGGTGCATGAAGAGCCACGGATCAGCCCGAAAGGGGAGTATGCGCTGCAGGAAAATATGCTTTTTACCATTGAGCCCGGCATCTACCTGCCCGGCAAGTTCGGGGTGCGCATCGAGGACACGGTGGTGATGGGTCCAGATGGGGCAATGCCCCTGCAGCGCTTGAGTAAGGAGCTTATTGAATTGTAAGTTTTGCTAACCGTCCACGTAGAGTACACAAACACACATGGAAAGCTGCTATTGTATGGTTATCACTACTGCCTCTGATCAGGAAGAGGCTGAAAAAATGGCGGAAGGCATTCTTGGCAATCGCCTTGCAGCATGTGTTCAAATGACCGGCATCCGGAGCTTTTTTCTTTGGGAGGGGGGACTGCAGAAGGAGAGTGAAGTTGCCCTGTATATCAAGACCACAGAGGCGCGATACACCAAGCTCGAAGCCTATATCGAAGAGTACCACCCCTACGATGTGCCCGAAATCATCAAACTGCCCATAACCGGCGGACTGCCCGGCTACCTTAACTGGCTCGACTCGACTATCAGCACGGCTTGACTTTCAGCTCCGTTGCAACAAACCCCTAATCTCCGCCGTAAAGGAAGCCATGACGAGCAAAGGGCTGGCGTTGCGTTCAATGCCGCGGATGGCCTCTTCGGTGATGGTTGAAATCCGAAAGAAGTCCGGGTTGGGGAAGTTTTTTGCAAAACGGTTGATGGTATCGCTGATGTCGGGGTTGTTCAGCTCCTGAAAATCGGGATCGATTCGGCGGTGGTTGGCATCCTGAAAGAAGAGCAGGAGAGCGGCGAGAAAGAGGGTGAGATCGTCGCGTGAGAGGTTTTTTGCGTTCTGCTCACAGGAGATGATGGCTTCGTGGAAACGGCTTGGGGTGAGTATCTGGCGAAGATAGTCGAGCGCCTGGTTACGGAGTACAATGGTTGCTGTTTCAGAGGTGTTGCTGTCGCGATTGTTCATGAGTTCCCAGGCAAGACGGAGGTTTCCCCTCGAAAAGCTGACGATAAAGCTCAGTGCGGGCTCCTCGATCTCCGGACGGTTTTCCTGCAGCCAGAGTCGCAGCTCCAGGTGTGTAATGCGTGAAAACCTGACGGTCTGGCATCGCGAACGGATGGTTGGCAACAGCGCTTCCGGCCTTGACGAGACAAGAATGAAGAGGACATGCGGCGGAGGCTCTTCGAGCAGTTTGAGAAGCTTGTTTGCCGCCGAAGGGTGCAGCCGTTCGGCCTGCGAAATAATAAAAATTTTTTTAGTACCCTCATCCGGCATAAACATGGCTTTATGCTGCAAGGAGATAACCTGTTCTGTCAGAATACCCATGGAGCGCTCCATGGCGGGGGAGAGATAGGGGTTTTGCTTTTTCTGTTCGAGCAGTTTGTCGTAGCGCTCTTTTGCATCGGTAAAGCGCTTGTTCTCTTTTTTTGTGGAGTCGCCTGCATCAAGCAGGGCAGATTCTACCGGAAAAATATATTCCACGTTCGGGTGCATGAACGACTGGATTTGCACACAATCAGGACATCTTTCGCATGAGCCAGCCTGATTGCCAGTTGCTGCCTGACGGCAGTTGAGCAGAGAGGCAATTTCAAAGGCTACCGACTCCTTACCTGATCCGTCAGGGCCGGTGAAAAGGTAGGCATGAGCAAGGCGTCCTGTTTCAAGTGCTTTCTGCAGGACGCGGACCTGCTGTTTTTGACCGATAATGTTATTCCAGCTCATGCCTACCTTGCCGTGTTCAGATAAAGGTTAGCCAGTTGTAAGGGTCTTCGCCTGTATGAACAATTTTGAGATATGCCTCCTGCAGCACTTCGGTAATCGGACCCCGTTTTTCATTGCCGATCGGGTATTTGTCGATACTTCTGACCGGAGTAATTTCTGCAGCAGTGCCGGTCAGGAAGACCTCATCAGCAATATAGAGTGCTTCCCTCGGAATCATTGTTTCGCGAACTTCGTAGCCAAGCTCTTTTGCAATATGCATGATGGCATACCGGGTAAAGCCAGGCAGGATTGACTGGCCCGACATGGGGGTATAGATAATCCCGTCGCGGATGACAAAAATATTTTCGCCGCTTCCTTCAGAAACATAACCGTTCACATCAAGCGCAAGCCCTTCGGCATAGTCGTCCATCAGGGCTTCCATTTTGATAAGCTGCGAGTTAAGATAGTTTCCTCCGGCTTTTGCCCAGGCGGGCAGGGTGTTCGGGGCTGGCCTGGTCCATGAGGAGACGCGGACATCAACACCGGTTTCAAGCACATCTTCTCCAAGGTAGCTTCCCCACTCCCAGGTAGCAATGGCAACCTCGATTGAGGCACGGTGCGGGTTGACTCCCAACGCTCCCTGCCCGCGGTAGACCAGCGGACGGATGTAGCAGGATTGGAATTCGTTGGCCTTGATGGTGCTGATGATGGCTTCTTTCAGCTCTATTTCGGAGTATGGAATTTCAATGCGGTATATTTTCGACGAATCCCTGAGACGTTTGATGTGTTCGTCAAGAAAGAGCACTGCCGAGCCCTTCAGGGTGTCATAGCAGCGGATTCCTTCAAAGATAGATGAACCGTAG
>CAJAOR010000177.1 GCA_903942355.1 uncultured Chlorobiaceae bacterium | reverse complement strand
TTGCCGTACCGCAGCTTTTCCACCGAAAACTCCTCTTCACCAAAGCTGGTACCAAGAGCAAGAATGATGGTCTTGATCTCCTCGTTCTCAAGCATTTTGTGCAGCCTGGCTTTCTCGACGTTCAGGATTTTTCCCTTGAGCGGCAGGATTGCCTGGAAGCTCCGGTCGCGTCCCTGCTTGGCACTGCCGCCTGCCGAATCACCTTCTACGATATAGAGTTCACAATGCTCCGGGTCGTTGATCGAACAGTCAGCAAGCTTTCCCGGCAGTCCTGAGCTCTCAAGCACCGATTTTCTGCGGGTAAGCTCCTTTGCTCTCCGGGCCGCCTCTCTCGACATGGCAGCGCCCTTGACCTTCTCAATGATCATCTTGAGCACATTCGGGTTGCTTTCGGCAAACTCCGAGAGCTGTTCATTGATAACCGTCTCGACAATACTCTGCGTTTCCGAGTTGCCAAGCTTGGTTTTGGTTTGCCCTTCAAACTGCGGCTCAGCCACTTTGACGGAGATGACTGCGGTCAACCCCTCCTTGAAATCGTCGCCGGTAAGGGAGAGTTTCAGGTTTTTCAGCAAATCATTCTTTTGCGCATAGGCGTTGAGCGTTCTTGTCAGAGCCTTGCGGAATCCGGTGACATGGGTACCGCCTTCATGCGTATTGATGTTGTTGACATAGCTGAACACATTCTCCTGATACGAGTCATTATACTGGAGCGCTATTTCAACAATGGTTGTATCCCGTTCACCGTAGAGATAGATCGGCTCTTTCAGCAGGTTGAGGCGGTTCTGATCGGTAAACTGGACAAACTCTTTAATGCCACCCTCATAATGAAAGATTTCCTGGAAACCTTCGGTATCCTGTACGGTAATGCTGAGCTCTTTGTTCAGGAACGCAAGCTCCCGCATACGGTCGATAATGATATCCTTGCGCAGCTCGGTTGTCTTGAAAATCAGATGGTCCGGCAGAAAGGTTGTTTTTGTGCCGCGCTTGTCGGAACTGCCGATGGCCTTGACATCGCCCTGGGGAACACCCCGCTCGAAGCGCTGGAAATAGACCTTTCCGTCGCGATAGACCTCGACTTCGCACCATTCCGAAAGGGCATTGACCACCGAGGCGCCAACGCCGTGCAGACCGCCGGAAACCTTATAGGCGCCCTTGTCGAACTTTCCGCCCGCCCCAATGACGGTCATGACCAGCTCAAGCGCAGATTTCTGTTTTTCAGGGTGTATATCCACAGGAATACCTCGACCATGGTCAATCACGGTGACCGATCCGTCAGGGTTCAGGGAGACAAAAATATAGTCGTTGAAGCCGCCAAGCGTTTCATCAATAGAGTTGTCGACAATTTCGTAGACAAGATGGTGAAGTCCCCGGCTATGAATGTCGCCAATATACATGGCAGGTCGCATGCGTACATGCTCGATGCCATCAAGAACCTGAATGTTGTTTGCTCCGTAGCTTGATTCGGTCAAAGGGGTCAATGTGGAAAGGATATCGTCTTCCTGCATAATAATCAGCTATAACTGGTGATATTGAAATTGAACTTTAAGATAATAAAAATGCCGTCATTTTGCTTGCTTATCGGTGAGGAATCAACCCCAGAAGGCATCAGGATAATGGTCGATGGCAAAAGAGCTTATCCGTTTCCCATCCAGATCCTGTACTCGAATTGCAACAACATCAAACCTGCAGTCACATTCCAATTGGCGAGATAGCGCAAGGTAGGCCCGTGCCGCCTTGATGATCTCCTGCTGCTTTTTGAGTGTTACCGCCTCAGCCGGGTCTCCTTTGGCAGAAGAGATGCGGGTTTTAACCTCAACAAAACAGAGCATCTGACCATGGCGGGCGATAATGTCGATTTCATTGCGATGGTAACGGTAATTGCGCTCAAGAATGCTGTATCCCTCTTTCAGCAGATAAGCGGCGGCAAGTTGCTCACCCTCCTGTCCAAGCTTGTGCGGGTCGTACAAGCCGGTCATGGCTTTTCGCCCAGTTGACGGAGCCTGAAGCTCTGACGGTGAATGGGGCATCGTCCGTGCATCCTGATTGCATCGACATGGACCATGGTGGCGTAGCCTACATGGCGTTCAAAGCCGTATTGCGGATATTGTTCCGCGTAGGCAACCATAAGCTTGTCCCTGTGTGTTTTGGCCAGTACCGATGCCGCAGCAATCGAAAAGACCTTTGCATCACCCTTCACGATGGTTTCATAGGGAATCGGGATATCCGTTTTGAACCTGTTGCCGTCCACCAAAAGCAGTTCAGGCTGTATCGGCAATGATGCTACAGCCAGATTCATGGCAAGCATGGTTGCCTGGAGGATGTTGATTCGGTCAATCGTTTCCGGATCAACCGCTGCAACTGCCCAGAAGGCTGCGGCGTTTCTAATGGCAGGGGCCAGCAATTCCCGTTGTTCTGCCGAAAGCTTCTTGGAGTCATTCACCCTCTCCAGTATGGTGCCATCCGGCTTGAACCAGCGCGGAAACACAACCGCAGCTGCAACCACAGGCCCTGCAAGCGGCCCCCGACCAGCCTCATCAATGCCACACACAAACGTTATCGTCTGCCATTGAGGCCATTCGTAGTCGGTGATCATGCAGCTCCTGATAAAGCCCTGTTGAGAAACTCGATGAGTGGTTGCACCGCCCGGAAAGTTTGAACAACTTTTGATATAAATGCAGGATCAGTTACTTCATTATCCGTAAAAAAACGCTGGGTGTAGTAACCTTTAAACTTGAGGTACTCTATAGCGGGATTGGTGCTCTCATAACCTTTCGGAGGTCTGACCAGCTTTCCGGAAGGCAAAACGCCTTCTGGAAAGTGGAGCGTAAATTTCTTCTCTGCAATGATTGACTGCCACTGAGCGAAATGAGTATCAATTCTCCCTCTTGTATGCTCCAGAACGGCAGGTTCCGGCATATAGATTCCGCCTCCGGCAAAGGTTCCGCCCGGCTCCAGATGGAGGTAATAGCCGCCCCAAGGGCTCTTTCTGCCATCTTTGTTGATAAAGGAAAAGAAATTTGATTTGTAGGGAGATTTGTCTTTTGAAAACCGGATATCACGATTAATGCGCATGATACAGCTTTTCGGATCAAGACCGGACAAGGCAATATTTCGGTCGAACTGAGAAATCGCTACAAGAAGCTGAATCACCGTATCAAGCATTTCGCCATAAGCCTGCTGATAGGCGCTCTTGTGTTCTGTGAACCAGATTCGTTCATTGTTGTTCTTCAGCTCCCGCAGAAAGGCGAGGGTTGTATCGGTAATCATATGTTGTTGTTTTAACTGACAGCGGTACAGAAGTGCGGTACTGTTTTCCATACTTCTTTATACCATAAAATAAGTTTTTTTAGCCAAACCGTTATATGTAATGCTCATACACCGGGGCTCTCTTGTGAAAATCAGCGGGACAAACTATCAGCTTCTGCATTCGTGGCGCTGATGTTGTCGCTCATAATGCGATTGTTTTTTTTGCGGGAATGTTACGTCGGCTAATATATTCTGTATTTATTTTAACTTCAAAGAACTCATGCAAATAGAACGCGGGGGATCGGGCTTGGCTTATGACCGGGGCGAAGCGGCTCCCGTGCCGGTTTTGGCGGTTTCCAGTCTATTATTTCTTATCTTCATTGTCAATTTGTGCTCAGTTAGCGCCGTTTTCATGGCTGACGGTTGAGGCTGGCTGTATGACGCAAAAAAATGAGTTCTCGGTTAAGTGTGCTCCATGGAAAAGACCCGGATGGTTTGGGGTCGTGGGAGCTTGTTTTTGTTTATAAAGCAGTTATAGCAGGGGGAAATCCCCCGGGTTCTTACCATTATAAAAGAGTGAACGAATGAAGAAGAGTTCGAATAAACAGTTGCTGATGAACAAGACCGGTGACGAGATACAGGTTGCGCTGGTTGAGGAGGGCCGTCTGGCTGAATTGATTATTGAGCGTCCTGAAAGCAGGAGAAGTATCGGTGATATTTATCTTGGCAGGGTGCATAAGGTTGTTGAGGGGCTGAAAGCAGCTTTTGTTGATATCGGCCAGAAGTCTGACGGTTTCTTGCATTTTTCAGATGTCGGGACCACAAATGAGGATTATCGTGCACTGATTGAGGATGATGATGATGATGATAATGGCGGTGCAGAGGATGGTGATGATTCGCCGCAGGCTGCCCGCAGTGATGATGAAGCGTTGGCCGGTGCAAATATAAAGCAGGCGGCTCGCAGTGGCAGCAAGAAACCTTCGGCAGATGAGCAGGAGCGGGCTGAAAAAAGGCAGTCTTATACCCAGATGATTGCCGGTAAGCTCAAGCCGAATGACTCCATTCTGGTGCAGGTTATCAAGGAGCCGATCAGCAGCAAGGGCTCCCGGCTTACTTCTGATATTACCATTGCCGGTCGTTTCATGGTGCTGCTTCCTTTTGGGGGAGGTCAGGTTGCTGTATCGCGTCGGGTCATTGCACGCAAGGAGCGATCAAGGCTGAAAAAACTGGTGCGTTCCATGCTTCCCGAGGGTTTTGGCGCTATTATACGCACCGTTGCCGAAGATCAGGAGGAGACATTGTTGAAGCAGGATCTTGAAAAGCTTCTTGCCAAGTGGACGCAGATCGAGGAAAAACTGCAGGATGCGGCGCCGCCTCAGTTGATTTTTAAGGAGGACAGTATCATTTCGAGTGTGCTGCGTGATTCCCTTACCTCGGATGTCACTGAAATTGTGGCGAATTCGCCGGTTATCTACAAGGAGACGCTGAACTATATCCAGTGGGCTGCACCTGAAATGGTGAAAAATGTCACCCTCTACCAGGGCAAGCTTCCGCTCTTTGAAGGGTACGGTATTGCCAAGGATGTCGAATCGATCTTTTCACGCAAGGTATGGCTCAAGTCGGGTGGCTATATCATTATTGAGCATACCGAAGCGATGGTCGTCGTTGATGTCAACAGCGGCAGGTATGCGGCCAAGCGTGAACAGGAAGAGAACTCACTGAAAACCAACCTTGAGGCTGCGCGGGAGGTTGTACGGCAGTTACGGTTGCGTGATATCGGCGGCATTATTGTCGTTGATTTTATCGATATGCTGGACCAGAAAAACGCCAAGAAGGTCTATGACTCCATGAAAACCGAATTGCGCAACGATCGGGCAAAATCAAATATTCTGCCCATGTCAGATTTCGGGATCATGCAGATTACGCGTGAAAGAATTCGTCCGAGCCTGATGCAGCGGATGGGCGACCAGTGTCCTGCCTGCGGGGGGACCGGTGTGGTGCAGGCAAGGTTTACAACCATCAACCAGATTGAACGGTGGCTCAGAAAGTATGCGCTTCAGCACCCGATGAAGTTTCAGCAGCTTGATCTTTATGTCAGTCCAACGGTTGTCGAGCCGTTGCAGAACAGTGACATGAAGACGGAGCTGAAATGGTTTCTCCAGCACATGCTTTTTGTCCAGGTGAAGCCGGATGAGAGTCTCAGAAGTGACGATTTCAGGTTTTACAGCAGAAAAAACAACAAAGACATTACCGCCGAATATGGCGATATTTAACAGTAAAACATTTGAAAGTGCTTTATGGGACAGTATGATGCATTGAAAGAGGCGATTCTTGGTTTTTCATCTCTTGGTCCGAATGCGCTTTGGGAAATTCCCGAAGCGCGCAGCGTTTTTCAGCAGTTCAAGGAGTTGCTCAATGAGGGGCTGGTGAGGGCTGCGGAAAAATCGGGTGGAGATTGGCAGGTCAACTCATGGGTCAAGGAGGGTATTCTGCTTGGCATGCGTCTCGGCAGATTGCAGGAGAGTCATGTGGCTCTTGATGATCATGGTACAGGGTTTGCCTTTATTGACAAGGATACCTATCCGCTTAAAAAAATTACACTTGCAAATAATGTTCGCATTGTTCCGGGAGGGTCGGCTGTGCGGGATGGCTCTTATCTGGCCCCATCGGTGGTGATGATGCCTCCGGCTTATGTCAATGTCGGGGCTTATGTTGATGAGGGTACCATGATCGATTCCCATGCTTTGGTGGGGAGTTGTGCGCAGGTTGGCAAAAAGGTGCACCTTTCGGCGGGTGTCCAGGTTGGCGGTGTGCTTGAACCTATTGGTGCCATGCCGGTCATTATTGAGGATGAAGTGATGGTTGGAGGCAATTGCGGCATTTATGAAGGCACCATTGTGAGGGAACGGGCAGTTATCGGGACCGGAGTCATCTTGAACGGCTCAACACCGGTCTATGATCTTGCCCTGAATGCCATTTATCGCAAAACCGCCGAAGCTCCTCTGGTGATTCCTGCCGGGGCGGTTGTTGTTGCCGGATCACGAAGGATCAAGGGTGATTTTGCTGCTGAACACGGGCTTTCCATCTATACGCCGGTGATTATTAAATACCGTGACGAACGGACTGACAGTGCAACGGCACTCGAAGAGGCGCTCAGGTAGTTATGCTGCACAACGGGAAGAGCTGCCGGGGCTGGCTTTGGAGAGTCTCCTTGCGCCGAAGTGTGCTGGCCATTATGGTTGGCCTCCTCTTTTCCTGTTGTGTTCAGCCCGCCGCTCTTTCTGCGGCGTCGGCTCCATCTACCGTTGTCCCCTCTATCGACAAAGAGTATTTTGATATTGTCAAAAGTATTGATCTCTTGGGGGAAGTTTATCGCGAAGTTTCAAAAAATTATGTTGATACGCTCAATGTCAGTGGGCTGATGTATGCGGGTATTGACGGGATGCTGCGCACCCTTGACCCGTATACGGTTTTTCTTGACGAAAATGATTCGGATGAGCTTGATGAGCTGACCAGCGGCCATTATGTCGGTATTGGTATCTCCATTGCTTCCATTGACGGAGCCGTTTTTGTAACATCGGTTGCTGATGGCTATGCCGCGTCAAAAGCGGGTATCAAGGTGGGCGACAGTATTGTTTCCATCAACACCCGGAGAGTCACGAAAAAGTTGCTGGACGAGGTCAAGGTACTGATAAAGGGGCCTTCAGGTTCTCCGCTGACCTTACAGCTGGAGCGTCAGGGCGCTCCCTCATTTTCCGTCAGATTGATCCGGGAGGAGGTTCGGGTGAGTGCAGTGAGTTATTCGGGCATTATCGGCGGGAGTGGCTACATCGAAATGAAGAATTTTGGCACCCGTTCGGCGGATGATTTGCGCGAAGCTTTTCAGAGGCTATTGCGCCAGGCTTCAGAGCAGCATATCCCGCTGAAAGGCCTTATCCTTGATCTCCGAAACAATCCCGGGGGACTGCTTAATGTTGCGGTTGATGTTGCTTCGCTTTTTGTCAAGAATGGCAGTGAGGTGGTTTCCATTCGAGGTCGCTTGCCGGAAATGACAAAATCCTATGTAACGGGGATGCCTCCGCTTGATGCTGAGCTTCCTCTTGTTGTTCTGATCAACGGCCAGAGTGCTTCTGCGGCTGAAATTGTTGCAGGAGCAATTCAGGATCTCGACCGCGGCGTGATTATCGGTGAGCGCTCTTACGGAAAAGGGCTGGTGCAGTCGGTGATACGGTTGTCTTACAATACGGCGCTGAAGGTGACCACATCGAAATATTATACGCCATCGGGCCGTTTGATCCAGAAAGAGGCCAATAATGCCGTGAGTCAGTCGCGCAAGGTGCTTCCGAAAACTCAGGGTGAAAAGGCTTCTGAGGTATTTTATACCAAAGGCAAGAGAAAAGTGTACGGTGGTGGCGGTATTATGCCTGATATCCAGCTCTCTGAACCGATTCCCTCCCCCTACCTTTCGTCGCTCAGCAAAAAAGGCCTTCTTTTTCTTTTTTCCTCCGTTTACCTTTCTGCTCACCCCGTCATGCCGTCGCTGCCGCTCGATCGTCCTGCGCTTATGGCATCGCTGGTCAACTTTCTGCAACGTAAAAAATTTGTCTATACCTCCGACTCTGAACAGCGTTTAGATGAGTTGAGGGAAAGTATGAAGAAGAGGCAGCCGACAAGCACTGAGAGCGACCTGAAATGCTTCAGTCTTCTTCAGCAGGAGATTGATCGGCTTAAGGAGCAGGAAATACTGAAGGAGTCGGGGGATGTTGCGCAGGAACTTGAAGTGGAAATTGTCCGCCATTATAGCGAACGCATGGCACGTCATGCGGAGCTTGACCATGATCTTGCGGTAAAAAAAGCAATCGAACTGTTTTCCGATTCCCGCAGCTATTCAAGGATTCTTCATCCTTGAGCGCTTTTCAATTGCATCTGTTTATACTCCCTGATTTTACGTTGTGCACCGATGACAATCATAAGATTGCTCACCGTCAGCAGGCTTTCTGCCAATCCGTGCAGCAGGTCGTCATGTGAAAGTGTGGGATATCCCCGCACCTGAGTGGCAAGGTACATACAGAAAATCGTGACGGATATGAAGACCAGCACAAACCAGAAGCCGGCAACGGTAAGGCTTGAAAAAATAGTACGGTCGCGACGGTAGAGAATCAGCAAGAGAACCAGGAAGGTGATATAGACCACGCTCGATAGTTGCAGAATGGCGTCAAAGATATCTGCTCCAAACCAGGATTGTGGCTTTCCGGCAATCATGATGGCGGCTAATGCGGCCATAGAGCCCGCGGAAGAGGTTCTTTTTGTCGATTTAAGCAGGTTTATGGTTGCAAGCAGGAGCGCGGTGCTGCCAAAGAGATTGATGAGTTCCGACAGGTCGAGAAGCAGCGGAATTGAGTCGCCGTACACATGATAGCCAAGCACAAAAAAGCTGCCGATCCAGTGCGGCAGCATGGCAAGACCAAAGAGCCGGATGTCGCGTCGGGCGGTTATTTTTCCGTAGTGGAAGAGCAGGGCAGCGGCAACTCCCCACTCAAGGGCTGATGAAAGATGAATAATCCAGTTGGGAAAAGAGAGCAGCATTCAGGAGCCCTTGATCAGATGGAAGATGTTTTTGGAAAAAATTTTTATCTGGGTACCCAACGATGCAGGCACCATTTTTTTATAGAGATAGGAATCGAAGGTTATTTGCTGAACATCCTTGTCAGCGCATATCGCCACAAAACTCTCTCTGAGCCGGTCATTGCGGTAGTATACCGATTGCAAAACTTCAAGGCCGAAAAAGATCGGGGCATACAGCTTGCGGAACTCTTTTTCATAGTCCTTCAGTGGAGCTTTATAGTTAAGGTGCTTGATCATTGCCTCTGCCCCGAGTTTTCCGGATTGCATGGCAAAGAAAATACCCTCCCCGTTTGCCGGTGTTACCAGCCCTGCAGCGTCACCAACAAGAATAGCTTTTTCCTGGGTAAATGATTTCCGGGGCTTCATCGGAATTTGTGCCGCTTCATCAAGGAACGGCTCGTCAGTAATCCCTAATTTTTCAATAAATCGTTTCTGGAGTATTTTGACGTTTTTGCGCCTGCCCTCTGTACCGGTGCCGATGGCCAGATGATCAGCCTTGGGAAAAATCCAGCCGTAAAAGTCGGGAGAGATCTCGCCGTCAAACCAGATTTCAACGGTATCACTGAATTGCTGGATGGCTGGAGAGTATTTGAATCGCTGCTGCATGGCCATCACCTTCAGCTCGTTGGGCGGAAAGTGCAGATCAACGGCGGTTTTTGAGTTTGCTCCGTCTGCGCCGATAATTTTGCGAGCCCGGAGAGGGGCGACCTTATCGTGGTGCGTGTTGATGACAAAGCCGTCGCCAGAGTTTGCGATTGACTTAACCAGCCCTTCAACTACAACGGCCCCAGCCCGTTCAGCTTCGGAACGCAGGTAACGGTCGAATTTCTCTCGCCGTACCATGCCGACATAGCCGTTCGGCATCTGCATTTCAATGATTCTCCCTTTTGGAGAGCGGGCTCTCATGCATGACAGCTTTTTTTCGATCAGTTCGTCAGGAATGTTGAACTCTTCGATAAGACCAAGCGGAATTGCTCCTCCACAGGGCTTGATGTTCTCAAGGTTTCGTTCAATGAGAACGGTTGATATTCCAGCGGTTGCCAGTACGGCTGCTGCGATGGCTCCCGAAGGTCCGCCACCAATTACTGCGACATCATAACGCATTGCTTAAGGAGTGATTAGTTTTGATGCGAGAAATTCCCGTACCCTCGAAATTTCGATCCTCTCCTGAGTTGCAGTGTCGCGGTAGCGCACTGTAACAGTGTTTTCTTCCAGTGACTGATGGTCAACCGTGATGCAGAAGGGTGTGCCGATTTCGTCCTGACGGCGGTACCGTTTCCCGATAGAGCCGGCATCGTCATACTGGACAAGGAGATGCTCCGAAAGTTCATCCCGCAGTGCTGCGGCCCGTTCACCCATCCCACCCTTTTTCATCAGCGGCAGTATGGCAGCTTTTATAGGTGCAACTTTCGGCGACAGCTTTAATACAACACGCTCATCACCATCAACCGTATCTTCCGTATAGGCATCCGCAAGCAACGCCAGAAAGAGCCGGTCGCATCCGGCAGAGGTTTCAACTACATAGGGAAGATATCGCTCATTGGTGAGCTGGTCAATATATTCCATATTCTTGCCGGAATACTCCTGATGCTGTTTCAG
The DNA here is from genome assembly GCA_903942355.1 of uncultured Chlorobiaceae bacterium. Classification (GTDB taxonomy): domain Bacteria; phylum Bacteroidota; class Chlorobiia; order Chlorobiales; family Chlorobiaceae; genus Chlorobium. The sequence continues at coordinate 2,513 of CAJAOR010000177.1, read as the reverse complement.
GTCAAAATCGGTTCTGGAGTGAATTCCTTCGATCTCTTCAATCCCGAACGGGAACTCAAACTTGATATCGTAGGCAAGGTCAGCGTAATGGGCCAGTTTGTCGTGCTTATACCAGTGCAGTTTTGTCTTGCTGATGCCGAGAGTGTTGGTATACCAGGCAAACCGCTCCTCCCTCCAGTTTTCAAATGCTTCTGCCTGAGTACCGGGTTTGACAAAGTACTGCATCTCCATCTGCTCAAACTCAACCATGCGGAAGATGAAGTTGCCCTTCACAATCTCGTTACGGAAAGCCTTGCCGATTTGTGCGATACCAAACGGCACCTTCATGCGTGATGACTCACGAACGTTGTGGAAATTCACAAAAATCCCCTGCGCGGTTTCAGGCCGCAAATAGACAATACTTGACTTGTCGGCAACCGCTCCCATACCGCATTGGAACATCAGGTTGAACTGGCGCACCTCCGTCCAGTCTCCCAGCCCTGTATCAGGTGCCTTTATTCCCTCAGCAATAATGATATCGTACAGTGCACGGTTTGCGTCCTCTGCATCAGCAACAGCTTCGTAAGCACTTTGGACCTTCAGCAGCTCCTCTTCCTTGTTGTCACGGCGGAGTTTCTCAATATGGTTTTCGATAAGGTGGTCAGCACGGTAGCGCCTTTTGGTGGTGCGGTCGTCGATCATCGGATCGTTGAAGCTCGCCACATGGCCCGAAGCCTCCCAAACACGAGGGTTCATCATGATCGATGCATCAAGGCCTACAATATTGTGGTGGCGTCGGGTCATCGAGTTCCACCAGAGGTCCTTGATATTGCGCTTCATTTCGCTGCCCAGCGGCCCGTAATCAAAGCATGAGGAGAGGCCCTCATAGATGTCCGAGGAGGGAAAAATAAATCCACGACGTTTGGCCAGCGAAACCAGCTTATGCATCACTTTATCCGGTGGCAGATTCACATTTTGCACACGCAGCTGATCAGAATTACTCATTATTCATTCAAAATATTATGGAAAAATCCCCGTATCATTCCAATCAACAGGATAAAACATTCAATATAAGAAAGCAAGCAGGATAATCAGTGTAAGAGAATGCGTTGAGGCATCCGGGATGACAGGCCTGAAAAAATCCAAAAGTTACTATTAACTCGTCTGTATTTCGGTTTTAAGGGCTATCTCCTCAAGAACTGTGGTTACCTTAAGGCAGGGGAGCATCGGGCCTGCGAAGACAATACTGCGACCACGGGTATGGACTTCCCAGGTATGCTTTTCAGCTTTTTGGCGACTGCAGCGTACCGCTTTGATAATCTGTTCAATTACTTCATCGAAGGAGTGCTCCTCGTCATTGAACAAAACAACACGGTACGCATCAAGCAGATCGGGCCCCGAGCTTTGTTCAGTCTGTTTCTTCACCGGTGTGGGCAATGATCCCATACACCTGTTGCCAAGAGAGGAGTTCATGGTTTATCGAGCGAAATAGGTTAAAACACAAAGATAGCCACTGTAGCCCTGAGACGCAACAGAGGGGCTATACTTCAATGACCGGATTGATCGCGCCAAGTGTAAAATTACCTGCTGGGGAGAGCTGTATCTTGACACGAGCCCCGACAGGGAGAGTCATCAGATTTATGATATGACCGTAAGAGAGTCCTCTCATGACAGGACCATCGGTGCATGCTTGTGCACTGTAATAGTCAAATATATTTTGCTGCCTGAGATTTTCCTCTTTTGTATTCTCTGCTTCATTGCCGAACTGTCCCAACAAAACTCCTTTGCTCTGTGCAAGCAGACCGGCATTGTCGAGGTGCGAAAGCATTCTGTCGATACGGTATGCCGGTTCATTAATGTCTTCCAGAAAAAGCAGTGAATCGTTCAGTGAGGGCAGGTATGGTGTGCCGATCATTGAAGAGAGGACGGAGAGATTGCCCCCGATAAGTATTCCTTCTGCAGTTCCCGCTCTGATACAGGTAACGGGATGGCCGGAGTAGTTCTGAAGCGAAAGTGCATAGGAGGGAGAGGTCAGCATCCCCCAAAACTGCTCTTCGGTGTAGGGTGTTGGTCCATAAAGCTCTGTTGCAAGCATCGGGCCTGAAAAACTGATCAGTCCTGTTTTGGCAAAGACCGCAAGCGAGAGGGCTGTAATGTCGGAATAACCGACAAGTATTTTCGGGTTTGCCGCTATGAGACGGTAATTGATTTTTTTTAATAACCGTGAGGCTCCTGCTCCGCCTCTCAGACAGATGATTGCCTTAATGGTGGGGTCAGCAAACATTTCATGCAGATCATGCAGTTTTTGCTGGTCGGCAACTGCCGGATCGGTATCAATACGGTTGAGGTGACGGGATGGCTTGACCCGGTATCCGTTTTTTTCGAGATAGCTTATCGCCTGCCCGATTTTATCAGGATAGGCGCAATGTGATGAGGGAGAGATAAGCCCGATGGTATCTCCCTTGCGCAGGGCTTTTGGGGTAAGGGTTTTCATAAAACCAAAAAACATCAGCACCGGTGAAGATGCTGATGCT
>CAJAOR010000176.1 GCA_903942355.1 uncultured Chlorobiaceae bacterium | reverse complement strand
GGAGCTTTTCGGTATGACAAAGCCGTATCAAATTTCCAAACATCTTGTCTGGGAAGCGTATCAAAGAGTAAAAGCAAACAAAGGTGCCGCCGGAGTTGACGGTGAATCGTTACAAGCATTTGAAGCAAAGCTGAAAGACAACCTGTACAAGATATGGAACAGGCTCAGTTCCGGCAGTTATTTTCCGCCGCCGGTAAAGGGTGTAAGCATTCCGAAGAAATCCGGAGGGGTGCGTATGCTTGGAATCCCGACCGTAGCCGACAGGATAGCTCAAAGTGTTGTGAAAATGGTGCTTGAACCCATATTGGAACCAGTATTTCATGAAGATTCGTATGGCTATCGTCCGGGGCGTTCAGCTCATGACGCTATAGCTGTAGTGAGAAAGAGAAACTGGGAATATAACTGGGTTGTAGAATTCGACATCAAGGGGCTGTTTGATAACATCGATCATGAGTTGTTACTGCGTGCTCTTCGGAAACATTGCCAAACTCCGTGGGTTCTTCTTTACGTAGAGCGGTGGCTAAAGGCACCGATGGAGACCCCGGAAGGTGAGCTGATTGAAAGGACAAAAGGCACGCCCCAAGGGGGAGTGGTGAGTCCACTGTTGGCGAACCTGTTTCTGCACTATGCGTTTGACCGGTGGGTAAGCGAAAATCTACCCGGTGTGCCGTTTTGTCGGTACTCCGATGACGGAGTTCTCCACTGTAAAAGCAAGGTACAGGCAGAGATGGTTATACAAAAGCTTGGCAATCGGTTTCGTGAGTGCGGATTGGAGTTACACCCTGATAAGACGCAAATAGTGTACTGTAGGGATAGCAAGCGCAAGGAAAAGCATCCGGTAAATCAGTTTACATTTCTTGGCTTTACCTTCCGTTCACGGCAGGCTGTGGGCAAGGATGGTATATGGTTTACAGGATTCTTGCCGGGAGTAAGCAAAGATGCACAGCGACACATGAGGCAAACTATCAGAAGGTGGAAGCTACAGTTCAAGAACAGTCTGGAACTTGCTGATTTATCAGTACAGTTCAACCCGATATTAAGGGGATGGCAGAACTACTACACGCGATTTTACGGGTCAGCAATGTCACCGGTTTGGCAACACGTGAACTATTACTTGGTACACTGGATGATGAGAAAGTACAAGCAATTGAAAGGGCATAAAACCAGAGCATGTAGTACGTTGCGGCTTCTGGCGGGAGAAAAGCCAAACTTATTTGCGCATTGGAAAGCGGGGTATACCTCGACGTCTGGATGATGGGAGCCGGATGAGCGGAGACGTTCCTGTCCGATTCTGCGAGGGGCTGGGGGTGAAATTCCCCCGGTCTACTCACCTGATATTGGCTGCTTAGCACACAATAAAACCATCATAACTCAAGAGTAATGGGCGATTGGCAAAAAAGAATCACCATAAATCCCGATCAGTGTGGAGGTCGGCCATGCATTCGAGGGTTGCGTATCAGGGTTATTGATATCCTTGATTTGATGGCTGCGGGACTTACCTCCAGCGAAATTATTGAGGAGTTGCCGGATCTTGAAAATGAAGATATTCTTGCCGCACTCAAATACGCAAGCCAGAAGCTCAATCAGTTGATACCAGTAAGTCTATAGCCAAAAAACGCCTTGTAAAATATAACACCAAGTGATATACTTAAACAGTGAGAGTCTTCAAAAACAAATGGTTCAACCATTGGGCACGTCGTGAAGGTATTGCGGACTTTGCGCTGTTTCAGGCAGCGGAGGAGATCGCTGCAGGCAAGGTTGAGGCAAACCTCAGCGGTTGTTTGTTCAAGAAACGGTTGCCTCGGACAGGTGCCGGAAAGCGGGGTGGATACCGTGTTCTCGTGGGATATAAAAGACCAAATGCCGATCGGATTATTTTCCTCTACGCTTTTGCCAAGAGCGAAAAGGATACTATTTCTGACAGGGAGGAAGCGGCTTTAAGTATTGTCGCAGATTCTTTTGTTTCATCAAGTGAAGAGCATGTTGCAGAGCTTTTAGAGGCGAATTTATTATGGGAGGTAAGCTCTTATGAGTGAGATTTTGGATATTGCCAATGAAATGGCGAAAGAGCTGTTTAAGGTTGGCGCTATGGATGAAATCACGATGCGTGCGGTTGATGCGCTTTGCTTGCCGAAAAAACGCATGTTTCAACCTGAGGATATTCAACGCATTCGCATGGCGAACCGTATGAGTCAAACCGTTTTTGCCGTTATGCTTGGTGTTGGTAAAACGACGGTGCAGCAGTGGGAGCAAGGACAAAAGAGACCAGGTGGTACGGCGCAACGTCTTCTTGATGTTATTGACCGTAAGGGTGTGACGGTATTGGGCTGACAGGGAGAGGGCGGAATAGCCGTTTTATTTTTATATTATGCTCATAAGGCTCAGTAGAAAAAAACAGTTAATTGAGTAGTTGTAAATGTGAAGGCAGGCGCAACTGGATGAAAACCACATCGTATTTTAACTTTACAAAAAACAGGTCAGACCGTTCCGGAATAAGAGAGGAGTGGATCTGTTTTGTCGTTGAAAATCCTGAGAAAACCGTCATACAATCTGACGGCAGAGTTAAAAAATGGGCTTACATCGAGGATGCCGGTAAAGTTTTAAGAGTCATTCTGCTTGAAGACGGTGAAACGGTTCATAATGCATTTTTTGATCGATCGTATAAGGAGAAGTAATTTATGAAAGTAAAATATTTTGAGGATACGGATACCGCTTTTGTGGAATTACTTGATAAACCGGTATTTGAAACTCGCGAAATCAGTGAAAACATTTTCATTGATCTTGATGATAGAGGAAATCTTGTCAGTATGACCATTGAACATGCCAAAGAAAATGCGGGGCTAAGGGAATTTTCTTATCAGGAAATACCTCGCAGGGAAACAGCATAGATATTTGCGGAAGCATCCGGGTATCGGAGAAAGATGTTTCTGATTGCCCTGTATTCTCTGAGCGTTGAAGCGGTTTGACCAGTCTGGATTACAGGACAAGAGCCCGCACCAAGTCTCCATCCTTCAGTTTGAGTACCTCTGCGGCATTGCCGTTTCTGACGGCGATTTCGAGCATGCCGCTGCTTCCCGTGTAGGCAAGTGGTTGCTGGTTGGCGACATCTCCATAGGTGTTGCAAACCGCCAGCCGCTGTGTTCCGGCACTGATCACCCACTCTTTCGAGCGGTCAAGTATTTCTGAATTGAGTGAGGTGACCAGATTGCCGAAATGGTCGGTGCAGATGATTGTTCCTTCCCATGACGCTCCGTTGTCTGTGCTCTGGCATCCCGGCAGAGTGATTCTTGTGCATGCTGATGGATCAATATTTGGGCCAAGCTCCTGCAGCATTACGCCGGAGGCGAGATGGGCGGCAGCCGGTGAAAAAACGTCACGCCCATGAAAGGTTGAACTGCGGGTCGGGATCAGATAACGCTCATTGGTGATGGTGACAGAGCGGGATACCTCTCCTGTCTGAAAAAGAGCCGTGAGCAGGCCGTTATCGGGGGCAAGAAAGGTCTGTTTTCCGCATTCTACGGCAATCGCCCTACGTGATGTGCCGACTCCCGGATCGACCACGGCGACAAAGATTGCCTCTTCAGGGAAAAAGGGGGCTGACTTGCTGAGCAGGAAGGCACCTTGTGCAATGTTCTGTGCGCTTACGGCGTGGGTGAGGTCGATAATCTGTGCCGAAGGAGCAAGTGAGAGGATGACGCCCTTCATTTGGCCTACATAGGTGTCGCTGAGTCCGAAATCGGTCATCAGCACGATAACAGGGTGGTGGCTGGCGTGCATGAGGCTCAGTCGACCGAGGTTTTGTAAATGATATAGCCGATGCCGAGAAAGAGGATATTCGGCAGCCATGCGGCGAGCATGGGGCCTATGATTCCCTGGTATCCGAGGATTGCGCTGGTTTTTTGCAGTCCCAGAAAGAGAAATCCGGCGAAAAGGGTTATGCTTATTTCAGAAGCGAGCCCGCCTCTCTTCTTTTTTGCGGAAAGGGGGACGCCGATGAGAATGATGATGAGTGAGGAGAACGGCAGGGCGATTTTGTTGTGAAATTTTACCATTGAGCGTTCCAGCCCGGAAAAACCGGCGCCTTTTTTTTCTGCAAGGTACCGGTAGTGGCGTATGATGTTCATTTCGTCAGGCTGAAGATTAAGTTCGGCCAGTGATTTCGGCGAAAGGTGAAGTTTAAGCGGTTTTGCCGCAGCAAAATGAAACGTTTCATTCTTCCCGGTAAAGGTGCGGGTTGAGGTGTTCTGCATCAGCCAGACTCTGTTTTTTGGCTCGTAGCGCATGGTATCAGCATCGGTTCGCGATACGAGCCGTGCGCCACTGAACTCTTCAATGGAAACGGTGCTGAGCGTTGAGCAGTCAAGATCGAGGGTTCCTATGGAGACGATACGGTTTCCCGGTTCGATAACATGGATATTGCTGTTTTGAAGAGGGTCGGAGGGGTGTTTATTGAAATAGTGCTGTTCAAACGTATTCTTGCCGATAAATGCTGCGGGCGCTATCCACCATGCATTGAGGATGTTCAGGATAAGAATGAGCGTTCCTCCGGCCAAAAACGGAGTGAGCAGTTGGCGCATGCTCACCCCGGCAGAACGTACTGCCGGAAGCTCGCCTGAAAAGGAGAGTCTTCCGGCAACCAGAATTGAAGAGAGAAGAGCGCTCACCGGTGAGATGATGAGAATGGTGGACGGTATCGACAGCAGGTAATAGCGGGCAATCTCCCACGGGCTGAGATTCTTGTCCATGAACGCATCAAGTTTTTCAACCATGTTGATGAGCACAAACAGGCAGACAAAGGCTATGGAGGTAAAAAGGAAAGCCTTTGCAAACTGCCTGAATATATACTTGTCAAGAATCTTCATAATAAAAACCCTGCAGGGTTGGACGCAGACAAGCGTTTAATAGCCGAAAATATCTTTCAGCGTGAGTTCCTTGACCGTCCCGTATTTTTTCAGGGTTGCCATGTCAAGATTTGTTTTCTTTCCAAGGACCAGCATGACATGTTTTTTGTTTCTGAAATGGTCGCTGTGAAATTTTTCAATATCCTTGAGGCTCATCCCGGCAGCGTCATGATAAATATCCTGCCTGATATCGTGGTCGTGTCCAAGTCGGAGCGCCTCTTCGTAATTGAACAGGATCTCTGTTTTTGTCAGCCGTTCGGTTGAAATTTTCTGCAGAATGCCGTTTTGGGCCGATGCAAAGAGTTCGGGTGATTCAGGGAGCTTGTTCATCAGGATGCTGATACCGTCAAGTGCTTCGGGAAGCTTGTCTGCCTGGGTGCCGATATAGCTGACAATGTAGTTGTGCTCATCTTTTTGTTTCGGCGTTTTGTAAACCGAAAAAACAGAATAGGCCAGGGCTTTGGCTTCGCGCAGTTCCTGGAAAACTACTGATGACATTCCTCCGCCGTAATATTCGTTGAACAGGGTTGCCACAGGGAGTATGGAGGGGTTGTACAGCTCGTCTCTTGTCATAAGGATGACCTCCGCCTGGGTCATATCGTAATCGACAACATAGACAAGATTGTTGTGCTGCTCAAGATCATGGAATGAATCTTTGGCCGGCGGGGTTTTGAACGATTCGGGGTAATGCCGCACTGAACGAAGCTCACTGAGCACTTCGCCGGAAGTGGCAGGGCCGTAGTAGAGTACCCGGTGGCGGTATTGCAGCAGATCGTGCACCTCTCCAAGCAGCTCTTTTGAGGTGATTTTTTCAAGTTCCTTATTGCTGAGGATATTGGTGAACGGAGAGGAGGGGCCGAACTTGCCGTAATTGGTCATGGCCTCGAAGAGTATTTTCTTCTTGGACAGTTTGGCGTCGGTACGCTCTTTCAGGGTGCCCTCTTTAAGCTTCTCAAGTGCCTCCTTATCGGGATGCGCATCAACAAGAAGGTTTTCAAGCAGGCGAATGGCGGCAGCAGAATTCTTTTCCAGTCCGGAAAGCTTCAGGTAGACGTAATCATCGGAAGTAAATGCCGAAAAGCTTGCGCCGATTTTATAGAGTTCCTGGCTGAATTCAGCAGGAGTTAGATTGCCGGCACCGAGATAAGAGAGGTATTCGAGTGCAAGTTCAATCTTCTTGCTGTTGTTTTTTCCGATATCGAAGACATAATAGAGCGAGAAAAGCTCGTTTTCCTTGTTTTGCAGATAGTGCAGTTTTATTGTCGGGTTGACATCGAAAAAGCCGATATCCTTTTTATAGTCAACAAAGGAGGGTTCGGTTTTTTTTGATTTCAGGGCCAGAAGCTTCTCGGCAAACGGTGACGAGGTATTCCGGTTTACGGTCAGCGGGGTGATGGGCGGTTTCTGGATTTTCGGTTCGCTTTTCGGTGTTCCGTGCTCCTTGTAGACGGCGACATAGTTCGACGTGTAGTGCTTCTGGACAAAAGCGACAAGATCCTTTTTTGTGATTTTCTTGAGACGTTCGATCTGGCTGACATGGTCAGGCCATTTCATACCCCAGATAAAAGCGTCAACGTAGGCTTCAACCCGACCCTTGTTGCTTTCGTAGAGTTTAAGCTGCTCGATTTTCAGGTCATTGATTGCAGCTTCAAGCAGCCAGTCGGGAAACTTTCCCTCTTTGATCAGCTCAAGCTGGTTGAGCAGCATCTCCTTGACCTCATCGAGGCTTTGGCCTTCCCTTGGTTTTCCATTAAGAATGTGGGTGGAGTAATCTTTCATCATCACCAGCATTGAGCTGGCATCCAGCACTTTTTGCTGCTGGTTCAGGTTAAGATCAATCATGCCGGCGGTCTGGTTGAATAGGACCTTGTCGACAAGGGTCAGGTAGTCGGCATCGGAGCTGTTGATTCCGTCGAACCGGAATCCGATGACCAGCTCTTCAGATTCCGGCCCTTTTACCTTGATGACGGTGGGTTGTGTGATTGGATCTTCAACGGCCGGCGAAAAGTGTGGAACATCTTTGGGCTGAAGTACCGAAAACTTTTTGTCGATCAGCTTTATGGTCGCATCCGGATCAAAATCTCCGGCAATGCAGAGCGCCATATTGTTTGGCACATAGTAGGTGTGGTAGTAGTTGATGACATTCTTGATGGAAGGATTTTTCAGGTGCTCGGCCTTGCCGATGGTGGTCTGAGTTCCGTAGGTGTGTTTCTTGAAAAGTCCGGCAAAAAGATTTTCCCATATTTTCCGGCTGTCACTGTCCATCGTCATGTTTTTTTCTTCATACACCGTTTCGAGTTCCGTATGAAAAAGCCTCATGACCGGATTGCGGAAACGTTCCGATTCCATGGAGAGCCACTGGTCAAGCTTGTTTGACGGAATATCGTTGATATAGACGGTCTGCTCGACCCAGGTGTAGGCGTTGGTTCCCTGGGCCCCGATGGAGTTCAGAATCTTGTCGTACTCGTTCGGTACGGTGTAACTGGCAGCCAGGTTGGAAATGCTGTCGATATCCTTGTAGATCGCAGCGCGTTTCTCAATGTCTGTGGTTGAACGGTACTGTTCATAGAGTTCGGAGATTTTTTCGAGCTCGGCATGCTCCTTTTTATAGTCAAGAGCGCCGAGTGAATCAGTTCCCTTGAAAAGCATATGCTCAAGATAGTGTGCAAGGCCGGTTGTCTCTGCAGGGTCATTTTTGCTTCCTGCCCGCACAGCAATGGAGGTGTAGATTCTCGGTTCGTCATGGTAAGGACTCATGTAAACCGTCAAGCCGTTTTTGAGCGTATAGATTCTTGTATGGAGAGAGTCTCCGGGCACTGTCGTGTATGGATAAGGCTTTTCTGCGTTGATCATGGGCTTACAGGAAATTAAATGCAAAAAAAGTGTCACGATAGCGAATAGGGAGATATGGCGCTTCATAACGGACTGAAAATTATTCGGCATCAAAAAAGATAATAATGGGATTAAAAGCGGATAATTGCAACCGCCTTGCATGACCTTTTTAAAATAAACCACTCAAGCAAGCCCAATATGCAGAAGCAGCAACCGCAATCGTTCAAAACACTTCTGCTCAGAAGGTGATTGCATAGAATGGAAACCTTGCCGTTATTAGGTGTTCATAGATAATGGTGGAAGAACTAACAAATAGCATTAACCGTTCTTTTAACCAACTGAAAGGGTACGGGAAAAAATATCAAGTGCGGGGAGTTGTTTATGCAGGTGAATGAAGGCGGAATATATAAGCTTGTCAGTCCATACAGTCCGGCGGGGGACCAGCCTAAAGCCATTGAGGCGCTTTGTGAAGGGGTTCAGTCGGGAAATCCATATCAAACGCTCCTTGGTGTTACCGGCTCGGGAAAGACCTTTACCATTTCCAATGTTATAGCCCGTTTTGACCGGCCTATTTTGGTGATGAGCCATAACAAGACGCTTGCGGCACAGTTGTATGGAGAGCTCAAACAGTTTTTTCCTGATAATGCGGTAGAATATTTTATCAGTTACTACGATTTTTATCAGCCTGAGGCCTATCTCCCCTCGCTGGACAAGTATATCGCCAAAGACCTGCGTATCAATGACGAGATTGAGCGGCTCCGGCTCAAGACGACCAGCTCTCTGCTCAGTGGCAGAAAGGATGTTATTGTGGTGAGTTCTGTCAGTTGTATTTACGGGCTTGGCTCTCCTGAAGACTGGAAAGCGCAGATTATAGAGCTCCGTTCCGGAATGGAGAAAGATCGGGATCTCTTTCTGAAGGAGCTGATTGCGCTGCACTACATCCGCGATGACGTTCAGCCGAGTCCGGGGAAGTTCCGCGTCAGGGGTGATATCATTGATCTTGTTCCTGCACATGAGGAGCTTGCCCTTCGTATCGAATTTTTCGGTTCGGAGATCGAAAGTATTCAGACCTTTGATATTCATAGCGGGGAGGTGCTTGGGGTTGAGGACTATGCGTTTATCTACCCCGCCCGGCAGTTTGTTGCTGATGAGGAGAAGCTCAAGGTGGCTATGCTCTCTATTGAAAATGAGCTTGCGGAGCGGTTGAACTATTACCGTTCTGAAAACCGCCTGCTCGAAGCCCGCAGGATTGAAGAGCGCACCCGCTATGACCTTGAGATGATGAAAGAGCTTGGTTACTGTTCCGGCATTGAAAATTACTCAAGGCATCTTTCAGGTCGTCCTTCGGGTGAACGCCCCTGTTGTCTGCTTGATTACTTTCCTTCGGACTTTCTGGTTATTGTTGATGAATCGCATGTGACGCTTCCGCAGATACGAGGCATGTATGGAGGGGACCGTTCCCGAAAAACCATCCTGGTCGAGCATGGTTTCCGGTTGCCTTCAGCGCTTGATAACCGTCCGCTGCGTTTTGAGGAGTTTGAGGAGATGGTGCCGCAGATTATCTGTGTCAGCGCTACTCCGAGTGAACATGAACTGCTTCGTTCCGGTGGCGTGGTGGTTGAGCAGCTTGTGCGTCCTACCGGTCTGCTTGATCCTCCG
>CAJAOR010000175.1 GCA_903942355.1 uncultured Chlorobiaceae bacterium | reverse complement strand
GGTAATGCGGCGAAATGCCGAGCTGGAGCTCGGCGTTCCCGGGTAAAGCCTTTGGATGCGTGAATATTGGGATCGTTATATCCGCAATGAAGGACACCTGCATACGGTGATTGAGTATATTCACCGAAACCCGGTGAAGGCGCGTTTGTGTCAATTTCCAGAATCATGGCAGATAAAACCAGATTTGTTAAAACAGTATGGCTGAGAAAAACCTCTCTGGGAACGCCGAGCTCCAGCTCGGCATTGAAGAAAAACAGGGCCGGGGAGATTCCCTTGCCGGAGCAGAATCTTCCCGGGAGTGGTATTCTCGGGGTTATCTTCCCCATTGCGACCGTATTGGGTTGCTTCAGTCAATTACCTTTCGTTTGGCGGATAGTCTTCCGCAAGATGTGTTGAAACGGCTTGAACTGGAGATCGCTTATGTTGCGAAAGAGCGGCGAGAGCTACACCGCCGGAAATTGATAGAAAAATATATGGATTCGGGAATGGGATGTTGTGCCTTGAAACATCCCGTTGTAGCGGATATGGTACAAAGTGCTTTTTTGTCATTTGATGGTGTAAAATATCGTTTGATTGCCTGGTGCATCATGCCGAATCATGTGCATGTTCTGATTGAGCCTTTGATTGAAGTGAGGAAGATTGTGCAGTCATGGAAATCGTTTACAGGGCGGTGGGTAATGCGGCGAAATGCCGAGCTGGAGCTCGGCGTTCCCGGGAAAAGCCTTTGGATGCGTGAATATTGGGATCGTTATATCCGCAATGAAGGACACCTGCATACGGTGATTGAGTATATTCACCAAAACCCGGTGAAGGCGCGTTTGTGTCAATTCCCCGAATCATGGAGATGGAGCAGTGCTTATCCGGGAACGCTGAGCCCCAATGTGATGCCAAAAAGGATAATTTAGCTTGAACAACTTCGAACTGCTCAACTACCAGGCCCGGACGATAGAATAAAAATAGATGTATGCTTCGAATATGAAACGGTCTGGCTGACGCATACGCATCTATGTGAGCTTTTTCAGAAGTCAAATGCGACCAACAGTGAGCATATCAAGCATATTCTTTTATGAGGGTGAGTTGGAAAAGAGTTTTCGGGAGCTTGAGCAGGATTTCAAAAAACTGAAGCCTACTCGAAATGTGGATGATAAAGATGTGGGAACACACCGTGCATGCTGGTTGACAAACAGCCCTCAGGTTCTGTATTGGCTGAACGAGAGGATATTTTATGAAAATGAAACCATTATATGATGGGTGGCTAGGCTTGACCTTGCGCTTGTTGCTTCTTGCCGCAGTTGCAGGAGTGAATCCTTCACTTGTCGGCGCGGCTGACTGGCGTACCCTTACGCAGCCGATCGGTACTGAAAACACCCCATTTTTGGTGGATCCTGCATTGCTGAATAAATCGTTTGAAGTTGGCAAAGGGCCGTGGGAATTGTCAACTCTGGTTACCAGTACCAGAACAACGGTTCCCCAGTTTTATATCCGCTTTTATAATCCGACGGCGTTATCAAATTCCTCCGGCCAGGAGGGCGGGTGGGTGATGCGGGCAAGTTCTGTTCGCGGGTTGAACGCTCAGCAGATCCGTGCTCTTTTTGCCTTGCCGAATACTCCTACCATGATGACGATTGGTCTCTCCGTTCCGGATGAATCATTCTATACCGGACTTGCTGCTCCGATCGATGGATGGGGAGAGGGTGGCGGCCAGCAATTCCAGTCAAGCGGAAGCACATATACCATTTTTTTTAACGGCCAATCGGTGATGGATGCCGTACTCTATTACCCGGCAATGGCAAGTTCCGATAATGGCCGGGCTCTTGGTACCTATCTTGTTTCGCATACTCCTGTGCCTTATTCTGATATGGAATCTGTTTTCAACAGCCTTGACGTTCTCTATAATCCGCTCACTCAAGAGTTGTTCAACAGTGCGCTCAACAGTATTTCTCCCCAGCGCTTTGACAATCTTGCCTCTTCGGAATACCATGCTGTTGCCATGCAAAATAAGGCTATTGATGACCGTATTGACCGTCTTTTAGTGAACAACTCTACATCGGGCTTATGGGCACAAGCTGCAAGGAGGGTTCAAAAATGCCCTGCATCAGGGTTTGATGGTGCTTTCAACGGAATGATAATCGGTTTCGATAAAAAGAGTTCTGAAAAGACAACATCAGGTTTTTCCCTGGCATGGATTCAGGGAAGTGTTGACTGGTATGAAAACGGAGGAGAGGCCGTTACAGACTACTATCGTGCAGCGGCATATTCAGCGCTCGATCTTGATCACGCGTTTCTGCAAGCGGTTGTCAGTGCGGGCTCAGCGGATGGCAATACCTTTCGGAATATCAATATCGATACCTTCTACCTTCCGTCGGCTCATGGCCCGAAACTTTCGCCGCTCACAACCCTGTCAAGAACAGCAAGCGCTACTTATAAAGCATGGGATGCTGATATTGCACTGCGAAGCGGAGTTTTGCTCTATGCGGGACCTCTGAAACTTATTCCCTCGTTTGGCCTCGGCTATGCATATCAGTCAAGAGATGGATTTACTGAAACCGGAGCAGAAAGTCTTGACTGGACGGTAAGGAGTGGTCACAGTCAAACCCTTCACTGCCGGGCGGATTTGCTGATTGAAAGAGAGTTTGTGATGCATAATCACAAAAAAATCATTCCGTATCTGGCAATTGATTGGATTTACGCAAAACGCCTCAATGCACAGGCTGTAACAGCGTCCATGAACGGCTGGGGAGACACCGTTACAACCACTGCTTTCCCGAGTGGCACCAATTACCTCACGGGTACTGTGGGTCTTGAAATAAAGGCTGCAAAGGAGTTGCTTGTCCATGCCGACTATTCCCGTCAGGTCTATGCTGACGACCGGCAATCCGGTTTTACAGTCGCCCTGAATTATGAATTTTGATGTTCTCTGGGATGGTTCCGTGAACATCATGACAAGACCTGAGTTCTGCTCTTGGCTGAACAGCGTTTTATCGAATCAGCCATAGATGGCATCCTGAATGAATCCCGCAGCCTCATGCTTTTGAAGGAAGCTGTGGGCGGTAAGCGGATAGAGTCTCTTGATTTTGGCAAGCCAAAAAAGTTCATCGAACGCGGCGATACCTGGAATGCTGTGATATCAAGGCTTTTACGGTGGTTTTAGTTTTTTTTGGCGTTCCGAATTTCTTGTCGTTAACTCTATTTTGTATTATTTTGATTGCTTATAGCGCTTTTCGGTTAAGCAAATACGCTCTTCGCTTTACATCGTTCTTGTAGCTGGAGAGATGTCGGTAGCGTGAAGTCCCATTCAGCCAGATGTCCATTTTTTTTGCATTTTAAACTATTCATTGTCATGAGCCTATCTGATCCGCGGCAGCAACCACTCTCCGATGAAGAATTGGAAAAACTGGAGAGCTTTCTTGCCTCTGCCTCAACTCCGGAAGATTGCCTGTTTTCAATTGAAATGCTTGATGGCTATATGACCGCACTGGTTGTTGGGCCTGAGACGGTTCCCCATGACCGCTGGATCTCCTTTATCTGGGATCAGGAAAATGATAATGTGCCCTCTTTTGCCTCGGAAGCAGAAGAAAAGGCGATACGGGAGTTCCTTATTCGCCACATGGACACTATTGCCCTGCAATTTGATACCGATCCTGATGAATTTTTTCCTGTGTTTGAAGAGTTCGGCTATGCCGATGAGGAAGAAAAGAGAATTGCTGTTGAAAACTGGGCATTGGGATTTACCGTAGGCATAGAACTGGCACATGCCTCATGGAAAGCGTTTTTGGAAGATGAGGAGACCGCACAGCTTGTTTTGCCCATGTTTATTCTTGCTCAAATAACGGATGATTTCGATGAACTGACGGAGGAGGATAAGGATAACCTGGCCCTCCTGATGCCTGAATTTGTCATCAAGCTATACGATTACTGGAAGGAGGCTTGACGGCAAGCTGGTTTTTTTGAAAATAACATAAAAAAAAGAGAACAGTTATGGCTACAACAAAGGATAATCTGAAAGAGGCATTTGCCGGTGAGAGTCAGGCGAACCAGAAGTACCTTGCTTTTGCAAAAGAGGCAGAGAGCAAGGGTTTTGCTAATGTTGCAAAGCTGTTTCGTACAACCGCACAGGCTGAACGTATCCATGCTGAAGGCCATTTTGAGGCTCTCGGCGGAGTAGGCTCAACTGCCGAAAATCTGGAGGCAGCAATTGGTGGTGAAACATTTGAGCATACCGAAATGTATCCGCCGATGCTGGCGCAGGCTGAAGCAGACAAGCACCCGGCAAAGCGGATGTTTGCCTATGCGCTCAAGGCTGAACAGGTTCATGCCGAACTGTATAAAAAAGCACTGGAAGCGGTACGTAACGGGCAGGATATGGTAACCGAGGTCTGGCTCTGTCCATTCTGCGGTCATATCGAGCTCGGCAATCCGCCTGCAAACTGCCCTATCTGCGGTGCAAAGGCTTCGCAGTACGTTCAGGTCTAGTCAATGATATCGGTGTTTCTTTTTGCTTCTCGCTGACTCATCGTAAGTTATTCTGCAAAGTGTTTTTTTGTTGAGAGCAGGAGTGCAGCCGCAAGAAGGTCAATCGGGATTGCTATCACTTTTGCAAGGTTGATTTCCATGACCGGGTTGAAAATTATGGCCAGCATGGTATATGCCAGGGGAAGCAGGAACAGTTTCTTTCCGAAGTTTCTGTAGGCTCCCCAGGCAAAGGTGCCTGCGGCAACAATTCTCAGCATGGAGTAAAAGTCGTCAGGCAGGGGAAGTACGGCCACAAAGAGCATCGCGGCTGTTATGTAGATGACTTGTACGGGCATAATGGTTGCAGGGTTACAAGGGTTAAAAAAAATCCGTCCATAAAAAAAGCCAGACCGAACTTGCATTCTGTCTGGCTGACGGGAAAAAATAGCTTGAAAGCTTAAGGCTTAGTAGCGATCCCTTCTTACTGGCCTTTCTTCGCGTGGCTTCGCTTCGTTTACCTTTATGGTGCGTCCGTTCAAATCCTTTTCATTCATTGATTCGATGGCTTCACGAGCTTCACTGTCGTTAGGCATGTCAACAAATCCAAACCCTTTGGAACGGCCTGAAAACTTGTCGTTTATGATGCTTGCGCTATCTACCTGCCCGAATTCGGAGAAGGCATCACGAAGATCATCTTCAGTAACAGTGTAAGCCAAATTTCCAACGTAAATATTCATTGTTAGTCTCAGTATGCATGTGCATTGATAGGAAGAGATACCACCTGGGTAACCAAAGCACAAATTACCTGAATGGCGATCAGTCAACCACTGACTGATTTCTGTTCCAAGTTTAACGTAATTATTTGTCATCTTCAAACAGAAAATTTGTGCTGTACAGAATTATCAAACGGGTATATATTTAATTATAATAGAGTTATCTACCATAAGCGAGGTTTCTCTGCCTGTTAATTGTTGCTTTCTGCATGATAACGTATTCTTTTTATGCATGAATTTGATTTTCTCGGTGAACTGGTGCTTATCGGGGCACTGGCAGTTGCCATTATTCTGATTTTCCAGCGGCTGAAGATTCCTCCGGTTATCGGGCTTATTTTTACGGGTATCCTTTTTGGTCCCTCCGGTATCGGCGCGGTCTATGATCAAAAAATGATTTCAACGCTTGCCGAACTTGGTGTTGTTCTCCTTTTGTTTACCATAGGCCTCGAGTTTTCGCTTGCTGACCTTAAAAAACTGAAAAAAATTGTGCTCGTTGGCGGTGTTGTCCAGATGCTTGCTACCGGCCTTGCCATCAGTTTTCTTTCCTACGGGTTTATGCTTGCCATAGGACGGGGTATCACCCTTTCAGCAGCGGTGTTTCTCGGATTTGTTTTTTCGGTCAGCAGTACGGCAATATGCCTGAAAATTTTGGTTGACCGCGATGAACTGGCTTTGCCCTATGGTCGCATTGCTTTGGGTATCCTGATTTTCCAGGATATTGCGGTTGTTCCCCTGATGATTGGCATTAATTTTTTAAATCCCATGGCCGTACCCTCTTTTACCATGGTGTTTCAAAAAATTGCGCTTATCGGGCTGTTTGCTTCCGTGATTTTTATCGGCTTCAGGCTTCTTATGCCGAAAATAGTTCGTATGATTGCATCCCTCAAAGCCAGGGAGGTTCTGGTTATCGGGGCGCTGGTGATTTGTTTCGGTGCAGCTTATCTGACCTCTCTGGTTGGCTTGTCTCTTGCCCTAGGTTCATTTGTTGCCGGTATGGTGATTGCAAGTACCGATGAAAGTCATCAGATTAGCAAGACCATTGATCCCTTCCGGGAGGTGTTCAGCAGTATTTTTTTTATATCCGTCGGGCTGATGCTTGATGTCAAGATGGTCAATCTCCCTCTTTATGTCTCTATCGCCCTCGTGGTTCTTCTGGTCAAAGGGCTTATTGTTGCGGGGGTTTCGCTCTCTCTGGGCAACTCTCTCAGAGTCAGCATGATGGCCGGTATGGCGCTTGCACAGATCGGGGAGTTCTCCTTTGTGCTGGCAGAGAGTGGCCTGAAGAACAGTGTTATCAGTCATGATGTTTTTCAGGCCATGCTTGTCATCATCGTTGTGACCATGATGGTTACTCCAGCCATGATCGCCATTGCCCCGAAGTTTGCCGACCAGGTAGCGCCGGCGCTCGGTTTTATTCCTCTTGTTTCAAGGGAGCCCTCTACCCCGGCCGGTCGTCCTCTTGACAGTACGGTCATCTGTGCGGGGGAGATTCATGCGGCAATTATCGGCTTTGGCATCAACGGCCAGAATGTAGCCGCAGTGCTTCATGCTACCAATATCTCCTATTCCGTGCTGGAAATAGAGCGGGAGATGGTAAAAGTCATGAGAAAAAAGGGTGAGCCTATTTTTTATGGCGATTGCACAGAAAAAAGGGCACTGATCCGTGCCGGCATTGATCATGCCCGTGCGGTTGTGCTCGGCATTTCAGATACGACCGCAATCAGCAAAAGTATTGCGATGATTCGCGAAATCAATAAAAAGGCGTTCATCATTGTCAGGGCAAGAACGCTTGATGATGTTGCCGCACTTTACAAGGCTGGCGCCGATGTTGTGGTTACCGAAAAATTTGAAACATCCATCCAGATTTTTTCACTGCTTCTTAACCATTTTACGGTTGACCCGGAGCTGATTTTGGAACAGCAGGAAATTATCCGGCGTGAATGCGAAAAGATTTTTATTCGGGGGAATGCTCCTGCCCTGACAAAGTAATATCTCGGTACGCTCTGGCAGCCACCTGTTTTTTTCCGGGCAAGGTAATTTTTTTCTTATATTTAGTTACATATGAGACCATATCTCAACTCACCATTCAGCTGATACGTGTTATGGCATACCCAGCGTCATCCCCAACACCAAAATTTGTCCGTTATCGCGAGCAGCAACTCGATCTTCAAGCATCGGGGGACGTTGCCGCCGCAACACGAGCAACATACGAGCTTTCATTAATGAAGGACAGTTGCTTTATAGAGCTGAACGGTATTGTTCATCACTATCACGATTCCGGCCCCAGGGATGCCAAAGAGACCATTGTGCTGATCCATGGATGGGATTGCTGGTGGATGTGGTGGCATCATGTTATCAAGTATCTCAACGAAAAAGGGGTCCGAACCATAGCCTACGACATGCGCGGTCATGGATGGTCAGACAACGATCCAAATAATCACTACCATATCGATTTTTTTGCACATGACCTGCGTGAACTTGTCAGCAAGCTTGAGCTAAGCCAGTTCCATATTGCTGCATTTTCATTCGGACCTTTCGTGGCGCTCGATTATGCCCGTTCAAATCCCGGTCTTATTCGGTCGATGACCTTTTTCAATTTCGGTCTGCTCCCGAACAATGCGTTCATCAAGGCAGTTTCCACCAATATCATTACGTTTGTTTTCAATAATCTCTTGCGAAAACTGACCTGGTGGTTTCCGGCCTATGTTTATGCCAGGCTTGTCCTTGCGAAGAATCCGGTTCCGCATCATGATATTCTTATAGCCTTTAGCAGTCTCGGTCTTTGTGCACCGGATGCCATCGCGCAGACGACCAGCCAGATAACAGCCTATGAAACTACCGATTCAGTGCCTGACATGGTCAAGTCGGCTGATGCCCCTATTCTTTTTGTTGCCGGGCAGGGTGATGCAATCATGACCTGCAAGAATACAAAAAAGCTGGTTGAGCTTACCGGCAAGGGGAGTTATGTTGAAGTGCCGAAATGCGGACACCTGATCACGGTTGAGTTGCCTGACATCGCCTCGGAGCTTATTCTTCAACAGATAGCTTCTGTCGGCCGCTAATAGCCTGTTTGGCGTACGGCCTGGATAAAGGAGCGGATTTTCCCGGGATCCTTGATGCCGGGAGCGCTTTCGACGCCGCTTGCGGTATCGACTCCATAGGGTCGGATACGGTGTATTGCTTCGCCGATGTTGGTTGCGTTCAGCCCACCGGCCAGTATGGCATAGCAGGAGTCTCCGAGCTCACTAAAGATACGGGTTGCAAGAGAGGCGCCGATAGACTCTCCTGTTCCGCCTGCCATGTCGGGCCGGTAAGCATCAAAGAGGAATGCATTGACGCCGCTTTTTTTTGCAAACGCAAAAACCTCCTCCACCGCAAAATTTTCTTCAGGGCGAAAAACTTTTATCACTTTTGCATGGGTAATGGCTTGTGCCTGACTGGCAGTGTATCGTTCGCTGTGCAGTTGCGCAATCTGAAGCTTGCAGAAGCGGCAGATGGCATTGATTTCATCGGGTGACTGATCAACGAAGATGCCGGCCGATTCAACAAACGGCGGCAGTTTTTCGATAATCATTCTGGCCTGTTCAGGAGCGATACTTCGGGGACTCAAGCTGCTGAAGTTGAAGCCAACCGCATCAGCACCGGCATGACAGGCATCAAGGGCATCCGACAATCGGGTTATCCCGCAGATTTTGATTTTGACCATCGCAAAAGAGGTTGTTGATAATGTTGCCGTTGTGACGCAGAAGATACCCTATAAATCAGACAAATGCGTAAGGCAGGGGATAATCCCCAAACTGATTCTGTATGCTGTTATAACAGTATCGGTTATTAGCAAAAGGATGCATTCCTGCATTATCAGGGGTCAGCGGTTGTGAGTTTCTCTTATTGTACGTATATTCGGCACCGGTTACGATTATATCAGCTAACCAGTGCTCAATTGGGGCGTCGCCAAGTGGTAAGGCATCGGCCTTTGGAGCCGACATCCGCAGGTTCGAATCCTGCCGCCCCAGCCCCTCTCAGTATTTCAAGCATAAACGAGAAAAGGCAACCCGCAAAGGTTGCCTTTTCTGTGTAGAGCGTACTCTTGCTCTCAATAGCGGTAATGTTCTGGCTTGTAAGGTCCATCCAATGGAACACCGATATACTCAGCCTGCTCGTCTGAAAGCCTGGTGAGTTTTACACCGAGTTGTTCAAGGTGGAGTCTTGCAACCTCTTCATCAAGCGCTTTCGGCAGCCGGTAAACACCGATGGCATACTCTTTGGTCCAGAGTTCGATTTGCGCCAGCGTCTGGTTGGTGAAGGAGTTGCTCATCACAAACGAAGGGTGGCCGGTTGCGCATCCAAGATTGACAAGGCGTCCTTCTGCAAGCAGATAGATGCAGTTGCCATTCTCAAAGGTATACTTGTCGACCTGTGGCTTGATGTTGAGTCTTTTTGCTCCCGCATAGGCATAAAGCTGCTCAACCTGGATTTCGTTGTCGAAATGACCGATGTTGCAGACAATGGCTTCATCTTTCATCTGCTTCATGTGCTCAAGGGTGATGACATCCTTGTTGCCGGTTGTGGTCACAAAAATGTTTCCTTCCCTGACAGCCTCATCCATGGTCGAGACTTCGTAGCCCTCCATTGCCGCCTGCAGTGCGCAGATCGGGTCAATTTCGGTCACAATCACCCTGGCGCCGTAAGCGCGCATTGAACGGGCTGATCCTTTGCCTACATCGCCGTAACCGAGCACCACAACAACCTTGCCTGCAACCATAACGTCAGTTGCACGCTTGATACCGTCAGCCAGTGACTCACGGCATCCGTAGAGATTGTCGAACTTTGACTTGGTGACCGAGTCGTTGACATTGATGGCAGGGAAGAGCAGTTCGCCTTTTTCCATCATCTGGTAGAGGCGGTGAACACCGGTGGTGGTCTCTTCCGATACGCCCTTCATTTCTGCAGCAACCTTGTGCCAGCGCTGGCTGTCCTCAGCAAAGACCTCTTTGAACTGCTGATAAAGAGCTTTTTCTTCCAGATTGCCGGGAGTCTTTTCGAGCAGTTCAGGATTATTCTCGATTTTGTAACCGAGAATGATCATAAGGGTTGCGTCTCCGCCATCATCGACGATGAGGTTCGGTCCTTTTCCGCCTTCAAACTGGAGAATCTGGCGGGTACACCACCAGTACTCTTCCAACGTTTCGCCTTTCCATGCAAAAACCGGGACACCGGTTTCTGCAATGGCTGCGGCTGCATGATCCTGGGTCGAAAAGATGTTGCAGCTTGCCCAGCGAACCTCGGCTCCGAGTTCCACAAGGGTTTCAATCAGGACGGCCGTCTGGATGGTCATATGCAATGATCCGGCAATACGGGCACCTTTCAGCGGGTATTTGCCCGCATATTTGCGCCTTGTAGCCATAAGGCCAGGCATCTCTTTTTCAGCAATATCAATCTCCTTGCGTCCCCATTCTGCAAGCGAGAGATCCGCTACTTTATAATCAAGCATTTCTGCGACTGTTGTCATATTTTCGATCTTGTTTTGAATAGGTTTCGATGGTTCATGCAAGGTTGAAGGCTTTTTTCAGCTGGGCAACCTCTTCAGTTTTTTCCCAAGGGAAGTTAGCACGACCGAAATGGCCGTAGGCTGCGGTCTCCTGGTAGCTCCAGCCCTGAGGTTTGTCGAGGCTGAAACGCTTGATGATGGCCGCCGGACGAAGATCGAAAATCACTTCAGCTTTTTCCTGGATCTGGGCATCGTTGAGGCCCTGTTTTGCCGTGTCGTGCGTATTGATATAAATCGATACCGGACGGGCAACACCGATGGCATAGGAGACCTGAACGGTGCATTTGTCGGCAAGACCTGCCGCAACAATATTCTTTGCTACGTGACGTGCTGCGTATGCTGCACTGCGGTCAACCTTGGAAGGATCCTTGCCGCTGAATGCACCGCCGCCATGGGGAGCTGCACCGCCGTAGGTATCGACAATAATTTTGCGTCCGGTCAGGCCGGTATCACCATGCGGTCCACCGATAACAAAGCGTCCGGTCGGGTTGATATGAAACTTGGTGCTTGCATCAATCAGGTTGGCGGGGATCACCTTCTTGACAACATTTTCAATGATGTCATGCTTGATCACTTCCTGCCATGCGGCTTCACTGACACCAACAGGCTCCGGATCGTGCTGGGTTGAAACAACAACCGCATCAACGCGGATTACTTTTTCGTTTTCGTATTCAAGGGTTACCTGGCTCTTGGCATCAGGGCGGAGGTAGGTCATGATTTTGCCTTCCTTGCGGATTTCGGCAAGCTTCTTGACCAGCTGCTGGGCAAACTGGAGTGCTGCAGGCATCAGTTCAGGGGTTTCCGTGCAAGCATAGCCGAACATCATGCCCTGGTCGCCTGCTCCGACACGGTCGAACTCGTCAGCAATCTCTTCCTTACGGTCAACACCGCGGTTGATATCGGGTGACTGGCTGTGAAGCGCTGAAAGCACGCCGCAAGAGTTTGCTTCAAACATGTATTCGCCCTTGGTGTAGCCGATTTCGCTTATGACCTTACGGGCTATTTTCTGGATATCAACAATTCCCTTTGTGGTAACTTCACCGCCAACAATCACCTGACCGGTCGTAACAAAGGTTTCACAAGCAACACGTGAGCTTGGGTCCTGGCGAAGAAAATCATCAAGTACAGCATCGGAAATCTGATCGGCAACCTTGTCCGGGTGTCCTTCTGAAACGGATTCTGAGGTAAAGAAATACCTTGTTTGTGACATATTCTAAAAAGGTTTTGGTTAAACAATTCAAAGCAACAAAAAAAATAACGCAAACGAATGGAGAGCTTTTTCGGTGAGAGGACGGCAAAAAAAGATGACCTGGACACGGAAAAACTTCCGGCAAGCTCGGGGACACAACCCCTGCTGAGAGCTTGCGACACCGTGTCCATAGGTAATGGGGATGTCGATGAGAAAATAAAGCTAAAATGTAACCATTCGCCCCCTTCTATGCAAAAAATCTCTTATCCAACCCGTATCTCCGAGTAATCGCCAACATTCATTTGCTGGAAGATACCGGTAATAAAGGCATGGTTGCCGATGATTGAATGATCAAGCATGATATGGGCAACCCTTGCGTTATAACCGATAATGGAATTTCTCGAAATTACGTTTGTAATGACGGCCTGTTCACCTATGGTGGTATAGGGACCGATAATAGAGTTTTCAAGAACAGCACTATCGGCTATAAAGACGGGATCATTGATAATGCAGCCGGGATATGATTTTGTGGAGACGTTGTTTTTCAGGAGAATCTCGTTGGTGGCGAGCAGTGTTTCAGGCTTGCCGCAGTCATACCAGCCTTGAACCGGGAAGGTGGTGAAGGTTTCGCCCTCTTCAATCATGGATTGCAGGGCATCGGTAAGCTGGTATTCCCCCTTTGTTTTAATATCATTCTTTATCAGGCGATCGATACTTGCAAAAAGCGGCCCGGCCTGCAGCAGAAAATAAAGGCCGACAATGGCAAGATTACTCACAAGCGTGTCGGGTTTTTCCACCAGTTTCAATATTCTCGCGCCATCGGTTACCGCAACGCCGAATCGCCTCGGGTCTTCGACCTCCTTTACTCCAAGGGTAGAACAGGGGCTGCTCAGTACCGGTTTAAGATCAACATCAAAAATGGTGTCACCAAGAATAATGAACAACGGCTCATTCTCAATAATGTAAGGCTTGCACATCCAGATGGCATGGGCAAGTCCAAGGAGTTCGGTCTGGGTGACAAAGGTGAACTTGATGCTGTAATTCTTTGTCAGCCACTCTTCAACCATATCTCCCATATAGCCGACAATGACGATAGCTTCATCGATGCCCGCAGCAATAAGCTTGTCCATAATATGGCCGATAATAGGTTTCCCGGCTACATTCAGCAATACTTTGGGATGAGAAAAAGTGTGAGGACGTAAACGGGTGCCTACTCCTGCAACAGGAATGATTGCTTTCATATTTCCCCAATAATTTTGGTTTTAAAATCAAGTACCTGCTGTTCTTTTGTGCTGCAAGAAAGGATTATAAAATTAAATACGGTAATAACCACCAGAGAGCTGTTAAAAATAAAAATCAGTTGTATTTTATAACCTGAATTATTCATCAAAGCAATAAAAAAAGGGGGCTATAAATATCGTAATTGCTTATATTATTGGTGCTTAAGTCAATAAATAAGACACGATATTTATGCAACCCCTTCAGCCGAATATAGTCACACCACAGAGT
>CAJAOR010000174.1 GCA_903942355.1 uncultured Chlorobiaceae bacterium | reverse complement strand
CCGTGTATCTTTTGCCATGAAGCTCTCTACCTATTTGGTTGTGTTCTATTGGGTGGTAATTTCGACGTTACCCATTTTAATATAACACTTTATCCTATAAGTTGAGGGCTTTTTTTATTACTTATCGATCAGGTTAGGTCAAAATATCCCCATTTTTCGCCAGTGTCCCCGATATAGATTAAAACCCCGTCAGGGGCATAACGCGGCGCAAAATCGTCAACAATCGCCTTAATAAGATCGCTGTGTACGCCGGGGCTTATCTCGATTTTTAGGCCGTCGGCAATCTGGATAGGAACAAGCTTCTGGTTTCGTGCTTTGGCATACTTTGCAACAAGCGATTCTTGGATGGAATGGTAATGAGCCAAGGCACTATCCCATAATGGAGTGCCGTAAGTTTTTAAAAGCGTAAGCGCTTCAGAAGAAATCTGATAGACAGCCGCGGGACTGTTAACAGGTCGATCCGGTTGATCGGGATTATAAGTTACTATGCCTGCATCACGAAACTGATGGATGGTCTGACGCCGGAAGGTTTCGCGCGTGTTCGGCGCATAATTTTTGCCGTAGTGTTCACGGCAGAAATCCATCATGGGAGTTATGCCCATGAGAGGACTTTCCGCCAGTGTCCATGTTTTATCAGGGGTCAGATTGAGAAGGGCCAACAAGCAAAACGCCGATCGTTCGTTTCTCTGCGCCCGCGGGAGATCCAAATACTCAAGGATTAAAAGCGCGGATTTTAGGTGGTCGATTTGTTCCATACGATGCTTTCAATTTGTTGGTCGATTTTTTCCTGTGTGAGGATCGTTTGATTTTTTGCCCATAAAGCAAGGCGGATTAATACCTCACGGGTCGGATATTTTAAAAGGCGTAGGTCGGTAGCATTGACCTGTGTATGTCCGCTAAAACGGCGAAATTGATCGTCAACCGCCGTTGAATTCAAGAACACGGATAGCCCACGCGCAAGGCTTTCATGTAGCCCTTTTTTGCCGCAATGAAAAACGTTCAAGTGGTTTTCAAAAGCGAGTAGGGGAGTCTCAAAATCCTGAGGATAAACAACACTGGCAACAATGCGACGTTTTTCCTCCTTGGAAGAAAAACGTCTGACAACCACATAACAACCGTTCGGATAAAGCCATTTTCTGGTTTCATCATTCAACTCAATTGCGTTCGGTTTCTTTGCTTCAAGTTTAGGCCAAAGAATCGACTGTCCTGCAAAATGGCACGGATAAAGAAGGGGAACCGTGCCGCTGTCCGGCATTGGGCGCAAATGCTCCTTAAGCCTGAAATCAACAACCGGCCCCGTTGAAACTGTAAGAGCCAGGTCAGAAAGGGAAGAGCGAACAAAGGGCGAAAATTCGATCTGGTTATGGTCGGGTGTCGTCGGAACGTGAATAAAGCGCTCTGGATCATCAGAGAGAACGATACGATCAAACGGATAAAGATAGGCTTCCATATCCCGGCAACTCTCGTCTGTCGAAGTGGAAACCATCACCTCTCCTTGCTTGGCTCCACGTTCAAGAACGATGATGATGTTTTCCTGTAAAACATCATCATCCTTGAAAGCGCGATTACGGGATTCAAAAAGATGGATACGCTTAATGGCTGTCTTAGAAAAAATAAGATCACGGAAGGGCCGATAATAAGGGCCATTGCAAAAGCTGCGGGGAATGATGGCGACAATTTCCCCTCCGATCGCCATAAGTTCAATGCTCAACGCAACGAAGGCAGAATAGAGATTGACTGTCTCGATGCCAACCTGACGAAGCAACGAACGATGCTGCGAAGCGCTGCTAATTTTCTTGTACGGCGGATTCAAAATAGCATGAGTATACCGCATCTCTTTTTTCTGAATGAGCTTTACCGCCGCTTCAATAAAATCATCGGGCGATACAGAAACATCTAAAGCAAGCACCCCTTGATAATTGGTCAGATTTTGCGACAAATGCTTCCTCAAATTCATGTCAATTTCAAAGGCAGAAACTTGAACATGTTTAAACGGAAGACTGCCAGATGTAACTCGATCCAAGAATGCACAAAAGAGTGAGCCTATGCCTGCGCCTGCGTCTAAAAGATGCGAGGTGTGCAGGGTTGACGGCGAAAACAACGATGCCATGAAACGGGCAACCGTTGAAGATGTCATAAACTGCCCAAGTTCGGATTTCCGACCAAGGTCTATATTTAGCCTGACCGCTTTGCGAACGGTATCTACATTATCAAGTAACTGGAGCATTTCTATACGTACCTCTTTAACACCTTACAAGACTTTTCAGAATTGAAAACACAAAAGTCAAAACATTGATCAATTATTAAAAGAATATACTATAACATAATCCTACCATTCGCCGACTTTTTTACAATACTTAAAACCTACCTTGCCTTGCAGTTTTTTACGATACCGTTCAGAAAATCGCTATCACTTAGCTCATCCAACAACCCAACGTCCCCACTCCGCCCACACACCCCTCCCTAAGGTTTCGTCTTGCAGCTCAGGAGGGCTTTAC
Source organism: uncultured Chlorobiaceae bacterium (assembly GCA_903942355.1). Classification (GTDB taxonomy): domain Bacteria; phylum Bacteroidota; class Chlorobiia; order Chlorobiales; family Chlorobiaceae; genus Chlorobium. The sequence goes on along the minus strand of CAJAOR010000174.1, from coordinate 3,987 downwards.
CAATACTCAATTCAATTCCGTGGTGATGTACGACAATGTCCGTGGAGTCAGGCAAGATTATGAAGAAGCGATCAAATGGTATCGCCTTGCCGCCCAGCAGGAAAATGCAAAGTGCTCAATACAATCTCGAATATTGAAACACCGGTGTCTGTTAATGCGCAATAGCGCCGTGCTTTGTCGCTACTCCATCTCCTAGCCGCAAAATCCCCTCCCGCATTCCCAAAAAATACGTTACCTTTCCCAAAAAGCGCCGCCGCTTTCGTTGCTGCTCCCTATCCAATAACACCCAATCGCCTAAAGCCCTATGCCGCCCGTTAACCCGCTGCAAAAACCGCACTCGCATTCCAACTTTTTCCATTACCTTTCCCCTAAACCAATAACCCAACGCTGCCGCCGTTCATGCCAATATTCCGCTCAAACCACTATATCATAGTAGCAGTTATAGCTATACTGATGGGAAGCTTAATGCCTGTTAGACTAATTGCTGCAAGAGTTGAAAGTCTAAATTCTGATTCCGTGTCTCAAGGTGCCTCAGGACAGACACAAAAATTTCATATTGTTCAGCAGGGTGAAACAATTGGCTCGATTGCAAGGCTCTATCATATCTATATCAGTCAGCTTATTGCCTGGAATAACTTGAAAGACATTGACCTTACTCCAGGCCAGAAACTCATTGTTTTCACGGGGGGTGATAGCAGCATTTGCGGCCAGGGCGATTCAGGAAGAGAAGGTTCAGTTCAGAAAAAGGAGTTATCGGTTTCAGCTATTCTTGACAGTCTTGTGAGTGCTACCTATTTCAAGCATGGACACTTTTCTGCTTCATCGAAAGAGAATAATTGTGGATTTTCTTCAAATTATATCCCTCAGTACAGTGATTCAGTCTCTGCGTCAAGGATTGCAGTATGGAAAAAAGATGCCGCAAAAGGCCTCTCGTATGCACAGTTCAATCTTGGTGTTGTATACATGAATGGAGTAAGTGTCAGACAAAGCTATCCGGAAGCGATGAGGTGGTTTCGGCTTGCTGCATCACAAGGTTTGGCATCGGCACAATTCAATCTCGGTGTAATGTATCACAATGGCCAAGGTGTCCGACAGAACAAAAAGGTCGCAAAAGAATGGTTTGGAAAAGCTTGCGATAACGGCGATCAAGGTGGCTGTGATGAATACCGGAAGCTAAATGAAGCCGGTATTAAATAGCCTCAACTTCGATAAACTTGGCATTACCGAAAAGGAAGTAAACCAATAAAATCAGCGGGTCTTTTCAGAAAAGGATGGAACACTGACAAGCGTTTTGAGCCGAGACTGCAAGTTCGTTGGCTCACGTCAACGCGTGTTGTTCTGCATTAATAAATTGCGAGATTGATTGCCATGTGAAAACCTCCAGACAAGAGAGCAGAATGTTAACCCCGGAACAACAAAAGATTGTAGCCGATCTCAAAGCAACAATCGCAGCAAATGAACGGGAACTGAGCAGGGCAGCAACACTGAACCCCGCCAATGAGCTTCTCCTGCAAACGCTTCTTGACCAGATCCACGCCCTTACTATCAAGCCCAGACCCAAAAAAGCGATGGCCGCCATTTGTCAACGCCTCCTTGACACTGCCGCTCTGGCAAAGAGGGTCAAGATCGAACTCACAGAAACAGACGCACACTTTCTCTCCATCCTTGAAAAAAACCATCCAAACCTCGATAACCGAGAACTCAGGATCTGCCTGCTCATCAAGCTCGATTATAATAATGAAGAGATTGCACGAACAGCCTGCATAGCAACAAGAGGCATGGAAACCGCCCGTTTCAGATTGCATCAAAAGCTCCGCCTTGGCAAAAACGACTCAATCAAGAATTACCTCACCAACCTTGCCACCTCCTGATTACCTGAAACGATACAAAACCAACGAGATCCCAAAATAACATCAGCAAATCTTGAACAGCACTCTGCAGTTTAGCAACAGCCCACACAGTCATACTTTTGCAGTGCCATGCTGGCCGTGCATGGTCTTGTGAGGTGGGAGAGTGGCAAGAAGCGGAATTATCGTAGCAACAATATTTATGGATTAACATCAAAAATCAGCCACCTATGCAGTATGTCAGCTGAATTTAGCTGGTTAGGAAGCGATATCGTTTCAGAGAGCCTCCCATATTGAAGGGTGTGAAAAGACGCTAATCCTATCAAAGCGAATTGTGCGTTTGTCTAAGGCCACTCCTTTCGGAATGACTGCGCAACGATACTCATAGACTCCTGTTCCAGGGGCGTGACACACGATGTCGAAATCCTGGTATTCGCCGGATAATTCCTTTGCTCTAATGACTCTCTGTCCGAGCAGACGCAGAACTTGGTCGGTTCCGAATCTTGCCTGCACGATATCGAGAGAAATTACGGGTTCCTCGGTCTTTGGAAAGCCCCTTCCGCAAATTCTGTAACTTACTCGATAAAACCCGGGCTTTCCAAAGTCATTGATGTATGGCCCAAAAATAGTGTGCTCTCCTGTTACCTGCTCGCCAGGCCGGTAAATAAATTGTAGATTATATTCCCATGCTTTCCCGCTCTTGGCTGAGGAATCGGTCACTTCATGCCCCCAACTGTGATGAAGATCGCCAAGTGCTAACCTTTCAGGGCACGCACATTCATAAATTGCAATAGGTGTTCGACGAGCCAAAAGTGCACCTAGAAGTTTTATTGAGCTTCTCAGAATAAGTGCTCCCAGTGCTCCGCCTAGCGCCGTAATGATGAGAGATGATGCTTCTGTGCTTGCCATTGCTGATAGTCTCCGCGCCTAACAGTGTTTATACCTATCTGCAAAATTCGGAAAAAGCAGACTGTTTCTTTCTGTATAGACAACTTCGAAATTATTGCAGTAAACCAGTTAAGTGATTTATTGAAAATGATATATAAAAAAATATTCCTATTTATAATCTCAGTTTATACAGATCACCCTAAAACTATACAAGATCATTTTAACATTAGCTATTGATTAACGGAGTTATGCCTCTCAACGAAGGCTTCTGCTTCGGCGTCACTCTTGAAATCAGGGAATTTCTTTTTCATGGGTCTTTATCTCCTTTTGGTGCATATACCGTGCACTAACCGGCCTGATCAGCAACGCTTCGCCAAAGTAGCCTCACCTATAGAATCGAAGATATTGAGCCCTTTAACCTGTTGTGCATGATCCTCCAGCTTGTTAATCTTGAGCTTTGATATAAGGACTTTGATGCAGTCCTGACGTAGTAAAAACGCCGCTACACAAATCCTTCACTTTACAACTCCCACAAGCTGACAGATACTCGTTTTTCCATCCAGAAATGGACTGTCTGGCAAATCCCCATATGTCCTTATTTATGAGACAAAGCGGAAGATTGTAGACTGATACGTTTATACCCCCTCGGCTCAGCACGTTTACGGCACTTGAGAGTTGATCACGGTAAACATAAGGATCAATCCAAATCTCTTTGTAATTATCGATAGCTAGTCCTGTTATCTCCATTCCCATAAATACGCAGTGGTATACAAAAGGGAAGTTCCGGTAAATGAACGTTGCGATTGATTCAAGATATTGAGCATTAAGCCTGCTCACTACAACTCGTATCTCTATCGTTTCGCGAAACCGAGCAAGATTGTGTAATCCCTTTATCGTCTTATAAAAACTGTTTTTAACACCTACTATTCTATCATGTTCTTCATCAACATCGCTATGCAATGATACGCAACTAATAAAGTTACGTGGCCTGACTGACACAAACTTCTTTGTAAACTCAAAATCAGAAAATGACTTCCCATTCGTTAAAAGCATAACCTGTGAACTTGGATGCTTTTCCCGAATTAAAGTGAGCACATCAAAAAAATCTTGCTTAACCTGAATAATTCATGATAGCCACAAAAATCGAAATTTTGAGTAAAAAATGGAGATGCTCATGGCTGTGTTCATGTGATAAGTGTCGTTATCGCAAATGAAGCCACTTGCAGGAGCTCATAACCGACTAAAGACAGGG
>CAJAOR010000173.1 GCA_903942355.1 uncultured Chlorobiaceae bacterium | reverse complement strand
CTTTTTCCCAGGTGATCACCTCTTCCCATTCCGAACAGAGTAGTTAAGCCCTGGAGAGCCGATGGTACTGCCTAAAAGCGGGAGAGTAGGTCGTCGCCGAGTTTTTATAAAAAAGCCCTTCGCTAATACCGAAGGGCTTTTTTTTTGTATCCTGCCAGTCTTTAGTCTTTCGCCGTCCGTCACTATTATTAATACCAGCCCACAACTGTGACCGTACAGAATTATGCCTTTCCCGTTTATATGGCTGTCCGTGAATGCTATTTCCATTGCATGGTCAACATCCAGGGGGGGGCAGCACATTAACCATTTTCCCCTCCAGTTGATTTCTCTGCCTGTAACGAACCTGACCCGGTTAACGTGAGCCTTATAAGCGAATAGGCACTTATTCCGGGAAACATCGATAATACCGTTTACGCTTCGGGCAAAAAGTGTTCGATGTTTTGAGGAATTACTGTTCGACCTTCAGCGGATTTTATGTAAAAGAGATCACTTGTCATGGGTGCATCTCTTTTTCGCTCTTGACGGAGCTTATGATTCGCGACAAAGAAAACTTTAGTGTGGCAATTTATTCCGTCGTTAATCAAGTTGGCATCGTGCAGATATTTTAGGCCATATCATCTTATGCCAGGGAGAGTGGCGAGATTGAGGACGTTCCTCTGCAACTGCCGCACATGGGGGTGTCTTGGTTCTGTGCGGCAGAAAGAGTTACTGCAAAGAGTATTGACTGTTTTTGTATTTCAGATTATCAGCCGGCGATTGAAGCCAATTGGGCTGCGCTGAGTGCTTCGAGTTTTACCCGAGCGGTTCCGGTTTTTATGAGTCCGATCTCTTTTGCTGCGCTTATCGATAAATCAATGATTCTGCCTTTGACAAACGGGCCCCGGTCGTTGATGCGCACAATGACATCCTTTCCGTTTCGCAGATTGGTTACTCTTACACGGGTACCGAATGGCAGCGAAGGATGAGCTGCGGTCAGGTTATCCATATTGAATGTTTCGCCGTTTGCTGTTTTGCGTCCGTGAAACTGATTCGCGTAAAAGGAGGCTTTCCCTTCGGTAACAGGAAAGAGAGCCTTATTGGAAAGGACGACCGGAGGAATGGCGGCCTCAGTAGTGTTGTATTGTGGGTTGATTTTAGAGCTTATTCCTGAAGGAGGTGTACCAGCCTGGCTTGTTGACAGGGCTATGGTTATCAGGATTGCAACAAACGACAGGGAAAAAAATTGTTTTTCATGCTTCATACGCTCATGGTTTAAATCCGCTGTTCCTTAAAGAGTCTTAAGAATGGGAACAGGTGAAAATGAATTGAAATCGCTATGCTATTCAGTTATGTTTCATTCTTTAATATAAAAAAAAATGCCAAAGCAAGAAATTTCCTTTAGACGCCTTGTTTGTAAAGGAGTTACAGACTCTTTTGCTCAATTATTATAAGGATATAGCCCTGTCGTGATCGGACGCACCTCCATTTTGTACATTCTTGAAGAGCGCGTTCATCATCATGTTTTGATTCTTTATAATGAATAGGTATTCATTATGTCGGGCTGATGGCGGTGGCTGGGTACATTTGTTTTGCTGATCCGCGGCTATCGTGTTCAGAAGCATCTCTAATCGCCGTTTGCCTTGATTGAGGACTTAATGTCTTATATTAGTCCAATGTATTTTTCTTGGCCAATACGGTTATTGTATTTATTTGTTGATTATGTCAAAATTATCGGAAAAGTCTGATGTAAGTAGCCATCCGGGGCAATCTGGCATGAGGCGGCTTGCAGGACTCTCTCTTGCTGCTCTTGGCGTGGTTTTCGGTGACATCGGCACCAGCCCTCTTTATGCTGTCCGTGAGTGTTTTCATGGAGAATATGGCATTCCAATCACACATGCGAACGTTCTTGGTGTTCTCTCCCTGCTTGTTTGGGCTCTTATCCTGATTGTGAGTTTGAAATATCTGACCTTTATCATGAAAGCCGATAATGACGGGGAGGGTGGTATTCTTGCCCTTACGGCACTGATCATCACGCAAAGCAAAAAACAGGGTTACGAACGATGGCTATTGGTGGTTATCGGGCTGTTCGGAGCAGCCTTGCTCTATGGCGACGGAATGATTACTCCTGCCATATCGGTTCTCAGCGCTGTTGAGGGTTTACAGATTATCGCTCCAGCATTCAAGGAGCTTGTCATACCGGTCACCATTATTGTTCTTATCGCTCTTTTTTTCTTTCAGCATCATGGCACAGCCAGAGTCGGAGCTCTTTTTGGGCCGATTATCTTTGTCTGGTTTCTGGTTATAGGATTACTCGGTCTTGCTGAAATTATCCGGTACCCGCAGATATTGCAGGCGATCATGCCTTGGTATGGTATCTCCTTTCTTTTGAACAATCATCTTCAGGGTTTCATGGTGCTGGGGGCGGTTTTTCTCTCTGTTACCGGTGCGGAAGCGCTTTATGCCGATATGGGTCATTTCGGAAGACGTCCTATCCGTCTGACCTGGGTGTTCCTCGTGCTTCCTGCATTGCTCCTGAACTATTTTGGGCAGGGTTCGCTTCTGCTTGCTTTTCCCCAGGAGTCTCATAATCCCTTTTATGGACTTGTGCCTTCCTGGGCAATGATTCCAATGGTGCTGCTTTCGACCTTGGCAACGATTATTGCTTCGCAGGCGCTGATCACCGGTGTTTATTCACTCACCCAGCAGGCAATTCAGCTTGGCTACCTGCCTCGTTTGACGGTGACGCATACATCAGACAAACATATCGGACAGATTTATGTGCCGGCGGCTAACTGGTCATTAATGATTGCAACCATCAGTCTTGTTGCCGGTTTTGGTTCATCAAGCAAACTGGCTGCGGCTTATGGTGTGGCGGTAACAGCAACCATGCTTATCTCCACCATTCTATTCTATTATGTTGCTCGTGACCTTTGGCGGTGGAACAAGTTTGCTCTCAATCTTCTGGTCAGTTTTTTTGCAATTGTTGATTTATCCTTTTTCGGGGCAAGTGTGAGCAAGCTCTTGCAAGGGGCATGGTTTCCGTTGGCGATTGGACTGGTGGTTTTTACCCTTATGCTTACTTGGAAGCAGGGGCGTGGCCTTCTGCTGCAACAGTTGCAGGATCGTACCCTGACGATAGAAGAGTTTATACAGAGTCTCTCTTTGCAGCAACCCTATCGGGTGAAAGGTCAGGCCGTCTATCTGACGGCCAATCCTGACGTGGTTCCTGTTGCCATGCTCCATAATCTCCGTCATAACAAGATTATGCATTCGGAAGTAGCGCTGTTTCATTTCAGCACTGAACGGGTGCCTAGGGTACCAAGCAGTCAGAAGGTTGAAGTGACCAAACTGGGCGACGGATTTTTTAAGGTTATTGCGCGCTATGGATTTCTGGAGTATCCGAATATTCGTCAGGTCATAGCATTGGCTAATCATCAGGGTCTCAATTTCAAGCCTGAGGCGATCAGCTTTTTCCTGAGCCGGGAGAAAATTGTTGCCGGCCTCAAGTCGAAAATGATCTTATGGCGAAAAAAACTCTTTGCGTTGATGTCTCGTAATGCTCTCAGCGCAACGGCATATTATGATCTTCCTGCGGGGCAGGTGATTGAAATTGGTGTTCTGGTTCAAATATAGCCATGTGATTCGGCAAAGAGTGTATTTGCCTTCTCTCGGGTGCAAATCTGGTGGCTTAAGCCTATCGGCGGTTTTTATCTGCTTTACTTGGTATGGGTGTGGATCAAGGGCAGAAAAGCGTCTCAAACAGATGATGATTATTTCGACAAACAGAGCAACTGGTTTTATCAAAGAATGTCAAGCAGATTAGGAGTAATCTGGTGCTGATTTGCATCGGGGATGGGGGGATTCTGGCGATGCGTTTTTTTGCTCAATATTCTTCTGAGAAATAGTATCTGCAAACAGGAATGATAAAAATAGCGTAAATAGCCGTTACATATTCGCGTATTTTGTAGAATATTGTTATATAATAAAGTAATCTTGTTATCTATAGGGAATTAGGTTTTTCAACTTATGAATGACTTGGGTTTAGATTGCCTTGATCAACAAACACCATTTTATTATGCCATCAAATCTCGGTTTTAGCCAACGGCTCAGGGAATATATTCAGCAAAAACATGGTTCAATCAACTCTTTTTGCAGTGTAGTCGGAATAAAATATCCGGCACAAATGACCCCTTATTTGCAGGGGAGGTGTAAACCCGGTAAAAAAATGATTGAGCGTCTCAAAAATGATGGGGCCGATATCCAATGGTTGCTGAGTGGGCATTTCAACGATTTTCCCTTGGCCCCTCTCAGCAATGCGCTGGCATTTTCTCGATCACGAATGGATATCGATAACTTGTTCAGGCAGGTTCATCTCAATGTTGGAAGCAGTGCTGGTCGATACAAACCACTGATTGATGCGTACGCATTTCTTGATCATGCAGAACGCTTCGTTGATATAACCGGATCAATGGAAACTTTTTTAGGATATGAATCAAACGCTCTCTCTGAGACCGGACTGGAATTATTGGTTCATCCTGAAGATTATGTGCTTGTGGAAGGTACGTTACAGCGACTAAGGCAGGATGATGATATCGTGACATTTCAGTCGAGATTCAAGACTGGCGAAGGCAAGTATATGCCTGTAGAATGGTGCTTGTATATAAAGAATAAGCCGATGTCAGACTTGAAAGAATATACCATGATTTTGAGGCGGTTAGGCAGTTAGCCGTTTAGAGTGAAGGTTATTGGCGTTCATGCACCAAGAAAAAAATTGGTTATTGCGTTTTTATTTGTAACTAATAACAACAAGAAACAGCTAACAATAATTTCCGGCCATTTAACCGGAAAGGAGGTCGAGATGGTACAGTTCAGAGTTGGAGACAAGATTATCTATCATAAGCCGAAAAGCTCCTGCCGTCCAGGCCTGAGAGCGAAGCAGGTTTATCCGCTTGAGCATGGAGAGGCCTATCATTATGTGGTAGACAAGTTCTGGAAAGTTGACAAGGTCAATGAGGATGGAACACTTGAAGTGGTTACCCGGACAGGCAAAAAAAACACCCTTCAAGCCAACGACCCTAATATCAGTAAAGCCCATCTGTTTCATCATCTTGTTTATCGCAAGCGCTTTCTTGGATTAAACGAAGTGGTGTGATTGCTTGGCCGTTGTGCCTGACTGACAAGCGCACTGACAGACGCTACATATATGGCTAATCTTGAGTCATCTTCACAAATTTGGCTCCTTTAAGTCCTGCCCAGCTAGATGATGCCTGTTCTCCTGAGGGGAGGGTAGTCTGTTGTGACAAGGTTGCGTTGTTGAAATTGGCGTCCATAATGTTTGCACCTTTCAGGTTCGCTCCTTCAAGATTTGCACCTTCAAGATCAGCTTCAAACAGTGATGCTCCCTCCAGATTTGCTCCGCTCAGGTTTGCTCCGCTCAGGTTTGCTCCGTAAAGAACGGCATTGGACAGATTGCTCTTACTGAGGTCGGCATCTTTGAGAAAAGCACGATCAAGGTTTGCTCCCTGAAGGTTAGCTCCTTTCAGCCGCGCAGATTTCATCTCCGCTTTATGGAAATTGGTATTGCGTAGATCAGCGCCGCTCATGTCAACATTGTTGAGAGAGCCATTTTCAAAACCGGATCTGGCAGTGCCCTCCTGCTTCATCCTCCTGACGGTTACGGCTCTTTCAGCGGTTCCTGTGGTGACGTCTTCCGTACTTATTTTACGCGCTGACGGCTGGACAGAAAGCGGAATATCATAGGCTATCGGTACGCTTTCCGGTTCACTGACAAATATTGCATTATGCAGCCCGCTCCAGCGTGAAGTGGCTCTTTCACCTGACGGCAGGATAGTATTGTTTGACAGCGTTGCTCCGTCGAGATTGGCTTGTTCAATAAAGTGTGCTCCATTCAGATTGGCGCCGCTCAGGTTTACTCCCGCAAGATTTGCTTCGAAAAGAGTGGTGTTGGCCAGGTTAGCCCTTGAAAAATCAGCTTTTTCCAGCATGGCCCATCTCAGGTTAGCATCCTGAAGGTTTGCATCCGTAAATTTTGCGTCTTTCATGAACGACCCCTGGAGATTTGCCTTGACAAGGCAGGCGCCCGAAAGGTCACTTTTTTTGAGATTGGCTTTTTTTATCAACGCCATCATAAGGTTTGATTTTTTCAGGTCAGCCATATTGAGTGTTGAACCGCTGAGTTCTGCCCCGATCAACACCGTTCTGCTAAGGTCAGCTCCGGTCAGGTTGATATCTCCAAGTTCTGTTTCCGATAAGTCGATCGTTTCACCGGGTCTGGCTTGGCGCATGGAATTCCATTCCGAAACACCTTTTTTCAGCGTGTTGAAAGCTTCCTGGTCGTATGCGGATGCTGTGTTGGAGATTGAGAGCGTCAAACCAATAAAGAGAGTGACCACTTCGTGCCGTTTCTGTTTCATGGCGGTGCTGATGATGGTTGACCTGTAAGCTTTCTCCCGGGACATTATCCGGTGAGTGGAAGATTAACTATAGCAAAAAGTAATGAAATTCTGTTCTGTAAAGAAACTTTCTTGCAGCCGTCAGTGGTTAATGTAGTAATGTGGTGTGATAAAATAAGTTGTTTCTAATTTTCTGAATGGAGTATGATGGAAAGCAAAAATGTATACAACGGAAAAGTCCTTGTAGTTGGAGCAACAGGAAGAACCGGGCAATGGGTAGTGAAAAGGCTTTTGCATTACGGTGTGCCGGTTAGAGTGTTTGCACGGGAGAAGGATAAGGCTTTCCGATTGTTTGGTGATAGTGTTGAAATTATTGAGGGTAAAATACAAAGTGCTTCTGATATTGCCCGTGCCGTCAGTGGGTGTGATGCGGTTTTGTCTGCGCTTGGTTCCAGCTCCTATTCAGGGGAATCATCACCGGCCGATGTTGACCGGGATGGGGTTAAGCGGCTTGTTGATGAGGCAGTCAAAGCTGGAGTAAAGCATTTTGGGCTTGTCAGCTCTCTGGGTGTAACAAGGTGGTATCATCCACTGAATCTTTTTGGTGGAGTCTTGCTCAAAAAACGTGAAGCTGAAGAGCACGTACGGGAGATATTTTCACAACCCTCTCTCTCCTTTACCATTGTCAGGCCTGGTGGCTTGAAAGATGGCGAACCTTTACAGCATAAGCTTCATGTTGATACCGGAGACGGGTTGTGGAGCGGATGGATCAACCGGTCTGATGTGGCAGAGCTTCTTGTTGTTGCGTTATGGGCTGAAAAAGCCAAAAACAAAACCTTTGAAGTCATCAATGAGAGCGAGGAAAAGCAATCGGGTCTTGAACAATACTATGATTTACTCCCAGAATAGTTCGTTCCGTAACCGCTCTTTTACCGTCGGTAATTTTTATAACAGATTTTCAATGGCTTGTATCAGTTCCTGTCCACTGAAAGGCTTTTTCAGTGTGGTGTGTGCCCCGAGAGCATCAGCAATAACGAGGTAATTTTCAGGGCTTACTTTTCCTCCGCCTGAAATTGCCAGGATTTTTATGGACGGGTATTGTTGCCGGACTTCGATAATTGTTTCAATGCCCTCCTTTTCGGGCATGATAAGGTCAGTTATCATCACTGCAATGTCTGGGTGCTCCTGCAAAAGCTGGAGGCCATTTACTCCGTTATAAGCCTCTACAACAGTATGCTTTTTTCTCTGCAGTATCAGGCTGATAAATTTTCTGACCGCAGCGTCATCGTCTATAACAAGAATTTTCATAAAGATATGGTTAGACTGTCGTTGAAAAAATTACGTCATTGATTATTGCCGCCATCTCTGCGAGTTTGACCGGTTTTTTCAGGAATCCGCTGATGCCGCAATCATTGAGCCTTTTGGTTTGCTCAATATCTTGATCATAGCCGGTTATGAGGATAACTGGGAGTTGGGGGCTGGTTTTATGTATCTCATAGGCAAGTTCAAGTCCTGTCATTTCAGGCATCGTCAGATCGGTAATGACAAGGTTGAAGTGTTCAGGCTGTTTTCGAAACAGTTCAAGAGCCTGCAAGGGAGAGCTCATTGCCTTTACCTTGAATCCAAGTTTCGTGATCATCATCCTCATCATTTCCCGTATTTTCGATTCATCATCTATAAAAAGGATGTTTCCATATCCTTTTGCACAGGATTCAATTAAGGGCTTTGCTATGGCTAGTTCGTTGACGACCGGAAGATAAATATTAAAGGTGGTTCCTTTTTCTAAAATGCTGTCGACGCTAATCTCTCCATTAAAGCTTGCGATAATACCATGGACAACGGAAAGACCGAGTCCGGTTCCTGCATCAACTGACTTTGTTGTAAAAAATGGCTCGAATATACGTTCCATGGCGCTCTCACTAATTCCCGTACCACTATCGGAAATGATGAGCTGTATATAGCATTTTTTATGAAGTTTTGGGTGCAGTTTTAGCAGGCTGCTATCGGGAATAATCTCCTTGAGTGTAATTCTCAGCAAGCCTCCCGATTTTTCCATTGCCTGAAATGCGTTGATACAGAGATTGATAATGACCTGATGGATCTGCGACGGATCGGCAAGTATGGTGCGGCAGGAGTAATCAAGATGTTTTTCTATGGTGATTGTCGAGGGTATTGACGGACGGAGAAGTTTGAGTGCTTCATCGATAATTTCCTGAACGCTGACAATATCTGGAATGTTGTCTTGGGCCATGCTGAATGTCAGGATTTGTGCAACAAGATTTTTGGCGCGTTCAGCGGCCTGGATAATTTCGCTGAAATATCCGTGCACCAGATCATCCGTGGTCTGGCTGAATATTCCTATTTCAGCATAGCCAAGGATTGACGTGAGGATATTGTTGAAATCATGTGCAATACCGCCTGCAAGTGTTCCGATTGATTCAAGACGCAGTTTTCTGCGGAGATTTGATTCGAGTTGCAGTTTTTCTTCCTGCGCCATGATGCGTTCAGTGATGTCAAACAGAATGCCGTCGATACCCGTAAAGATGCCGTCGGCTGAAAATACGGAGGTTTTTCGGTCTTCGAGCCACCTGAAGGAACCGTTTTGCATGATGATGCGATAAAAAAAGGCTTGGGATGCCTTTGCGGATCTCAGTGTCTGGTTTGAAGCAACTACTCTGTCCCGATCTTCCGGATGGATGATCAGCCCTGTTTCAAACAGTCCATGTTCAAACTCATCTTTGGTATAATCATTCAGAATATCATTGATCATTGAGAGGATAGTCACTTTGCCCTTATCATTGATTTGATAGACAGTCCCCGGAATGTTGTCGATCAGGACTTTGAACTCCTCTGCAATCCTTTTTTGAACTTCATTGCTTCTTTGGGCATATTCTGTCTTTTTCAGTTCAGTAAGGTCAACGACGAGGCCTCGAATGCCCCTGATCAAACCGTTCTGGATGATTGGCATGCTGTAGACCTGTGCGGGGAAGGTGCTTTCATCTTTTCTGAGAGCCGTATACTCCTTTGAAATATGAATTCCTTTTTTTATGGCTTCTAAATGGCGCAATGCTTTTTTTGCATCCTGCGGAATACAGAAATTAATGGCAAAAACTCTTTTCTTGGTGATCTCAGCGGTCGTGTAGTCAAAAATTTTCTTCTTGGTAAGGCCAGCGTTGTTGTAGCCGAAAACTTCAAAACTTTTAGTGTTGGCATAGGTCACGGCGCCCCTTATGTCGGTCTCAAAGAGCGTGAGCGGGAGGAGTTCGGTCAGTTCCCGGAACCGTTGCTCACTTTCGCGCAAGTTTTTTTCAGAGACAATCCGCTCCGATAAATCCCGGCTGATTCCGAACAGTACCGGTTTGTTGTTCCATAGGCCCTTGGTCACTTTTGTCTCTACGGGAAGAAGAGTTCCAGAACTTGTTATTAACGGCACAAGACAGGATAATTTCTTTCCGGCAAGTATCTCCTCAATATTCTTTTTTGCGATATCCCATTGGTCTTCGGGATGAAAGTGAAGCAGATGTTTGTTAATGATTGCTGACGCACTGTAGCCCAGTTTATTTCTGACAGCGGCATTTGTGTGAATAACTTTTCCCTCAGTGTCAAAAATGAAGAGTAAATCGTCAATAGTGTCAAAGAGCGATTCAAGATTGCTTTTTGCTTCAGCAATTTCGTTCCCCAATCGAGCCAGCATGATAGCCGATCCGATATGCGCGATGATGGTTTCAAGTCCTTTTCGGGCAATATCCGGTACTTGTGTCAGGATTTGTGACGCGACATTGAGGCTGGCAATGACCTCTCCGCCGCAGATTATCGGGAGGATGGCAATGGCTTTCAGTTGTTCGGTCCGGCTTGCCTTGTTGCTTGTCACCCCAGGTGCTTTAAACTGATGGTAGATAGGTTTTCCCTTCAGGATCAGGCGGGCATTTTCGGAATCGAAGCTGTATGATGTTGACTGATTGATGAAGGATTGCGGTAATTTTTCATGAACGGCAAGGGTGATTGTCTTGTCATGCTTGTTGACCAGGTAGATGCCTCCGCAGTCCAGCCCCGAAGCAGAGATTGCTGCGTGAAGGCAGGTTTGCAGTGTCTCATTGAAAGACGCAGAGCGGTTGAGCGTAATGGCAAGATCAAGTTCAGCCTGGATAAAAGATTCAACCTGTTTGCGTTGCAGTGCATTGGCAATGATTCCTCCCGCAAGCTTCAGGATGGCTATGATTTCAGGTTTCCACTCTCGTTCTTGTTTTACCGCATCAAAACCGATATAGCCGAAAGGGTGTGATTCAGCGACAAAAGGAATGACAATGAGTGATTTGATATCCTGGGATTCAAGAATCTCTTTTTCAGCCGACGCCTCAATTCCCATATCGGCAATTCGGGGCAGATGAATGGTTCTATTGTTTCTGATCTGCTCCATCCACCAGGGGAAGTTGCAGGTTTCAATTCCTTTAAGTAAACCGATCTGCGGTTCAACGCCTTCTGCACACCATTCATGAGTGTTGTCCATCAGGAGAATATCGCCACGGTACTGGAAAACGTAGCTTCTGTCGGCCTCGACGAATTCACCGATGAGCTTGAGTGTCTTGTCAATCATAGTATCAATATGCTCAAATGGCAGACTGATGAACTGATTGGAGAGGTCTGTTACTAGATGCTCAAATGCCCGGCTGTTGGCGAGCGCCTGTTCCGAGCTTTTTCGTGCGGTAATATTCTGATGGGAGCCAACCATTCGAAGCGGGTTGCCGTCAGTGTCGCGGTCGAAGATTTTTCCCCGGTCAAGTACCCAGACCCAGTGTCCGAGCTTGTGACGCATTCGGAGTTCGAGCTCATAAAGAGTTGTGCTGCCGGTAAAATAATCTTTAATCAGTTGGTTGGAGAGGGGTATATCTTCCGGATGGCAGAGAGTTATCCAGGTGTTGATGGTTAACGGCTGAAGCTCATCAAGGCTATAGCCAACTATAGAGGCCCACTCGGCATTGACGTCTAACTCTCCCGACTTGATATTCCAGTCCCAGTATCCGGCCTGTGTTCCCTCCACAACCATGCCAAGTGTCTTGTTTGATGCTTCAAGAGCAACGGCACTCTCTTCCAGATCATGAAGCTTTTTGCGGAGAGCCGCATTTTCAGTTCGCAACCTTTCCTTTTCGAGGTATAAATCGGCGCTCTCTTTTTTTTGCATGATGCGTTACCGGTTCAGACGTTCTGGAGCATCAAGATTATTTTCTGCCTGATGTTGCCGGTTGAATTTGCATACAACCCACATTCTTCCTGCATTAAAGATGGAATAAACCGGATTTTTTTTTTGCTGAAGCACTATTATTGCCCGATCCATTGCCTTTGTTTGAAAGGAAAATAAGCGTTTTTTTTTCGTAATAAAGCCATTATGCCTCATTTAATCTTTTTTTTAAAGAAGGTCAGATCAATACCTGTGGTGACCAGTAGATTCACCAAAACCGAAACGGTGATGTACCAGGTCCATGCCAGTCCGAGGAATTTCAGGAGAAAGACGATGCCCATACTGGCAACAAGCCCGATACCAAGACTTGCCGGGTGAAAAGCTCGCTTGCTT
Source organism: uncultured Chlorobiaceae bacterium (assembly GCA_903942355.1). GTDB lineage: Bacteria > Bacteroidota > Chlorobiia > Chlorobiales > Chlorobiaceae > Chlorobium. The sequence goes on along the minus strand of CAJAOR010000173.1, from coordinate 7,562 downwards.
TTTGACAAGAGGAAGAGTCCCAGAAGACCTCCATAGGTAAAGGATGCAATTTCAAGTCCAACCATAATAATTGCCTTGTCTCCGGCATCAAACGTGAGCGCAATGATGATAAGCAGGATCGCCCAGACGAGACTGATCAGGCGTGATGAGTTTAGAGAGCTTTTTCCGCCGAGAATATCATTTACTGTTGATGACGCGAGAGCGTTGATGGCCGAACTGTGCGTAGACATGGCAGCTGACAGAACGCCGGCAATCAATAATCCTTTCAAACCAGTCGGAAGATAGTGAACAATAAAAAAGGCAAATTCACGGTCTCTTTCCATTGGGGCGCCATGCATGAACACGGAGAGCAGAGAACCGACAAGAAGAAAAACCGAAAACTGGAAAAAAACAAAAATGCCGCTGCCGATCATTGCTTTTTTAGCTGATCCTAGATCTTTGCAGCCGAGCACGCGTTGTACCATCATGTGATCAACCCCATGTGATGAGAGTGAAAGCAGGATGCCTCCGATAAATGCACTGAAAAAGGCGAACGGGTTGGTCAAAATATGAGGGTCCGGATTGATGACTTTGAGTTTGCCGGCGTTTGCAAGCGAGGCCACTATCTCGGGGATACTCATGTTGATGCTCTGAAGCAGGAAGAGGATAGAGAGAATGCCGCCGAGAAGATACAGGGCAAACTGGAAGCTTTCAAGCCAGACGACGGCCTTGATACCTCCAGACAAGGTATAGACAAGCGTGACTAAACCGATGATCATAACGGATTGCGGCAAAGACCAGCCAGTGACCACCTGCACAATAACACCGGCAGCAAGAAATCTGATGGCATCGCCAAGTGTTCGGGTAACAAGAAAAATTACTGCGGCAAGCTTTTGCATGCCCGGGCCGAAACGGATGCCGATGATTTCATAGATCGAGCTGACGCCATGTTTGAAATACATTGGCAGGAGCACAAAGCTGACCAAGATCCTGCCGATGATGTAGCCCATGGCAAGTTGCAGGAAGCTCCAGTCGCCCCTGAAAGCCAGGCCGGGAACGCTGACAAAGGTGAGTACTGAAGTTTCGGAAGCAACAATGGAGAGCATTGAAACTATCCATGGCAGGGTATGGCTACCGATGAAATAATCTTTGGAACTTTTGTTGCTTTTGCCATGCCAAAGGCCGAAGAGGGTATTGCTGGCCAGAAACAGGACGATGATGGCAAGATCGATAGGCTGCATGAGCTGATTCTGAATTTATTGATAAATGGTATCGATTAAAGATCTTATGATTATTCGTTCTCGCCGGATCTGAGTTCTCTGTTATTCGTACAGGTGAAAATTTTGCTTGAGCATGGAGAATTGGGCTTCGTCACTTTGCCATGATGCAAGAGTACTCTGAACATCACGGCCCTTCAGTATGGCGGTACGGATGGTGGAATTTCCGGCCAGCAGATCGAAGGCAGGTATGGTGTCGTTAAATTCGTAAACGCCGTTTAAAAATTGCAGGTGTTCAGCGTAGAGCTCATGGAGCGCCGCAGTAATGGCTACTCCTGTGGCGAATGAACGGAAGCGGGAGTGATCGGTTACATGCAGCCAGATTCCGCCGATAACCTCTCCCGAGAACTTGTGGAATGTTGGTTTGAACCATACTGGACGAAAGAGAACCCCTTTAAGGCCATATTCTCGGCACCGTTCGGCGAGTTCGTCCGGGTTGATGAAGGGGGCTCCGGAGAGCTGGAACGGGGTTGTTGTGCCCCTTCCTTCCGAAACATTCAATCCTTCAAAGAGGCACATGCCAGGATAAACCTCAGCCGTAGCAAAGGTTGGCATGTTCGGGGAGGGAGGAATCCAAGGCAGGCCTGTTTCTGGGAAAAGCATGGAACGTCTCCAGCCTTCCATTTTGATGACGCTGAGATTAAGATCCAGTTTCTTGAAGTCACAATAGAGGAGAGCCAGTTCACCGGCCGTCATGCCATGCCGTACCGGTACCGGAAAAATGCCGACAAAGGAGCGGAATGCCAAATCGAGCATTGGCCCCTCAACAATAGCTCCTCCCAGGGGATTCGGCCGGTCGAGCACCATGATTTCGATATCCCGCCCAGACACAGCTTCCATAAAAAGCGCCAGAGTGTTGACATAAGTATAATAGCGGGAGCCGACATCCTGAATATCAAACAAAATAAGGTCAAGATTATCGAGCAGTGTCATGTCGGGAAGAAGTGACTCCGCAGAGTCGCCGTAGAGACTGAGCACTTCACAGCCTGGTGCCGGCTGGTAGTTCACGGCAATCTGGTCCTGTTCGGTCGCGAAAAGACCGTGTTCAGGAGAAAAAATCATCCTGATATGAATTCCCCTCTCTTTCAGCACGTTCCATGAGTATTTCAGATCAGCGGTTACCGAGCTTTGATTGACAATCAGTCCGATGTTCCTGTTTTGAAAACGCTCACTTTTTCTGAGCAGGATATCCAGTCCCGTTGCTACCATGATTATTTTCTGTTTTGTTTCGGCTCGTCCATGATGGTGATACTGTTGTGGTCGACAACCGCATTGACAATAGTGCTGCCTGACTTGATCTTCACTCCTGGCAGAAGTACCGAATTTGTGACGGTGCATTCAGCCGCGATGGAGCAGTCCTTGCCGATGACGGAGTGGGAGAGTTTTGCATCAGGGCTGATGATTGCCTCCGGTGAGATAGCGTGTGGAGAGATGCCGATCGCCCGCTTCATGGGTAAGGCCAGACGGTTCATGACAGAGGCCGCATCAATATTTGCCAGCCAGTAATTCTGCATGGTTCCAATATCCATCCAGATTCCCTCATGCCGGTAAAAACTCAGTCCGCCGTTATCGATAAGTCCAGTAAATCCTGTGTCGACAATTCCCGAAAATTCAGCGTTCATAAACCGGAAGATTTCCGGACTGAGAACGGCAACTCCGGTATAGATCAAGGAAGAGACGAGCCCGGTATTGCGCATGTCTCTAAAGTCTTTTACCAGGCCGTCCTCAACGCCGACATATCCAATAGTAGCGGCTTCCGGTGTCTCATACAGGGCAAGAGTTCCCGGGCAACAGGACCGATGATGCCGGCTCATGAGCGCGCTGAAATCAATATCGGTAATAATATCGCTGTTGACCAGAATAAAATCGTCATCACCGAGGAGTTTTTCGCATTTTTTCAGTCCTCCCCCTGTTCCAAGAATTTCCTGTTCTTCTGAAAATGTGATAGACAGCCCTTTCAGTTCGCTTGATTCTATAAACCTCCTGATGGCATTGCCGTGATGGTGGATGTTGCAGATAATTTCTGTTATTCCTGCCTGCTTCAAGAGAAAAAATGAGTAGAACAGGCTGGGAACATTGAGAACAGGGATCAGTGGTTTTGGGGTATGATTGGTCAAAGGAGCCAGACGGGTACCGAGGCCTGCGGCCAGGACAAATGCTTTCATCCGACAATTCCTTCAAAGAGTGGCTGGAGGAGTTTTCCTGCTCTTTTCAGTTCGCTTCTTGCTTCGAGGTAATCGGGAATATAGGCCAGTGTTGGCGCTATTGAGTGCTCAAAGTTGCTGTTTTTTGCTATTCTGGTCTGATAGCAAAAGGTGCCTATTGCCTTGATATTGCGCTGAAAGGCTGAGATGTCAAAATAAAAAAGGTATTCATCAAAACTCATGCTGGTCAGTCCGTTGCCAAAGAGAGCATAATAGTGGTTTGCTTTCAGTTTATCAGCCAGTGAGGGGTCGAGCCTGACATAAGAATCTTTTATCAGCGATACGGCGTCGTACTGCGGCAGGCCCATGCGGGCATCCTGAAAGTCAATAATGACCGGTTTGTTCTGATGAATAAGGATATTGCGGCTGTGAAAATCCCGGTGGTTCAGAACAAAGTGCTTTGGCTTGACGAGAATTTCTGCAATGGTTTCAAATTCATGCCGTAATCTCCCGATCAGTTCATCCCCGAACATCGGTGAAAAGTAGCCGCGCAGGCCATACTGGATAAAGAAATCAAATTCGAACATCAGTTTTTTCTGGTCAAAACTGATGCTGAAGGGGATCTTGTTGTTGTGCCCGCTTATAGCCTGAATTTGTACAAGAATATCGATAATTTCCCTATACCGGTCAGGAATCGTGTGCTGAATGGCCGAATTGAAAACATTTTGCAAGAGCAGATCACCGCAGTCTTCAAGCAGCAGAATGTTTTTTTCGGCATCCATGGCCAAGATTGCGGGAACTGGAATAGCGTGCCGGGATAACAGGTCGTGCAAGACAAGAAAGGGATAGGTGTCGGCCGATGAAGTGTTCAATGCCTGATCATAACAGGCAACACAAGAGCCATTCGTTCCAGTAACCCGGAAATACTGACGGCTTGAAGCATCGCCCTGTATTTTTGTGATGGAAAGTGGCTTGCTGTAACAAGTACGGAAAAGGGCGGCAATATTTTTCTGGATGGTCATTCGTCAACTTCGAAAAATCCTTTGCGGAAAGCAAAAAAAAAGCACCCCATACTGAAGGTATAAGGTGCTTTTTCTGAAATAATAAGCCCTTACTTTTTAGGAGCAATGGCTGCTGATACACTCTGCAAGACCTGTGTGGTCGTATTTGCAAGGCTGCCGATCAAGTCGGTTACGGTCTTTGCAAGAGGCCCTACGGCATCAGCAAGAACTTTAAGACTATTGTTCAGGAAGTCCAGCTGTAACTGAACAATCTTGCCTGCTGAATCAACAACGTTGTTGACAGCGCCAGATACATCAATGTTTGATCCGTTTGACATAGCGTTTTGGTTTTAAGGTTATGAGAATAATATACAGGTAAAAATTAGTACCCGGTATCCCATACCGGCTTTGAAATAATTTAAAACATTTTCAACAATCGAGCAAATAGAAAACGGCATCGACAATACTTTAAGATTCCTTTACATTAAAAGTTTCTTTTTTCGTGTAGGGTTTCAAAAAGGGTGTAAATTTTTAGTTTTACAGATTCGCGTTCTCTCTTTATCTTTTCGGTATCTTCTCCATAAAGATTACCGTGCGAAATCAACATGCCCCAGGCATCGGGTGTGTTTTCGAAAATTGTCCGGGCTTATGTAAGGGTTTTTCCCCGATCTTATGGGGGCTTTTTTTGTTAACTCCCAATATAAAAGAGTTTTATCTTCTAATCATTACTTGTCGTTCAATGAAAGCTGTTATTTTATATGATAGTAGAACTGCAACTGGTTCTACAGAAGCGGTTATTGATGCTATCGGCCTCAGTCTGGCGGAATCAGGGGTTTATGTAGAAAAAGCAAAATGCAGGGCGATGGCAGACTACAGTTTTGTCAAGGATTTTGATCTGGTCATTCTTGGTGCACCCGTTTACTATTTTATCGTTGCCTCTCAGCTTTTGGGAGCATTGATTCAGGGGAATCTGAAAAAAAATCTTAAAAGGAAAAAAATAGCACTCTTTCTGACGTGCGGAAGTTCGGAGTCCACGGCGGCGCTTCTTTATCTGCCCCAGTTAAAAATCCATCTTATTCGCAATAAAATTCTTGCTGAAAAAATTTTTGCACCCGATACTTTTTCAGAGGGTGATGGTGTTGATTTGTTTGTTGAGGAGATCCTTTATGAGTTCAATAGGGGCCCGAAATCAAAAGCTCTGTCGGCTAAATGGACCGATGAGGCTCAGGAGTGGTTTCAGTCCATGCCCTCTTTTATGCAGGGGAAGTTCAGGACAATGGCCGAAGAGTATGCCGAGGAGATGGGGTATAAGGAGATTACCCTTGCCGTGCTTGAAGAAGCCAGGGATACCCTTGGAGGGACATGAGTGTTCTGTCTTGTGAGTTCAGTGGATGAATGACTGTCAAATATTTCGGGTGTACAATCTCATTTTGTTGTTTTTTCGGAGGGGCGCTTTCCGATAAATTTGTTGAGAAGGATGACAATAGCGATACCTGAGAAGAAAAAGAGAACAGGGGCAAACAGGCTGGTATAGTGAGTGAATTCTTGCATGGTTGGTCGTAAGGTTTGTTCGTGAAATTTACAGCGATTTTTTCTTGCTTCTTTTTCAGTGGATCGTTGTGCTGAGTTGCAGCATATTTTCGTTTTGGGTACCGGTGTTGATCATGTGCGGAAATTACAAAATTCTGCTTGTTTTAAAAGCTTTTTCAAAACGGTTGATCTCTGAAGGCTCCTCTTTTTGGTTACATTACAATTCGATATCGCTTCTTGAAAGCCAAGGAAGTTTATGCCCAACATTCATGAAAAGCTGAGATTTTTTTAAAAACCTATTCAAATAGAACGATCATGGCACAAGATGAAAAAAAAGGTGGATTTTTTTCCCGATTCAAAAAAGATGCGGCTTCTGATCAGGATGCGCCGAGCAGACAAGCCCCAACGCCTCCGGCAGCTCAACAGCAAAGCCGCAGCACGGTGACAAAGCAAGAAGGCAAGAGCTCTTTGGTGAGTGCTACACCGCCGAAAGCGACTGTTGTTGCGAACTCTGCTGCTGATCCAGAATCAACAGACACAGTTATCGATACGGTTGAAGCCTTCAATGTCTATTGCAGCGCTTTGGTTGATATTGGTACCTCACAATTGAAGGTCATTGAGATGGCGTTCAGTATGCTGTCCAATTCACTCAATAAAATTATAAGTGGACCCAAAACAAAAGAGTAGGCTGCGTCGTTCAGTTTTTTTTTGATTACAGGGGTTGACGGGGAGTCATAACGAGCTTGTCATCATGCTCATAATAAGCTTTTATGGACAACATGAAACAGCAGCTTTCACCGGAAGGGCTGATCAAGCCTGCCGCAATAATTGTCAGCGGTGCATTTCTGTTATCGCCTTTAGGGATCCCTTTTTTTGTTCGGGGGGTTCCGCGGATATTGCTTGCAGGGCTTGGCGGTTTATTGGCCGGAAACGTGGCAGACAAGGTCGCTGACAAGTTTGCTGAAAATTTAGGACAGGTGATGCAGCAAAAGGCTGAAAAAGTGTTGACCATGGAGAGCGGAACGGGGAGCTGACCATGCAGAATTGTCAGCTCCCCATAGTACCCGAGGAACTCTCAACCGATGGCAGGCGTTTAAAAATGCTCAACCTCTTTATAAGGGATTTCCAATCTTTTTTATATATCAATGGAAGTTGTTGGTAAAAGCAAAGCGCATGTCGTTCTTGACTCATGTTTCCATGAATCTATCCTCTATTTTTCAGATCATGAAAAGCTGCTGAAGTGTAACCCTTATTGCAGTAACGTCAAGTATTTACTGGAGCTCGATATATTTCAATGGGTTTTTCAGGTAGCTGACCCCCGAAACAATCCGATTACGGCGGTTTTTTTTGTCCGCCAACTGGAAGAGGCTTTTTCATTTGAAGATAGTTATGGCCAGCAGTTGTCCGCCAGGGTGAAAAACATGGCGCACCTCAATGGTCACGGAAAGCGGATCCGTTGGGAGGCTGTTCATGACCATCCTGAGTTTGACGCCGTCGCACCCCACACCTTTATAGGGAAGGCGAGTTCAGAGATTTGCCTGCTCCATCAACATGATGGGCGGACATCGGTCTATTTCGATACCGATATTGCGCTTGATTTTGACCTCTCTTTTCCCTTGAACCTCATGCCT
>CAJAOR010000172.1 GCA_903942355.1 uncultured Chlorobiaceae bacterium | reverse complement strand
GCTGATCTAATGAAAGAACGTCCAGAAGCGGCTCCCGGTGATTTCAAAGACCGTGAGAATTTTGCAGGAAACACCACGTTCGTTTCACCGAGAAACGTACGCGGAACAATGATTGAAGGCAGCAAGCTCCTTCCATCGGTTCAACCCGGCATAGCGAGGGCGTTGCTTGCGATGTTCATCGTCTCGGAAGTACATCCATTCATTGATGGAAATGGCCGACTGGCACGCCTCGTCATGAACGCTGAATTGTCTGTAGTCAATGCATGCCGAATAATTGTCCCAACGTTATTCAGAGAGGAATATCTGGACTGCCTGCGCGTGCTGTCGCGGCAAGGAAAACCAGAACCATTCATTTCCGCCATGCAGAAAATCCAGCAATGGACCGCCGCGTTTGACTACACCGATCTGGATCAGGTGATTGACCAGATGAAGGCCTGCAACGCATTCGAAAAATCCCTCAAGCAGTACCAACTGCTCAACCGCTCTGACTTGGGTACCGGTTCGCAGTAAACATGGGCCTCATCATAAAGACATAATAACATGGTGACAATGTCCGCATGATGAAAGGCAAACAAACAATCATACTATCATGGCAACATGCTTATCTGGAAACAAAAGCACGGATCAACCGGGGTCTTCGTTATGATGGCCAAGGATGTAATCGGCAGCCTTCTGAGCTCCCCATTTGCTCAAAATCAGAGCGTAAGACAATTTCACCTCGCCTCATGGTAACGGAGCGGATCATCCGGTCTCTGATGCTTAAACGGGATTTCATGGTACGATGACGCAATAATTAACCATTGACTTCTCTTTACACTAAACAAAAGAATAAAGTATAGCAAGGTTTTTATGATGCAGATAATGCCCACTTTCCAAAATCATATAGCAGGATTTTTTTGAGCCCCAAACGCCTTGAGAGGGCTAAAGAAGCCAAAACGTTCGGGCCATTTGGCACCGAAAAATACCAGAAACCTGAACAAAAAGATTGTAGAGGTAGCGCAGGCATTACGCATACAAGCGCAATACTCAATTATGCAATGAGTTATCAGGTTTTTTCAGAAGAAGTAAAAATACTCGTATAACAATGGCGTAACAAAACCATGGGTAAACGGCGTTAAATCGGATAAAATCGAAGTATTTCAGTGGCGTAAGAGCGGGAGGCAAAAAGCCTGCAAGTTATTATCTTGCAGGCTTTTTTGGGTGTGGACGATAGAAGATTCGAACTTCTGACCTCTACAGTGTAAATATCATATCGAAGCTATATGCTATTGATATAAAAGAAGTTACTGGCCTATAAAAATTTTCGCGTAACATACGCGTAACAAAATTTTTATCAATATCTATGAACAAATACTAACAACAATTACAACTCTTAGCTTCCTTTCTGCTTGATTTTAACCTTTTCACATACCGAGCGTTCAGCTTGAACTGATCTCACAGCGTCATAGACGGGGCACATCTGCATTACTCTTAGAACACACAACTTTTGAAAATAATACCCAAATGATTGGGTTTTAAAAAACATGAGGTATCTTTGGAAATATCAGCATTATATCGAATCTTCCCTCTTCATGCAATCCAGGATGTCCTGAACAAGTTTCGTAACAGATCACTTTCAGAAAGGCAAAAGGACACTGATTCATGCTTCTCTAGCGCCAACAGAAATACAAATGCAAACTGAACAAGATTTGTTGATCTTGTGCCTTGTAAAACACTTAAGGGTTTGGGATGTTGATGAATTAAACTTTCAAAACGTTTTTTCCTCTTCACATTCTTTTGCTCAGTCGTCGTACATGCGGGAATTGTAAACCGTGTAATCGGTTCATCCGGTAGTCACCGGCGGGTTAAGCCTCAAGGAATTGCTGAAATGCAAATAGCCACGCCATAAAATGAAATATGAAATTTATTCTTGGCGTTTTCAGGTTCAAGTTATTTAACAATGCGAAATGTTGCGAAGCTTGCAAGCATCCTCGACACACATATACCCAAACCTCTTTTCTGCAAAACCGCATCTCGGAAGCAGCAAAACTGTTGGAGGCTGCTAAATGATTTCTAAGTTGGTCGGTAGAGAGTTTGCGGATAATCACCCTTGCGTTTCTTGGCGTGGTGAATCATTTAGCGCAGGTAACGAACTCTCTTCTTTTCTCCAGTCCCAAGTCCGTTCCCGCCTTGATGACGAAGAAGGAACAGATGCTTTCCATAACCACCTCCGTGGTCTTGAACTTACCGGAATGGGGAAAGCAAACCTTGAGGCAGTCTTGAACGCTGAAGAATCCGAGAATCGAGATTGGGCTGCGGGTGAAGCCCTAGCAGAAGCATATCTGATCGAGTCGGAAAGTTTCATCTTTCCGTGGAACATGGAACGCGACAAACGAAATCCATTTGGTTCTCTGCCGGGAGCTGACTTGGTTGGTTTTGTCGCCGAAGGCACAGGATTCCGCTTGGCATTGGGAGAGGTGAAAACATCTTCCGAAAAAAACTATCCTCCGCAGGTAATGTCTGGAAGATCCGGACACATGGGTCATCAGATTGACGCGCTTGCAAGCAACCTGACCACAATCTGCCATCTCATAAAATGGTTGCATCCTCGGACCCGAGGCGGCAATTATCAGCAAGCGTTTGACCTTTCCTGCATCAGCTATTTCAACTCTGGCACCAAAGCGGTAGCCCTCTTCGGGGTTCTCATTCGAGACACGATCCCTAATAAACTTGACCTTTCTGTTCGAGGTAATGCCCTTAGACAAAAGCTTGCTCAACCAACGCTCTGTAATCTGATTGCGCTTTATCTACCTTGGAACACCGAGCATCTGACTACCAATATAAGGCTAGGAGGTGACTTATGAACCACTGGTTGCTTGATGCTATCGAAGAAAAGCGTCGCGCTGCTCTAAAAGCGGCCGATAAGGCTCTAATACACCAAGAGTTGCTTTTTACTGAGGTGGAAGTTGACATAGCCCTGATCCGAGACGTTGCAAACGCACTTGAGCTGGCATCTCTTGATCTGATTTTGGAACGATTTGAGGAGGATGAAGAGAAAGAAAAGATGCTCCGCGCTGCGGCACGAGACGCCTTCCGCTTGTTTAAGATTCTTCCGGTCCCGGAAACTGCTATCGACTATGGTATGCTACTACTCCGAGCTTCTGCCTTGGCCGTCTTAGGGGATTGTGGGTCGGATGCGACTCGGTGGCTAAGGGGGTTGGAGGATGATGGGCAGTGGCCTCAACTGCCTTTAAATTCGGAAGACTGGGGTCAAAGAACCTGGTCAACCATCATTGACATATGGTTACGGTTGATACGCAAGCGGGGATGGACAGATCGCGATATCGTTTTGGAACGAATCGGCAATCTCCGTGCAAACCAGGGTGAGTTCGAGATGCGCTATCTTGAGCAGGCAAACCCTCAATCGGCAAAGGCAACCGCATTGGAACTTATCGGTCTTTATCATTTGGCTAAAGCGGCCGATATCCTTGCACATTTCATAACAGACGGAGTCGTAGATGGTAATCATCAGGTTCAGCAACTTCTAGACACTCATTTCGACCGTGCATTGGCCGCCTGTGAGCCTGCACGTTTACTGGAACTTGAGCCTACTACCCGTTTGCTCGCGGCAGCTTCCGCTCAGCTAGTAAACAATTCGATTTGGACTGTGACCAGAGCAGTGAATTCCCGAGTCACTCAATTTGTTCGTACACTGGTTTCTCGTGGGAGAGGAAACCGAGCAATCTTCGATGTGCTCCCGCCTCAGCGACGCACTTTGGCTGAGAGAGGTCTTCTTGGGTCAAGTCGTCGTGCAGTGGTGGTCAGCCTGCCAACTTCCAGCGGCAAAACGCTGATCGCTCAGTTTAGAATTCTACAAGCCCTTAACCAGTTCGATGATCCAGGCAAAGAAGGCTGGGTAGCTTATCTAGCACCGACTCGTGCCTTGGTCAATCAGGTGACCCGACAAATGCGGAGAGACTTTTCCTCGCTAGAAATTATAGTGGAGCGCGTAAGTCCTGCCCTTGAAGTCGATGGTATCGAAATGGAACTTCTGATGGAAACAACTAGTGAAGCAAAGTTTCGTGTATTGGTGACAACTCCAGAAAAATTAGACTTGATGCTCCGCCAAGGATGGGAAGCAAAAATTGGTCGACCTCTAACACTTGTCGTTGTTGATGAAGCCCACAATCTACAAAATCCAAAACGAGGCCTAAAGCTAGAACTCCTTCTTGCTACGATCAACAAGGAATGTGAATTTGCCCAGTTTCTTCTTCTTACACCGTTCATCAGCAATGCACGAGAGGTATCTCGGTGGCTTGGGGGACAGAACTCAGATGATATCAGCCTCGCTTTGGATTGGCAGCCTAATGACAGAGCGATCGGAGTTGTCAAAGCTGTTCAGGGAGATCGCATCATAGGTCGGAGTTACGATTATGAGCTTCAATTTGAAGCCGTCCACACGACGCGAAAAACGATCGCGCTCGATGAACCGATTCCAATCCCAAAAACAGAAGATATTGCAGCTACTTACTCGAAAGCCAATGACCAAGGGACCATCGCCGCTATCACCGCGCAATACCTAAAACAGAGGGGTCCGGTAATTGTTATGCACCGAAGCCCACGAGAGGTATGGTCTTTAGCTTCCAAACTGAAAGTCGTTTCAAATAGGATTGCTAGCCCAACTCCCGAAGTTCGGCTGGTTCAAGAATATCTTAGCCTGGAACTGGGTTCAGATTTTCCGTTGATTGATTTACTCGCCCACGGGGTAGGCGTACATCATTCTGGGTTACCTGAAGAGGTTCGACTGTTGATCGAGTGGCTTTTTGAAAAAGAAGAACTGAGCTTCTTGGTAGCAACAACAACTATCGCCCAAGGAGTGAATTTTCCGGTCAGTGGTGTTGTGATGGCATCGCACCAGTATCCTTATGGAGAGGACATGCCCCCAGAAGATTTCTGGAACATTGCTGGACGAGCTGGTCGGGTATCGCAAGGACAGCTTGGGATCGTCGCTTTGGCTGCGGATAACCCGAACAAAGCAAGCGCGCTAAAATCATTTATAAACTTAAATACCGGGGATCTCAATTCTGCACTTATTAAGATGGCTCTCGAAGCCGCTAAAGACCTCAACGAGCTAGGGAGCATTGTATATAGCAAGCCAGAGTGGTCTAGCTTTCTTCAGTATCTTGCTCATACATATCGGCAGATGGGGGAACCAGCTTCTTTCTTTCCACAAATAGAGCAGGTCCTCCGAGGCACGCTGGGCTTCGAAAAGCTGAGGCTACGGCACAGTCATATCGCACGACGATTGTTGGAGGGCATAGAGAACTACACCCAGTACATGCAGGAACCGGGTCGACCGCTTAAATTGGTTGATAGCACAGGATTTTCGCTAAACAGCATCATTACAATACTCTCTAACAAAGGAAATATTAACCAGAATTCTTGGGATTCAGAGACACTCTTTGACAGCCGAAGTCAGACTCTTCGGAACATGATGGGCATCTTGCTCCTTGTCCCAGAACTGAGGGATAATTTAGAAGATGCTACAGGAGGTGCGGGCAAAGACGGAAGTAAACTTGCAGACATCGTGAAGGATTGGGTTGGAGGAAAAACTCTACCAGATATAGCATCCGCACACTTCCAGCGCGAGGGTGACGATATGGTAACAGCAATTACAAGATGCGGGCAAAACCTATTCGGAAAACTAACACAGACTGCTTCATGGGGACTTGGAGCGCTCTTGTCGATCACTGGTTCGGAGTTATCAGAAGAAGAGTTCAAACGTCTTAGTAATCTACCCTCTCGTGTATTTTACGGTGTTGACACGGATGAAGCGATTGCCATGAGACTGCTCGGAATTCCGCGAGCTGCCGCAGCACCAATGGCAACGCATTACCGAGAGAATATTGACCAACCGCTACCAAAACTACGCGAAAAATTGATTAGCCTTAACGAACAAGACTGGGTTAATGCAATTGGTTTGAACGGAATTGTTTACCGGCGAGTCTGGCGAATTATGGAGGGTATAGACGATGCATGAACATCATCAATATAAGCGCATCCAAACCATCGTTCCGCTTATATTACAGCCAGATGGAAGAAAAGATTCGGATCGGAAACTTGAACAGCCGCAACCCGACCCTGATTTCTTATGTAGCATAGTAGCCACTTCACCATCAAGCCTTGGGTATCAAACGATTGCTGGAGAAATAGCCTACAATAAATTTAATTGACGAACTTGAGCCCGAAAACCTAATTCATTAGTATGTGGAAAAAAATCAATCCACACACTTTTTGATAGTGCTTATCATCTTGTTGATCTCAAGAACGTCGGTGGAGAGTTCCATCAGTTTTTTCTGAATATCAAGAATCTTGTCAGTGCAGAGATCATAAATTTCTCTGTTTTGCTCTGCACATGAACCGGGGTCACCCTCTTTTCTGCGTCCACCAATGACGTAATCTACGTCAATACCTACGATTTCCAGCTTTTTCCGCAGGATTTTGCCGATCATGCTACGACCATTGACATAAGGGGTGAGATAGCTCCCATCCTTGGCTCCAATGGCCTTTGCAAGGGCTATCTGTGTTCCGAACTGCTCTCTGATGACCTCCCTGAACCGTTTAGCCTGCTCTTTATAGACTACTTCACGAGCTGCCATAACCCCTTAATAATTTTGATGTGTAGATATAATTTTACTATATACTTAGTGAAGTATATCAATTTATAGTAAAATATATTAATAAATATTAATAACTACAAATATGCGCCCGCATGTAACCTTCGACACTCTGCCTCAGGCTGTCATGAGCTTGCATGAAAAGCTCGATGATATCGGAAATAAAATCGAAAGTTTGTCCAAACAACAGGCTTTTTCCCTG
>CAJAOR010000171.1 GCA_903942355.1 uncultured Chlorobiaceae bacterium | reverse complement strand
TTTCGGAACTCCTCTTTTTGTGACTTCCCAGAGAAGTCTCACGGAAAGTTATCAGACTTTTGAGCGTGCATTTAAAGCACTGCCCCATTTTACCTGCTATTCAGTCAAGGCAAACTTTAATCTCAGCGTTATTCGTACTCTTGCTGAACTTGGCTGCGGGTGTGATGTCAATTCCGGCGGAGAGCTTTATCGGGCTTTGCAGGCAGGTGTCTTACCTGAAAAAATCATTTTTGCTGGGGTTGGCAAACGGGCTGACGAGATTGCCTATGCTCTTCAGAGCGGTGTGCTGATGCTGAAAGCTGAATCGCTTTCGGAACTTCGGGCTATCGACAGGATTGCCGGAGAGCTTGGCAAAACAGCCGCTATTGCCATAAGGATCAATCCGAATGTCACGGCTGAAACCCATCCCTATATTACTACGGGTGACAGCAAGGAGAAGTTTGGTATTGATGAGTTGGAGCTTGGGGAGGTATTCTCTCTTTTTTTGCAGTTGCCGAATCTCAACCTTGTTGGACTTGACATGCATATCGGGTCGCAAATTTTTGATCCGGAATATTTTGTGGCGGCTACGGTGAAGATTCTTGCTCTTTTCAAGGCAGCAAAAGAACTCGGATTTGCCCTTGAATATCTTGATATCGGTGGCGGTTTTCCGGTAACCTACGATCCATTGAAACCGGCTACCCCGATTGAGCTTTTTGCCGAAAAACTAATCCCAATGCTGTTGCCGCTTGGCGTGAAGGTGATTTTTGAACCTGGTCGCTATCTGGTTGCCAATGCCTCTGTTCTGTTGACCAGAATTCTCTATAAAAAGAGCAATCATACCGGAAAACAGTTCTTTGTAGTCGATGCAGGGATGACGGAGCTGATTCGTCCGGCGCTTTACCAGTCGCACCATGAAGTTCAGTCGGTGAGGGTTCATCAGGAAACAATTGTTGCCGATGTTGTCGGTCCAATTTGCGAGTCGAGTGATTTTTTTGCCCGCCAGAGAGCGATTCCGGCAGCAGTTGAGGGTGAACTGCTTGCGGTAATGTCATCGGGGGCTTACGGCGCCGTTATGAGCAGCAACTACAACGGTCGGTTGCGTCCTGCGGAGGTCATGGTGAACGGAAGTGACGTCAAGCTTGTCCGCAAACGTGAAACGCTGGAACAGCTTGTGCAGAATGAACTGCCCTGAAAAGGGGAGTGGGGACTGCTGAAAAAAAGGGTTACTGGTGCAGGTGATTGAAAATTTTAAGGGTTGCATCGGCCATGTTCAGGGTATAGAAATGGATGCCCTTGATATGATGGTTGATAAGATCCTGAACCTGCCCGGTCGCCCATTCGATACCGATTGAAGCTACGGCATCATCGTTTTTTGCGTCAAGGATTTTTTTTAGGAGAGGGGCGGGAATTCTTGCGCCAAGTGCCAGTTCCGACATGCGGATCATCCCTTTTCGTGTGGTGATGGGCATGATTCCCGGAATAATGGGCACGGTAATGCCTCCAAGGGCGCAACGTTCAACAAAGTCGAAGTAGTCATGGTTGTCGAAAAAAAGTTGGGTAACAATATAGTCGGCTCCGGCATCGACTTTTTCTTTCAGATACTCGATCTCTTTCATGCGGTTTGGTGTTTCAGGGTGTCCTTCAGGGAAGCCTGCAACGCCGATACCGAAATCGGGGTACTCTTTTTTTATGAAGCGAACCAGGTCTATGGCGTAGGGAAAATCCTTTGTGGCTTCGGCCATTGAGCTGATTCCCGCTGGCTTGTCGCCTCTCAGGGCAAGCACGTTGTTGATGCCGTGTTCCCGGTAGTTCTGGAGAATGGCTCTGGTCTCTTCCTTGTCGGAACAGATGCAGGTGAGGTGCGATACGACGGTCAAACCGGTTTCTTTTTGTATTTTTGTTACCAGACTATGGGTTCTTGAACGGGTCGATCCACCGGCTCCATAGGTAACACTGACGTAGGATGGGTTGAGCGGTGAGAGTGCTGCAATGGTTTCAAACAGTGTTTCCCAATCTTCGTCTTTTTTTGGGGGGAAAAACTCAAAACTGAAGACAGGTTTGGCGGCAGAGTTCAGTATTTCTTTGACAAGCATGCAGAAGGTAGGGTTTAGAGGCTTGGATAAAAGAGAATATACAAAAACAATGATTTGCCTAACGTAGAAAAAATAAAGGAGCTGCGGCACTCTGTGCAGTTTTCCCTTGCACCGTACCCGGCGGTACGGTTGCTCTGTATGGTCGTTTTTGGAATTCTTGCTGGAGTAAATCTCTCCCTTCCGGTTGAGCGTTGGTTGCTCTTCTGTGCTCTTGCCCTCGCTCTGCTTCTTGCATGTCTGCTGTTTGAAAAGTTGCGCAGCAGGGCTCCTTTCCCGCTCTTTTTTACGGCGATCAGTTACTTGCTTTTTGTGTTTTTCTGCTTTGCTGCCTACAGTGACTTCAAGCTCAATTATGTGCCGCGTGACGGACTGCTAAGTTTAAGCGGCAAAAATGTGCTGCTTTACGGGCGGATTGGTGATCGGCCGAATTTCTCCAAAAACGGAGTTGGCTGGATTATGGAGGTTGAGGAGGTGTTTGATAACGGTCGTACTTTCAAAATCCATGACCGAGCAAAGATTTTCATGCGCAGTGCGGGGATGCCGGATCTCAAGATGTCGTACGGTGACATGGTTCGGGTGAAGGGGAGGCTTGACCTGGTGCCTGAAGCGGCCAATCGGGGCGAGTTCGACCCCCGCAAGGCTGCCCGCATGAAGCAGCTTTCGGTGCAGCTTTACTGTGCGGGGCCTTGGCAGGTGTTGCATGAAGGGGAGCCGAGGCTTAACGGGTTCGAGCGCTTTATTGTGCAGCCGGTCTATGACTATATCACCAGGAGTCTTGAAGAGCTCATCCCGCCGGGTGAGGAGCGAAAGCTTTCTGGAGGGGTGCTGATGGGTGAACGGGAGAGCATGTCGGAGGAGGTCTTCGATGCCTTCAAGCTCACGGGCACCGCGCATATCCTTGCTGTTTCCGGGCTCAATGTGGGTCTGCTTGCCTTGGTCATTCAAATCTGCCTGCAGCGATTCAAGGTTACCACTGCCGGGCGGTTGCTCTCTTTTGCTCTTTTTGTCTTCATTCTGATCGTTTACTGTTACGTGACCGGCAACTCCCCGTCGGTCAAACGTGCCGCCTTCATGTCTCTGGTGTGGATCGGCGGAGAGACACTTGGACGGAAAAGCTATCCGGTCAACTCGCTTGCCATTGCCGATTTCCTGATTCTCCTGTTTGATCCATTTGACCTTCTTAATCCGGGTTTTTTGATGACCAATGGTGCGGTTATGGCCATTCTTCTGATTTATCCCCGCTTTATCGATTCTTCGCAGAAAAAGAGGGGGATTATGCGGAGCGTCGGTCGTTTTTTGCTCAGCAGCGTGATGATTACCGTTGCCGCCATTGTCGGGGTGTCGCCCGTTATTGCCTACTATTTTGGCACATACTCGGTCATCAGTATTTTAGCAAATATTCCGGTTGTGTTTTTTTCTACCCTTCTGATGTATGCGCTGGTGCCGATGCTGCTGCTGAATCTTGTGTCGGGCTACGCAGCCTCATTGTTTGCCGCAACCTCTTTTTTCCTCGCAGAGCTTACCCTTCAATCAGCTCTCTGGTTCAGCCGGGTTCCCTTTGCATCCATAACCCTGAGGCCTGACGGGGTGGAGGTCTGGCTCTATTACGCGCTCCTTGCGGCATTGCTCTTTTTTGGTTACCGAAAAGAGTGGGGCAATGTCGCCATCTCGCTGCTTCTCGGTCTTAACCTGCTTTTCTGGTACGCTTTTGCATGGCATCAACCGCCTGTTGCTCCCGATTTGGTGACCATCAATCTTGGCAGGAATCTTGCCACCGTGTTCTCCTCAGGCAGCGAAGCGGTGCTTATTGACGCGGGAAGGGCATTGCGTGACCAGAAACGCATTGCGCAACAGCTTGATGAGTACGGTATGGTCGCACCAAAAGCGGTTGTACAGTTCTATACTCCTGACTCTTTGATTGCAAAGGTGCCCGGTCGCCATCACCTGCTGCAAGAGGGCACAAAACTTGCACTGTCCTCCATAGTCATTGTCCGCCCGGAGGAGAAGGTGCTCAAGATCTGGAGCCGCAGGCATTCGCTGCTCATCGTGTCGGGTACCAGCCGTCTGAAAGAGGAGGAGCTCTACAAAGCCGATATTGCTTTCTTCTGGGTTTACCGCTTTGAGCCGAAACAGCAGGAGCAGATAACCTCGTGGCTTAACTATGCGAAGCCGAAACGCTGCATTCTTGTTCCCGGCTCCTTTCTGCCGCGAATCCAGCTCGCCGTGATGCAACGGTTTGCTTCCAGTTTTCCCGGAGTCGAAGTGCGGAGCAAAACCCGGCAGGTGGTGGTGCCGTAAAGGCTTCATAAATTCGAATATGTTGCTTATATTTCCGCTCTTCTATACGGTTATTATTCGTCGTCCCCTGCTTTCTTATGATAGATTAACCATTTCGGAAGTTAATGGGAGATGAAAACGTCTGAGCAGCCATGATGCCATAGCCATGTTGAAAATAAGTGTGGTCACGGTGTTCCCTCCAGTTATGCTTCAATGTCATTAGGGCTTGGCATTGAGTTTGCCAATCGATGAACCAGGCCCGGCGGGTGAATCTTGTCGTTATTTGGGTTGTAGGTTTTGGGGCTTTGTTGGGATTGCTTTTGGCATGACTGGTTTCTTAAACAATCAAACGTGAACTTATGGCAAAGAAACTTGCAATAGCTATCTCTGGTGCGGTATCGCTCGGAAGTTATGAGGCCGGAGTGTTGTATGAAATCATCCGAACCATTCAACATCATAATGGTATCGAACAGGATAAGGCCAAAAAGATTGAAATTGATGTATTGGTCGGTGCCTCCGCCGGAGGTATGACTGCCACTATAGCAACGCAGAAATTACTCTTTGAGGCATCATCTCTTGATGAACCCTATAATAACTCTCTTTATCGTGCATGGGTCAAGGATGTAACTTTCGATACGTTATTCAATCTGCAGGCAGGGGAAAATCCTACACACTCAATCCTGTCGTCAAACCATATTGAAGACATATCCAAAAAGCATCTCACTGACCGCTATGCAAGTCAAATACCAACGAAACCAGAAAAACACCCAGCCGCTGCTGATACCATACAGTTGGGACTTGCTCTAAGTAACTTGAATGGTGTGGATTATGTGCGTCCACTCCGTACAGGTGGAGATTTTAGCTATACCCGCTATCAGGATAAAATGGTAAAAGGATTCGACTCAAGAAATATGGCTGACGATTCCAAAGAGGCATGGGAAAATATCCGCAATGCAGCCGTCTCTTGCGGCGCTTTCCCGTTTGCTTTCAGGGCTAAAGATTTGATCCGTAACCATGTTGAGTATCAATCCGAATTTTTACCGCCTGTGCCTGATGGTAGTTTTCCTGCGCCAACCCGCTCATTCACCTATACGGACGGCGGCACATTTGAAAACGAACCGCTCGGAATGGCAAAGAAGTTAGTTGATATACTGGATCCTACTCATTCCCAACGCGATGAACGATTTTATCTTTTTGTTTCCCCAGGAAGACGTGCTGGCACTTCAAATTCTCAGTTCAACGAAAAACAGGCCAGTTTCAGTGAAGCGGCAAAAGCAATTTTCGCATCTATCTTCAATCAGGCAAGATTTCATGACTGGATTACAGCAGAACAATTTAACGAGAAAATCCAGATTCTGGATGATCGTGCGGAAGGTTTGCGCACAGCAATAATCGCTGGAAAAATTGATTCAACTCAGTTCCAGAATGTATCTTCAAGTTTACTTTCTCTTCTTTTTGGGTATGATCAAACAGCACAAGCTGCAGCACAAAACCGATTGCAATTTCAGTATAAAAAGGGATATGATGATCTGAGTCAGAAAGTCGGCAAGCCAATTGCAGATATCTGGATTGATGCTGTTTTGGTATTTGAAAAAGCGGCCGATCTTGGAGATAAGGATGAAATGCAGGTATTCGGTATTACGGCTACAGAAGAGGAGCTTGCGAGTGCCAAGCTTGGGGCATTTCTTGGCTTCTTTGACCAGACTTACCGGGATCACGATTATGATGTCGGCAGAACCAAGGCACGTGAATTCGTTCATGGGATACATCTTAACAATAATGCAGATTTATGGTTTCCGCATCATCCTGTGAACAATTCAACAGCCACACCCGAACCATGGATGCAGATACGCCCGATAAATGAGAAGCTGAATGGTCTTGAGTTGAAAGATGTTCCTGAAGAGTTGCGAAAGAAATTCAGAAATCGCCTGTCTGACAGTGCAGATAACTTTTTGAGTGAAATGGGTATTTCAGGTATCGTGCGTATGGGGCTTAAATCATTTTTTATCAAACAGCAACTCAACAAGTGGCTTGGTTTGGAATAACAAAATTGAATGTGTAAAAACGCCACGCATAAAAGTTCAACTCTTAAGGGGAATTTTATGGAATTGACCCGTATTGGCGATGTCGATATCACCGGAATTGTTTCGCAAAAAACCTACACGTTATCTCCGGGAGCGTGGGAGGATCAGGTTTTTTATTTTTTGCTGGTTGACCGTTTTTCTGATGGAAAGGAGAGTGGCTATTGCGGCAACAACGGTGAAATCGTCAGCGGCAATGGTACGCCACTCTTTTCGCTGGAACATGCCGGCAATATTTCTCGCGAGATGTGGGCGGCCAACGGACAGGGGTGGCAGGGCGGCACGATCAAGGGGTTGATCAGCAAGCTTGGATATCTGCAGCGCCTGGGAATTACGGCGTTGTGGGTCAGTCCCATTTTCCGGCAGGTGGCGTTTGCCGAAACCTATCACGGATACGGCATTCAGAATTTTTTGTCGGTTGAACCGCATTTCGGTACTGAGGCGGATCTTGTGGAGCTGGTAAAAACGGCACATTCGATGGGGATGTATGTTGTGCTTGATATCATTCTCAATCATACCGGCAATGTTTTTTCGTACAATCCTGATCGATACCATACCGTGAGCCAGGAGGGTGCATTTTATCATGATCCTCGCTGGGACGGGAGGAGTTATGAGGTTGCCGGTTTTAACGATGCCTTTGGGAACCCGACCGTTCCTTTCTGCTCCGGAGCTACTGATAAGGTGCAAGAGGCGGTATTTCCTGTTGATCTGCAGGATCCGGCAACTTTTACCTGCAAAGGACGAATCGACAATTGGGATTATGACCCTGAATTTCGCGAAGGTGATTTCTGTGATTTAAAAGATGTGCATCACGGTTATGGCCCTCCGGATGACTACAAGCCTTCCAACGCCTTGAAGGTATTGACCGAGGTTTACAAATACTGGATTGCTTTGGCGGATGTTGACGGATTCAGAATTGATACAGTCAAGCATATGGATATCGGCGCAACGCGCTATTTTGCGACAGCAATTCATGAATTTGCCCAAACTCTCGGGAAGGAGAGGTTTTTCCTTATTGGAGAAATCACCGGAGGAAGAACCCGTGCTTTCGATACTCTTGAAACAACGGGGCTTGATGCGGCTCTTGGTATTGATGAAATTCCCGACAAACTGGAATATCTTGTGAAGGGATACCGGAACCCGTCTGATTATTTTGATCTGTTTCGCAACTCAATTCTTGTCAACAAAGAGTCACATACCTGGTTCCGTGACAAGGTTGTAACGGTTTTTGATGATCATGACCAGGTGCGCAAAGGGATGTGGAAGGCCCGTTTTTGTGCAAAGGAAGAGGGGTGGAAGGTTATCCTGAATGTGCTGGCCCTCAATGCGTTGACTTTGGGAATTCCTTGCGTCTATTATGGTTCGGAACAGTCTTTCAACGGTCATGCCACTGAAGAGCGCGACGGGAATGATCTTTTTTTGCGTGAGACGATGTTTGGGGGAGCTTACGGTGCCCTTGAAAGTTCGGGTTATCATTTTTTCAATGATCAGTCGAATGTCTATGTTGAATTCGCAAAAATTCTCAAAATCCGCAAGGCGGAGCTTGCTTTGCGTCGAGGACGTCAGTATCTGCGGGAAATTTCCGGGGACGGGATCAATTTCGGCCTTCCGAAAATGTTAGGGACTGAGATCCGTTCGGTGGTGCCGTGGTCTCGAATCCTTGACAGAGAGGAAATTGTTGTTGCGATCAATACTGGTTATAGTGAGGCGCTAACCGTATGGGTGACTGTCGATGATACGTTGCATCATGCCGGAAGAGCGTTTTCCTGCATCTATTCGACTGAGAGCAAACAGGTTGGTTCGAAGGTTTCTGTTGCACCTCTCAACGGCAATGCTCTAAAGATAACAGTACCGGCAGCGGGTTGCGTTATGTACAAGGCTGAGTAACCTGACATCACCCCATGAAAAATTCCAACAAAAAAGTTTTACTGTTTATTTCGCTTTCCTTTCTTTTGCTTCTTGTTGAATCGTGCTTTACAGGCCAATTGTCGCCTTATTGGCCTTCGGTCAGTAACGTTGATATCTTATCTGATATCAAACAATTTCCTGCATCTGCACCATCAGGAAGCAAGGGGAGTTTACTTGCCGCCAGGAGTGTTGCACCTGTTGCTGATTCCTTAACAATACCGAAAGCGTCTTCGGATAGCCTGTCGTTTGCTCACTATTTGCTACCTCGTGTTTTCGTAGATTTCAGGAAAGATACGACCCGGCCGGCGCTTCCAGCCATCATGAAGAAATTGGAAGCTTTAAAGAGCGGACAAAAAGTCAAGGTCAGAATCGCCTGGTTTGGTGACTCGTTAATTGAAGGTGATCTTATCACCCAGACTGTGAGGGAGCTATTGCAGAATAACTTTTCCGGTAATCATGGTGTGGGTTTTGTGCCTTTCAAATCGATCACTTCAGGCTTCCGCATCAGTGCCATTGCCCGATCGTCAGATTCCTGGGTAGATGACAATTTTAAAACCAGATCATACAAAGATCCGCTTTTTTTGTCCGGGCATGTGTTTTATTCCCCTTCAGGCAGACTCTCCTTGAGAGATAACACGGTTAAAGATTCATCACAAGTGCTTGAAAAATGGTTGATCTGTGGCCCTGTTGATTCCAATACCGTTATTACCGTCAATAAAACGGCCATCCCCATTACAGCATCTCGTTTGTTCAACAGGGTTTTGATTGAGAAATCTTCAAAAAAATTAATTAATCTTACAGTTCCATCCACATGGACGGCCTTGTATGGCGTTAGCTGTGAACCTGAATATGGAGTCATGATCGATAATTTTTCATTCAGGGGAATCAGCGGATTCGAGTTAGTCCGATTTGATGAAGCATTTCTTGATGAAATAGCACAAAGCGGCGCTTATGATCTTATTGTGATTCAATACGGTGTCAATGTGATGTTCAGGGCACACGACAAAAACTATGCTTATTATTTAAAGGGGATGGATCCGGCTTTAAAAAAGCTTAAACACCATTTCCCGCATGCGGAGTTTTTGATGGTAAGCTGTTCCGATCGTGCGTTTCGTTATGGAACGGAATGGAAGACAGCAGTGGGAATGGATTCACTGCTCAAGACACAAGCCACCCTTGCCTTTACGAACGGAATCCCGTTTTTCAACATGTACCAGACCATGGGAGGAAACGGCACAATCGTAAAATGGGTTGAGGGGCCTGAACGGCTGGCGTCGAAGGATTATATTCACCCGTCGCCACGGGGGGCCGCCATTTTGGGTAACCTCTTCTATAATGCCTTTATGAATGATTATCACAAACTTCCCAAGAAAAGAGCGTATAACTGATGGACTCTTATGTGATTGACGGTGCCGCCGTTAACAAGCTGATGGATTCTGTGGTGATTGCCGGTGATGCCGTTGTCAAACTGATGGATTCTTTTGTGATTGACACTGATGCCGTTGTCCGGCAACTCCTTTATGATCCAAAAAACCCGCTGCTCTTTAACAACGGCTTTTTTGTGTATTTCTTTTTCCTGTTTATCCTTCTTTATTACCTCTTCAGGGAAAGATATACGGCTCGTACGGTCATCCTTTCAGCATTTTCCCTTTACTTCTTCTACAAGGCAAGCGGAAGTTTTGTGTTGCTTGTTATTATTTCAGCTATTATTGATTTTTTTCTCTCAAATCTGATTTACCGCCAACAAAAGCTCTTTGCCAAACGAATCCTTCTGGTATTGAGTATTGTTACCAATCTCGGCCTTCTTTTCTATTTTAAGTACACAAATTTTTTTATTGAGATATGCAATGATTCTTTCAGCGCAGGCTTTCATCCACTGAATATTATCCTGCCAGTCGGCATTTCGTTTTACACGTTTGAGAATCTCAGTTATACCGTTGATGTTTATCACGGGAAAATCGAGCCTGAAAAAAAGTTTTTAAATTATCTCCTCTTCCTTTCTTTCTTTCCGAAGTTGGTGATGGGCCCCATTGTCAGGGCAAGTGATTTTATTCCCCAGCTAAAGAAGCCTTATGTGGTTACAGAGCGCAATTTTGTCGATGGGTTCTATCTCATTTTTTCAGGATTATTCAAAAAGGTTGTTATCTCTGATTACATTACGCAGAATTTTGTCAACTACATTTTTGATGGGCCTTCTCTCCATACAGGCCTTGAATGTCTGCTTGCGGTTTATGGCTATGCGATAGTTATCTATTGTGATTTCAGCGGCTACAGTGATGTGGCAATCGGCATAGCAAAATGGCTTGGGATTACCATACCGGCAAATTTCAATTCTCCTTATAAAAGCAGTTCAATTTCAGACTTTTGGAGAAGATGGCATATTTCCCTTTCAAGTTGGCTGCGCGACTTTCTCTACAAGCCTCTCGGCGGTAGCCGTTGCGGAACGTTCCGTACCTATATCAACCTTATTGTTACCATGCTGCTTGGCGGCTTATGGCATGGGGCGAGTTGGAATTTTATTGTTTGGGGCGGGTTGAATGGAGGGGCCCTTGCCGTTCATAAGGTCTGGTCCGGTTTGCACAAGAAGAAAGCGTCAAACAATGGTGGAGTGGCAAATGTTTTGTCAATAATCCTCACGTTTCATTTTGTTTGTTTGGGATGGATATTTTTTAAAGCATCCAGTTTTGAGCTTGCTTTCCAGATGATTCAGCAGATTCTCTTTGATTTCTCATTTGACGGCATCACTCCTTTTCTTGAAAATTACGGCTCAGTGGTGATGATGATCAGCCTTGGTTTTATTTTGCATGTATTGCCGGACAGTTTAACTGAATATGTAAAAACAAGGCTTGAAAAACTTCCGCTTGTCAGCAGTGTCTTCGTCTTTTTAGTATTTGTTGTCGTGTATGCTTATTTTAAAAGTTCAGAACCAATCATGCCGATATATTTGCAGTTTTGAGCTGTCAGCTTGATTGACCAATACATTATTCATGAACAACGACTGAACAAAGGGAGAACCCCATATGCCGGTACGATTCTCACTCCTGATGCTATTGCTCCTGTTCATGATTCTCCCTTTTCAGCAGGCACAAACCCGTCCGCATCACAAAAGCAATCACACAAGTCGTCACACTGGCAGTCACACAAGTCGACTCACACGCAGTCACACAAGCCATCACGCAAGCATATCGAACAGGCATAACATAAAGCATGCAAGTAAAAAAAGCCATCCATCACGCCTGAATGCTAAAATTCATCGAACTGATCCAATACACCAAAGCTCTAGTGTTGAGGTAGTAACACCCAGTCTTGTGATTTCTGATAGTGTTCGCCGTGCTTTTGTCAATAATGAAAAAAATCAGATCACCAATCCAGGCCAATTGCTCAGATTAACAGAGAAATTGAAAAAAACGGTTTCTCCATGGAAACAGGTGGTGAGGATTGTCCATATTGGCGATTCGCATATCCAGGCGGATATGATGACCAGAGTGTTAAGAAAAGGCCTGCAAAAATATTACGGCAATGCGGGCAGGGGAATCGTGTTCCCGTGGCAGTTGGCAATGACCAATGGGCCCTCCGATATCGTTTCTTTCTCGGATAAGCCCTGGGTGTCGGGGCGTATATCGCTCACGAAAAGTGCCGTTGACTGCGGTGTTTGTGGATATGGATTACAACGGGATTTATCGGACGCTGTCATTGAAATAGGGTTGAAATCGAGTAAGGCAGACGACGATGCCTTTGATGTTGTTCGCCTGTTTACCGGCAGAAATACCGGTTCTGTAAGCATATGGTATAACGGCTCGTTTGAGCAAATTGCCCGTATACAACCTGAGAAAGCTTATGGCGATGAGGCTTTTCCCTTGAAAATGAAAACCAGTTCCATTGTTTTTTCACGACAGTCGCCTGATTCTAACGCGTTTTGTTTTTTTGGTGTTTCATTGGAGAAGAAAGATGCTCCGGGGGTTCTGTATCATACCATAGGAGTGAATGGTGCTGAATATGCAAACTTTAATAATGCCCCGCTCTTTTGGCAACAAATTGGAGCATTACAAGCAGATTGCTACATCATCTCTCTTGGTACCAATGAGGCTCAGAATCAGGAGCTGAACGCAGAGGATTTTGGTGCACAGGTCAGGAGCATGGTCAGGCATCTTAAGCAGTTATCGCCTGAGGCTGTTTTTATTGTAACCACACCGGCGCCATCGTTTTATCAACGTCAGAGATCAAACGCAGCGATTAAAACTGTTGCTGATGAACTGGTCAAGGTCAGCTCCGAAGAAAAGATCAGTTCATGGGACCTCTATGATATTTTGGGAGGAGATGCAGGATTGAATACGTTTCAAGACCTTGGGCTGTACCGGCCTGATCGCCTTCATTTTAACCAGGCCGGATATGAACTGCAGGGCTATATGTTGCTTGAAGCGTTCTTGCATATCCAAAACCATTAGATTGCTTGCCAGGATCTCTGATGTAGTGCGGAATGAAGAGCGTGCATGGTCAGAGCCGATGAAAAACGAACAGGTTTTGCCGGGGTTGGGGGGGATTACGATAATCGCGTCAGATCAAGAATTTTCTGGATCTCAGCGGAGATGCCGGTTGGGTTGATTTTGCTGATAACCTGGGCGAGAGAGGAGATTTTTCCTTCGAGCGGGAGGAATTTGTTGATTACGACGACCTTGTCCTCTTTGAGACGGCACTCTCCTCCGAGAAAGTTGCCTTTTTCGTAGCGCAGGGTGTAGCCGAGCTCTTTAATGAAGCTTTCAAGCATGGTGAGTTGTGCGGTCTTTTTCATACAACGCGCTCATAGGGCACCGGTGCTTCGGATATTTGTTCTGCTTTCATGGGTTATCCTCTCATTCTGGGGTCGAGGGCATCACGGACGCCGTCGCCGATCAGGTTGAAGCAGACCACGGTGGTCAGAATGGCAATACCGGGGAAAGTTGAAATCCACCAGTAGTTCAAAAGGCTGTCGCGTCCTTCATTGATGATGTTTCCCCAGCTTGGGGTTGGCGGCTGAACGCCGAGGCCGAGGAAGGATAGACCGGCTTCGGTCAGGATAATGCTGCCGATTCGCAGTGTTGCGGCTATGATGACCGGTGTGAGGGTATTGGGTGCAAGGTGGCGGAAGATGATTCTCATGCTGGACAGGCCGAGAGATTTTGCAGCCAGAATGAACTCCTGTTCCTTGAGCGAAAGTACCTGGCTCCGGACAATTCTTGCGACCCCCATCCATCCGGTAAATGAGAGGGTGATGACAATAAGGTAGATGGAGTTGCCGAAGGTGGCGATGATGATAAGGATGAGAAAGAGTGCCGGAAAGGCGATAAGGATATCGACAATG
>CAJAOR010000170.1 GCA_903942355.1 uncultured Chlorobiaceae bacterium | reverse complement strand
CAAGCCGAAAATTATTGCCACACAGGTTGTGAGTCCAATGCTGCTGTTGCTGCTGACCATTCTTTTTCACTACACAGCAGGTCACGATGCGGCTCTTTTTTTCCCTTTTGTCCTGGCGGGAATGGGAGGTTTTTTCTGGATTCGTCGCTCTCTCTCAAAAATTTGCGGTACTCTTCCAGGAGATATTTTTCATGCCTGTTCGGACAAGGCGATGCTGGCCTATGCGCTCCCTTTCATGGCAGTTTCGCTGTTGAGCATGATGTCGCACTGGCTGGATGTCATGATGCTCGGCATGCTTACCGATACGGCAACAGTCGGACTCTATCATCCTGCGGCCAGAACGGCGGGGCTCATTCGCTCAGTTCTCCTTGCCTTTGCAGGTATTGCCGCGCCGATGATTGCTGAACTGCATACGGGGAAGCAGAATGTTGAGATAGGACACATCTTCAAGATGGTGACGCGCTGGATTGTAACAGCGGTAATTCCAATGGCCATACTTTTCATAGTGTTTCCCGAACTGGTACTCTCGGTGTTCGGTGCCCGGTTTGCTGCAGGAGGGGCTGTTACGCTGCTCCTCTTGACTCTAGCCTCCTTCCTGCAGGCAAGTTTTGGCCTTTCGGCAACGGTACTCGCCATGACCGGCTATGCGCGGCTCAGCCTCTTCAATGCTCTCGGAGCCCTTTGCTTGCAAGTGGTGCTGAACCTGTTTCTGATCCCCCGGATGGGCATCAACGGTGCTGCCCTTGCCACACTGCTGCTCTTTTTTTTGCTCTCGGCTCTTCGTCTTGTTGAGATTCATCGTCTTTTGAAGATCCACCCTTTTTGCAAGGCACTCTGGAAACCCCTCACAGCAGGATTATCTGCTGCGCTACTTCTCATGGTCGTGCGCCCGTGGTTACTCTCCTTTCCGCCCTTTGCCGGGCTCGCTGCGGCTTCACTGCTCTCTCTTGGAAGCTTTGCGACATTGATACTCCTCCTGAAGTTGGAAGAGGAGGAGAGAGAGCTTATTTTGAAATATTTCCCTTTTTTTGACAAGAAACTAAAGCGATAACATTGTGAAGAAAAAGATTCTCCTGTTGCTCTCTCTCTTTGGCGGCTACACCCTGCTGGCAGTGCTGCTCTATTATCCGCTTGTGTTTCAGTCAAAAATTCTTGTTACGCCCGACTCCCTTATTCCTCAGGCTTCAACAATGGCACTTGATCGGCTTCATGCTGCAACCGGCATCTATCCGCTCTGGCAGCCCTGGCTCTTTTCGGGTATGCCGACCGTCGAGGCATTCAGCTATCTCAGCAGGCTTTATTATCCCAACGTTTTTTTTGATCTCTTCCATACCGATGGTATAGTTCTGCAGCTTATTCATCTTGCTTTTGCCGGTTTTGGTGTTTTTCTTTTTCTTCGCGAGTACCGCCTGGCCACCTTGCCGGCCTTTTTTGGTGGAGCGGTGTTCATGCTCAACCCCTATATGACAGCAATGCTCGTGCACGGTCACGGAAGCCAGCTTATGACCGCCGCATACATGCCCTGGATGCTCTGGGCGACGATGCGCCTTATTGACCGTGGAAAGCTGCCTGATGCAGGGACTCTTGCGCTTGTTGCCGGTTTTCAGTTACAGCGCTCACATGTCCAGATTGCCTACTATTCATGGATGCTCACGCTGCTGCTTGCCTTTTGTCTCTTTTTTTTTCGTCGTGATTCATCCAAAACAACCCTTTGTTCCTCTGTTTCACCGCTTCTTGCTTGTGGCGGTGATGAGGGTAGGCACAAGGGCACTTTCAACACACTTCGTCTTTTTTCGCTTTTGCTCCTTGCCCTTGGATGTGGTGTTGCCATGTCGGCAGCAATCTACCTTCCTGCTTCGAAGTATGCCGCATATTCAGTGAGAGGCATGGCAGCTCAGGGGGGAGCCTCATCATGGGAGTACGCTACCCTCTGGTCCATGCACCCTCTTGAGCTGTTCACTTTTCTGCTGCCCGGAGCTTTTGGATTCGGAGGAGTGACCTACTGGGGCTTTATGCCCTTTACCGATTTCCCCCACTATTCTGGTATTCTGGTGTTGCTTCTTGCCATGGTAGGAGTTTTTCTGGGCAGAAAAGAGCCGATGACCTGGTTTTTTTTAGCAGGCATTCTGTTTGCCTTGTTGCTCTCTTTCGGCAGCTTTTTTACCCCGGTGTTTAATCTTTTCTATGATTATGCGCCATTGTTCAGTCGCTTCAGGGTGCCGTCGATGGCGCTCATTATGGTTTATCTGCTCGTTTCGTTTCTTGCTGCGGTCGGACTCCATGAATTGCTTCAACGGCTTCAGCTCCAGCCCCAGTGCATGCTGAAGCCGATCAGGTTAGGAGCACTTTTTCTTTCGGCAGTTATCCTGCTCTTTCTTGCTTTTGAACAGCCTCTTGAGGGCTTGTTCCGCTCGATATTTCCTGAACCGCAGGTGGGAAGTTTTGACCTTGCCTTCATGGTCAATAAAGTGCGATGGGAGAATCTGACGGGAAGTTTCTGGAGCGTTTTACTGGTTCTGACTCTTTCAGCTGGAGTGCTCTGGCTCAGCATCAAGGGCAAACTTTCCGGCCACGTTTCGGCTCTGCTGCTGCTTATCTTTGCTCTTGGTGATCTTCTCTGGCTCGATCAGCAGATTGTCTATCCATCAGCCGGTTCCCTGCGTTCCCCGCTTTTTGCTGATGTTCATACGGTGGAGCCGGCCTTCCGCCATGACGACATTACCCGCTACCTTGCTTCACAGAAAGGCTCTTTCAGAATCTACCCTGCAGGGTCGCTCTTCACGGAAAACAAGTTTTCCCTTTTCGGTATTGAGTCCGTTGGTGGTTACCATCCTGCAAAATTTGAGCTCTATGAGAAGTTTCTGGCAAAAACAGAGAACCTCTCAAGCCTTAATATTTTGCGGATGCTCAATGTCGGCTACATTATCAGCCCGCAACCCGTAGAGCATCCGGCTCTCAAGTTGCTCAAAACAGGCGAACTGCAACTGGCAACAGGCCCGGTAACCGTAAATATTTACGCCCTTCAGGGAAGCGCACCAAGAGCATGGTTTGCCGAGAGGGTGACTGCCGTGAAGAGCAACGAAGCAATGTTTGCCCATCTCCTTGATGATCAGGCATCTTCAGTTGAGGCTTTTGTTGATAGTTCATTCTGGAGAGGAACCCGCCTTTTTGCACCAGCCAGGATCACATCACTTGACGCAAAAGCGGAATCTATGGTTGTGAAGGTATCTGCTCCCGGTGAGGCATTTCTCGTTGTCAGCGAGCTTTATTATCCCTTGAGGTGGAAGGTGACGGTTGATGGCAGGCAAACTGCAATGGTCAAGGTGAACGGACTGATTCGCGGCATTGTGGTTCCGGCTGGCAGCAGGGAAGTGCGTTTTAGGTATGACCGAAGTGAGTTTGAAACAGGGCAGAATATATCGCTTGTGGCTTTCGTTGTTGCGTTGTTGATGGTGGCTGTGGGAGTTATTGCAGTTCGTTTCCGCCAGCAGAGCTGGGAGTAAGGGCCCGCTGTCGCGCACGCAGATTTTGGGAAACTTAGCAGGATATTTGCCAATGCTGCAGTTCCAAGAAGGCATGCGGCGAACCAGCACGGTGTGTTATGACAGAATTCCTCTGGTTTGACGCATCTATATATAAAGCGAGGTTCTGTGGAGTACAATGTTTCCCCGGGTTTTGTCTCATCGGGAGGGGTGGTAATGGATGAGAAGCATTATTTTCGCTCAGGAGAGTAAATATATTGATTTAGGTTTTGGTTTTTTTCATAATTCGCTTACATTGTCTGTCCTTATGGATTTTTAAGCATTGCATTGCGTTTTTTGTAATCAGAGGTTTTTTAAAAAGAAAGAGAGTATCAGTATGCCGACGATTCAGCAGCTCATCAGGCTCGGAAGAAGTGTGAAAGCCTCAAAAACAGCGTCTCCGGCGCTTGAGAAATGTCCGCAAAAGCGCGGGGTTTGTACCCGTGTTTACACGACAACTCCAAAAAAGCCTAACTCCGCGTTACGGAAAGTTGCGCGTGTAAGATTGTCAAACAAGATAGAAGTCACCGCATATATTCCAGGAGAGGGTCATAACCTGCAGGAGCATTCAATTGTTCTGATTCGTGGCGGCAGGGTAAAGGATCTTCCTGGTGTACGATATCACATCGTTCGTGGTTCGCTGGATACGTCCGGTGTCGCTGATCGTAAGCAGAGTCGGTCGAAATACGGAGCCAAGCAGCCGAAAGCCGGTGTTGCTGCTCCTGTCAAGGGTAAGGGTAAAAGGTAGGTAAGTCGAATCATAAATTACAGAGAAGAACATGCCCAAAAAAGTTGGCTATAAAAGAATCGGTGTTGATTTTCGTTACGGGGATGAAAGTGTCGCTCGTTTTATCAATGCTGTGATGCTTGATGGTAAGAAGGCTGTTGCTACAAAGATAGTCTATGATGCGTTTGCTATCATTGCCGAGAAGCTTGCTGGAGAGGATCCGCTGGAAGTTTACCGCAAGGCCATGTCGCATATCGCGCCGGTTGTTGAGGTTCGGAGCAAGAGGGTTGGAGGTGCTACGTACCAGATTCCTATGGAGGTCAAGGCTTCCCGCAGGGGTGCGCTTGCTTTTCGCTGGCTGAAGATTTATGCTACTAAGCGTGGCGGCCGCTCAATGGCTGAAAAGCTTGCTGCTGAACTGATGGATGCTGCCAATGAGCAGGGGGCGTCAGTGAAAAAGCGTGATGAGGTACACCGTATGGCTGATGCAAATAAGGCATTTGCGCATTTCAGGTTCTAAGAGTTTGTAACAGTGTGGATAAAAGGTCTAAAATTTTGTTATGGCAAGGCTGGTTGATTTAGATAAAGTACGGAATATAGGTATCATGGCTCACATTGATGCCGGCAAGACGACGACCACAGAGAGGATTCTCTATTATACAGGGCGTTTGCACCGGATGGGTGAAGTTCATGATGGTGGAGCGACGATGGACTGGATGGATCAGGAGAAGGAACGCGGTATTACGATCACCTCCGCAGCAACAACCTGTTTCTGGGTACCTAAATTCGGTAACTATACCGGCATTAACCATCGCATCAATATTATTGATACTCCTGGTCACGTTGATTTTACGGTCGAGGTCGAGCGTTCCCTTCGTGTGCTTGATGGCGCTGTAGCGCTTTTTTGTGCAGTTGGCGGAGTAGAGCCTCAGTCTGAAACGGTTTGGCGCCAGGCGAACAAGTATGGTGTGCCGAGGATTGCCTATATCAACAAGATGGACAGGACCGGTGCTAACTTTTTTGATACGGTCGCGGCGATAAGGGCGCGGCTCGGTGCCAATCCGGTGCCTCTTCAGATTCCGATTGGCGAAGGCGAGATTTTTGCGGGCTTTGTTGATCTTATCAGGATGAAGGGTATCATCTATAATAAAGAAGATGGCAGTACCTATGATGAAGTCGAGATTCCGCATGACCTGCAGAACGAAGCCAGGACATGGCGAATCAATATGCTTGAGGCTGTTTCGGAGCATGACGACACGCTTCTTGAAAAGTATTTGAATGGTGAGGATATTACTGAGTCAGAGGTAAGGAATGTGCTTCGTCAAGCGACGCTCAAGGTTACCATTATCCCTGTGCTTTGCGGTTCTTCATTCAAAAACAAGGGCGTCCAGTTTATGCTTGATGCTGTTGTTGAGTACCTTGCTTCTCCTGTTGATGTCGGCGCTGTTGAAGGTCATCATCCCCGGACCGAGGAGTCAGTAATTCGAGAGCCGAAAGATGAAGAGCCTTTTGCCGCTCTTGCTTTCAAGATTGCAACCGATCCGTTTGTCGGCAAGCTTACTTTTTTCAGAGTTTATTCCGGTGTGCTTAAAGCAGGCAGTTACGTGCTCAACACCATGACGGGCAAGAAAGAGCGTATTGGTCGTGTGCTTCAGATGCACTCAAATAAAAGAGAAGATATAGATTGTGTTTATTGCGGTGATATCGCAGCAGCTGTCGGTTTGAAAGATGTTCGTACCGGCGATACGATTTGCGATGAAAATAGTCCGGTGGTTCTTGAGAAAATGGTTTTCCCTGAACCGGTTATCCAGATTGCTATCGAGCCGAAAACCAAGAGCGATTCTGACAGGTTAGGTATGTCGCTGGCCAAGCTTGCAGAAGAGGATCCGACCTTCAAGGTTAAAACTGACGATGAGACAGGTCAGACGCTGATTGCTGGCATGGGCGAACTTCATCTCGAGATTCTGGTTGATAGACTCAAGCGTGAGTTCAAGGTAGAGGCTAATGTCGGCAAACCGCAGGTCGCTTACCGTGAAACGATCAGAAAATCTGTTGAGTTTGAGGGCAAATTTGTCCGTCAGTCTGGCGGTAAAGGCCAGTTCGGTCTGGTTGTTCTCCGCGTTGAGCCGCTTGAAGAAGGAAAGGGATACGAGTTTGTTGATGCCGTCAAGGGTGGAGTTATCCCGAGAGAGTATATACCTGCGGTTAATGTCGGTGTGCAGCAGGCCATGAAAGGCGGTGTGGTTGCAGGTTATCCGATGCAGGATATAAAGGTTACCCTTTTGGATGGTAAGTATCACGAGGTTGACTCTTCTGAAATGGCATTCAAGATTGCCGGTTCAATCGGTTTCAAAGGTGCTGCCAAGAAAGCTGATCCGGTGTTGCTTGAGCCAATCATGAAGGTCGAAGTTGTTACACCTGATGAGTATCTTGGTGATGTCATGGGTGATTTGTCGAGCCGTCGTGGCCATATCGAAGGTATGGGGCAGAGGGCAGGAGCTCAGTTTGTCAACGCTAAGGTTCCGCTATCAGCAATGTTTGGATATTCGACCGACTTGCGTTCAATGAGTCAGGGAAGGGCAAATTATTCGATGGAGTTTGATTGTTATCGCGAAGTTCCACGCAATATTGCGGAAGCTTTGCAGGAGAAGAGGGCAAGCAAGGATTCGGACTAGGCGAGCAAGAGCTGTATCAGTTTTAATTACTACACAACAATAACAGATAACCGACACGGAGACAAGTTATGGCAAAAGAGTCCTACAAAAGGGATAAACCCCATGTCAATATAGGAACCATTGGTCACGTTGATCATGGCAAGACC
Organism: uncultured Chlorobiaceae bacterium; assembly: GCA_903942355.1. GTDB lineage: Bacteria > Bacteroidota > Chlorobiia > Chlorobiales > Chlorobiaceae > Chlorobium. The sequence continues at coordinate 18 of CAJAOR010000170.1, read as the reverse complement.
ACACTGACCGCTGCGATT
>CAJAOR010000169.1 GCA_903942355.1 uncultured Chlorobiaceae bacterium | reverse complement strand
AGCAGGACTGGTCAGCCTGTTGGACAATTGCCCAGAGGCGTCGTTCGTCCATGCCGGGGTCTCCTGCACAGCGCTCAAGGATGATGAGCAACATCGTCCTGAGCTTCTCTTCCGCGACAGTGTGATAAAAAGGGGCAGGCGATTCAGAGACCCTGAAGAATTCATCATCCGAGCTTTCCCTGACCGGGCGCCTCTCTTCCACCAGGTTCCCGAGTGAAATACCCAATGCTTCAGAGAGTTTTTCAAGCTCCTTGAAGCGGACGTCCTGACTCCCTGACTCGATTTTGGTTATAGCGGTCCTTGGCAGGTCAACCCGCCTTGCGAGCTCTTCTTGCGACAATCCCTTTGCGCAACGGATAAGCTTGATCCTGTGTCCAATATTTTCGTGTGTCATTTGCTTTATGATACGAAATGTTCTACTATGGAACAATAGCGGTTCTTATTACGAACGCATAGCGTGATCGTAACTGCTGTATGGCAAGAACCAGAGATGCTTTCACAACAGACTGACAATGGAGGAATTATGGTCGAATTGAGTGCAGGAGGAGATGAACTCGTCTTCAGATTTCCTGATGTACATCCCGAGGCAACACTGAGTATACAGTTTCAGCGGACGCTGCGAATCCCCGACGACGGGAAAGATTACCCGCTTCCACCGGAGCTTGGCCACTTTCCGTTGCGGCTTGTTGATGACTATCCTGCCACCGTACCCGAATCGTGGAAGAAGAATGGGGGAGTGATGATGCCGATGTATCAGGCTGAAGCCTTATGGATAGAGATCGATACGGCAAGAGTGAGTAGTGAGGTATACCAGGTATACCCGTTCGCGATAAAGATTGCCACAGGGAAAGTGAGTGCTGTCTCGGGCAAGCCGATGCGCAAGGGGCTCAACATGGAGCCGCAGGACTACGTCGTCGCTCCTTTGCAGGAATGGCTCGACGGTTATTGTGTCGAAAAAGGGGTTATCCGGCAGTTCGTTGCCATGCCGCTGGGGCAGGGATATAGTGCAGAAGAGCAGATAACGGGCAACAGCGAGTTTGGTGGTTTACAGTTACTGGTCTATCCCATGAAGCGCAAGGCGTTCGAGAGACGTTTTCAGAAAAGGGAGTCAGTAGCAGAAAGCAGAGAAGTTTGCTCTTCCATTGCAAAATTTTGGGATTCCGACACATGCGCAGGCTCCATGCCGCCTGACATGGGACTTTCTCCAGGGGGGAAGATGAATCAGGAAATCTACGAAGATCCCTATGATCCAGAAGATTGGGATCTGGAGCACTCTTCGCACTGCTTCGTGCATATCGCCAACTCCGAAATCTGGTCGGAAATCACAGGCAAAAAGCCTCCACATCGGCCGTATACATCTGCAGATTATTCACGGTGCGGACTTCCCTGGTTCGATTATTATGCTGAAGAAGGGGCTACGGCGATTGACGGTGCAGAAAAACTGCAAGGGCTGAAAAGCGTGAAGGAGTTGGGGGCGCTGAAGAAAGAAAATCCTCTTCCGGAAAACGAGTCGATTGAAGAGATGCAGGTGCAGGATATCGGGAGCGGGCCGAAAATCGTCAGGGATGGAGAACTTGAGTCATCACATCCCATTGGGGAAAATCCGGACAGAAAAACAGATCCAGGTGAAGACAACACCATACAAACGGGAGAAAAAAAGATGAAACAGGGCTACACCCACATCACGGTTATCCTTGATCGCAGCGGATCCATGGAGTCCATCTGCGACGACACCATCGGAGGGCTCAACGCCTTCGTCGAACAACAGAAAGCAGGCTCCGGGGAAGCAACCCTGACGCTTGTCCAGTTCGATTCGCAGCATCCGTACGAGGTGATCCACCATTTCACGCCAATCAGAGAGGTTCCGGCACTGACCCGGAAGACCTATGTCCCCAGGGGTGGCACACCGCTGCTTGATGCGCTCGGACGGGGAATCAACGACATTGAAGAGAGCATTGGCAAGCTTAACGATGGTGAACGGCCGGAAAAGGTAATCGTCGCCGTCATCACCGACGGACAGGAAAATTCAAGCATGGAGTTCAACAAGGAGCAGGTTGAGAAGATGATCAAGTCAAAGAGTTCTGAAGCAGGGTGGGAGTTCATTTTCCTCAGCGCCGATCTCAACGCTATCGCTGATGCCCATCACCTGGGCTTCAGCAGTGACGCCACAGTCGCGTTTGAGAAAAGCTCACATGGTGTTGACTGTTGTATGTCAAGCCTTTCGGAGAGTGTGTCGCAAATCCGTTCTGGCGTGATACGAAAAAATGATCATTCACATTTGTAGTTGCACGCAGATCTTGCCCGACTGTTATGCTGCTTGCGGATTTGCAGGCGCTCTTTGCGAGCATTGTTGCGGTGATGCGCAGGCGGAGCCGCTGCCGGAAACCATCAGCATTAAAGCGGCGGAAAGTGTGGATAATCCGTTTGCGTGGTGGGGGAATTCATAAAAATCACCATACCGTAGGGGTGGGGTCTTCCCGCCCCTCTTTGCAGCAGCAGCACATTCATCGGCGTCAAGCAGGCGCTGGCCGCGACGTACACATCTTCACCGGCAGGTATGCGCGCGATGAACGGTTTCATGAAGGGTAATTCTGTTATAGAAAAAAAAGTGGTCATCCGAACAAAAAAAGTGATGTGTATGACGGCGGATGTCCTATATGCAGTCGTACTCTTTCAATGTTCCACTTTTTCTTTTGAGTTTCTTGAGTAAAATCCATGTTTATCACAAAGACGTAAGTTTGAGGTGTTCAATTATTAAATCAGGGGGAAGATGACTTCATATTTTTTTGAAATAACAGAATGTCCAAAGTGTTCTGGGAAATTTGCATTGATGGGCCTTGGTTCTAGCAACACGTTTGGCGCAACATTTTATACGGATGGATTTGTTGGTGGGACTGCCTATGGTTCTGCGGTAATATCTTGTCCTTGTTGTAATGCATACTTATGGTCAGGGGATTTAAAGGCTATAGAATTCATTCCCGAGTCTAAGTTTAATAACAGTATTAAAGACAAGTATCATATTGCCTATTCAGGTGACATTAGCTATCAAGAAGTTCTGGACTCTGGCAGTTATAATAATGATGAGCAGGAAGAGTATCTCAGGAGATGGATATGGTGGAGTGCGAATAATGATTTTAGGGATTGTGAGACGAAGACATTCTCGCCATCTGTAGAATTTCAGCAGAACCTTGATAGGTTACTTCAACTTAATCGGCCGGAACGCTATACGAACGAAATAGAAATATGGCTCGACTTGAAACGTAAACCGGAACTCTATTTTATTGAAATAGAGATATTGAGGGAGTTGAGTAGGTTTGAGGAGGCTGTTGCATTAGCAGATTTATGCATAACTATTATGGAGGTTGACTTAAAGAAATATATTCAGTCTTATAAAGAGTCTTCAAGCGATTTGAATGATTTTGAAAAGCGCAAAAGAGATGAATGTGAATCAATTATTAAGACTTGTAATGAACTGAAGAGCTTAGCTGTTGATGGATCTAATGTTGTGAAAAAAAGAGTGTGCCATAATGAAGACATATGATCTGATAAGCAGTTTTGATAATATTTATTTGTGTGGGACAGATAGATGTATGCCTGATAACACTAGTGTCCGGTTGTTGAAAAAACAAATCCTTATAATAGTATATAAAACAACGCCTTGCAGCTATTTTCCAGTGTAATCGATTTGAAAATGCTTGTTATCTTCCATCATTTCATGATTAATTAAATAGGAATGATTGATGAATACAGGAAAAACCGTTTTTGCTCAACTCCAAGAACATTTGCCGCTTCATCAATTTCGCCAGTGTGTGAAACGATACAGTGGCAATCATAAGGTGCAATCGTTTACTTGTCTTGATCAATATCTCT
>CAJAOR010000168.1 GCA_903942355.1 uncultured Chlorobiaceae bacterium | reverse complement strand
GCATGAGTTTGAACAGAAACACAAAATAGTCTTTGAAGGGTTCAGCCCTGATGCTACAGAAATGCTGATGCGCTATCCCTGGCCGGGTAACGTCAGAGAACTCAGAAATCTTATTGAATCACTGCTTGTGCTTGAAAAAGGAAAATATATCACTCCGGAAATTCTTGAAAAACATCTGGTTCAGCGAAACAGGTACAAGAGTCTGGTGCACGATCCTGCCAAGTCGGAAAAAAACGAGCTTCAGGTTATCTACAGCACGCTCATCCAGCTTCGGCAGGAGGTGAGCGATATCCGTCTGCTGCTGCAGCATCTTGTTCAAACCAAACCATTCATACCGTTGCTGCTGCCCGATGCCTCGGCAACCCATCCTCCAATCGCTGCCCCATTGAGACCGGCTTTTGAGGAAAATAGCCTCCCCCCGCCAACCCAAACGCTGCGTTCACTCGATGATATCGAAAAAAAGTCCATAGCCGACACCCTTGAAACGTGCCACGGAAACAAGCGAAAAACCGCTATGGCGCTTGGCATTACGGAACGGACTCTCTACCGCAAAATCAAGGCTTACGACCTTTAAAAAAAGCAACAACAAACAACACCACAGACAGAACCGATGCCGCTTTCGGAAAAAAGTCCGGATAAGAGGTATAAACACTCAGACGGCTTTCAAGCGGCACTTCAGCCGTCAACGTCTCCTCCTGCCACCAGGGGACTTCGGCCATGGTACGGCCGAACTTGTCGAGAACAACCGTGAGCCCGGTATTGGCACACCTGGCCATCGCACGACGGTTCTCGATACAGCGTATCCGGCCAATGGCCAGATGCTGGTATGGACCGTACGACGTTCCATACCAGCCGTCATTGGTCACCAGAGTCAGCAGCCTTGCCCCCTTACGGACAAACTCCGAAACAAGAGAGGGGAAAATGGATTCATAACAGATAATATTGGCGATAACAACCTTGCCATTCCTTGATGAGGAAAGCTCCATTACGGAGGCATCTTGCCCTTTTCCCCATCCGCTGATACCGGCCAGTGAAAAAGTCAGATTACCAAGCCAGGGAATTTGGTCAACATAGGGAACCCGCTCGGCAAAGGGAACAAGACGCATCTTGTGATAGATCTGAGGTACACCATTCCCCGGCTGAAGCAGCATTGAGGCATTATAGCTCTCAGTAAATTGATTTCGCACATGAGCAACATCAATAAACCCGGTCAAGAGGGAGGTATTCCACTGCCGCAATGCAAACTGCAACAAGTGCCGATCATCGGCATACGGTGTGTCAAGAATGGAAAAAGGAATAGCCGTTTCCGGCCATATCACCAGCTCAGGGCGGTTTTCACGAACAGCTTTGCCGGTCATGCGATAATATCGATCCATAATTGCAGCACTGTTATACTCTACCCACTTTACATGCGGATTGACATTTGGCTGAACAAGCGTTACCCTGAGCTGCGGCACTTTTGCACAAACCGTCCCTTCCCGATAAAAAAGCAATGAGGCATAGAGCAGAGGAGCAGAAACCATGACGGCCATCATGGCAACAGAACGAAAAGCTTCCCTCCTGCTGCCGCTCAAGGCCAGAACAGCAAGCACGTTAAAGCACACAAGCCAGAAACTGATGCCCCAAACACCCGTAACATCGGCATACTGAATCATGAGATTCCAGTTTGCCTGAGAATTTCCAAGGGTAAGCCATCCGAGCGAAAGATCCTGCTGCATGTAGGCCCACTCCCATGCAACCCAAAGGAAAGGAAAAGAAAAGAGTGCAAAACGGTAACCTGCCATTTTTTTGATTGCATAAAAAGCAAAGAGGGGCACCGTCAAAAAGAAAGCCTGCGCAACGATGGTAAGAACTCCGCCAGGAAACGTAGCCAGACACACCCACCAGAGGCTGATCAGGCAAAAAACAAGCATTGAGAGATAGACACGGCGAAACAGCTCCCCCAGCTTTTCCACATTGCGAAGGGAAAGAAGAAGCGGGACAAAAGCAACCCAGGCCAAAACTTCAAGGCGGACAAATGGATATGAGGGAAATGAAAGACCAAGAAGAGCTCCGCTTAAGAGAGGTCCCGCGACGGGGGAATGATTCAGTTTGTTTATTGTTCTGGATAAGAAGTTCATCAAACAACAAAATGGTTATCAGTTGACGCAAAAAAATCAAAAAAATCTGCTCGAAAAAGAAAACTGCCGACAAGAAACGATATTTCTGGCAAACAGATAATCATGCTCAACATATTTTACTTTAATTATTGAT
>CAJAOR010000167.1 GCA_903942355.1 uncultured Chlorobiaceae bacterium | reverse complement strand
TCGCAAAGCGCTTGTTGAAGCGTTCGACGCGTCCGGCGGTATCGACAAGGGTCTGCTTTCCGGTATAGAAGGGGTGGCAGTTGTTGCAGATATCAACCTTGATGGTGGTACGGGTTGAACGGGTAACGAAGGAGTTGCCGCAGTTTGCGCAGTTGACGGTTACTTCCTTATACTTTGGATGAATATCTTGTTTCATGACTTTCGTTGACTTTGTCGTACAATAAATGATATGAATGGCAATAAAATAGTAAAGGCGGAAATATACAAGAATTCCAATCGAGTTACAACCATTAAGATGACCGGCACAACTGCAATAACATACCTGAAAGGAGTCGGTTCCAGAAAGGCATCAATTCTGGGGGAGGCTGGTATTTTGACCCTTGATGATCTTTTTGATTATTTTCCGCGCCGTTATCTTGACAGGTGTGCCATGAAGAGCATTGGGGCGCTTGCTGATGGCGAAACGGTGACGGTTGTCGGTACGGTGATAAAGACGCAGCTTGACGGGGAGAGCCCGGGGCGGGCACGTTTCAAGGCGTGGCTTGGTGACCGGACGGGTGTGCTTGAGCTGACCTGGTTCAGGGGTGTCCGCTTTTTCTCCCGGAGCGTTGTTCAGGGCGAGTCTCTTGCTGTTTACGGAAAGGTTAGCTATTTCGGCCATCATGCGCAGATGCAGCATCCTGATTTCGATCGCCTCAGCCCGGATCTGCTTGAGATGCGTAACGGGGAGAGCAGCGATTTGGAGCTGTACAATACCGGCAAGATTATTCCTCTCTACCCGACCAGCGAGGCCATGAAACAGGCTGGTCTGGGTTCAAAGCCCTTGCGCGCTCTTGTCGCCCGTGCTTTTGAAGCGTCTACTCCGGGCAAGGATGAGAATCTCACTCCATCCATGCTGGCGGACAATAATCTGATGCCGCTTGATGAGGCTTATCGTGAAATTCATTTTCCCTCTTCGCATCATCAGCTTGCAAGGGCCCGTTACCGGATGAAATGGACGGAACTTTTTTATGCGCAGCTTCTCTTTGCCCTGCGCCACAGCGAGATAAGAAGAAACAGGGCGGCGGTGCAGTTCACCCATTCCGGCCAGGTCACCCAAAAGCTTTATGCGAGTCTGCCCTATGAGCTGACTGAGGGCCAGAAAACGGCGATTCGTGAGATCTATCGCGATCTCAGAAGCGGAAGTCCGATGAACCGCCTCTTGCAGGGCGATGTTGGTTCAGGCAAAACCATTGTGGCCATGTTTGCCATGGCTCTTGCGGCCGATAACGGTTTGCAGTCTGCCTTCATGGCTCCTACGGAAATTCTGGCCGTACAGCATTATCTGGTCATGAAGCGCTTTTTCAATCCGCTTGGCATGCAGGTTGGCCTTGTGACCGGCAGGCAGGGAAAAAAAGAGCGGCAGGCAGTGCTGGCGGCACTCAGCTCCGGAGAGCTGCATATTGCGGTTGGTACTCATGCCATGATTGAGCCGGGGGTGAGCTACTCCAGCCTCGGTCTTGTCATCATTGATGAACAGCACCGTTTTGGGGTGCTGCAGCGCAAGGCACTTCAGGAGAAGGCGATACACCCGCATGTGCTGCTGATGACGGCGACACCGATACCGAGAACCCTCACCATGGGCGTTTTCGGTGATCTTGATGTCTCGCTTATCCGCCAGATGCCTGCCGGTCGCATACCGGTCAGGACTATCCTGCGCCCTGAACAGGAGAAGCCGAAGGTCTATAATTTTCTGCGGGCCGAGATCGCAGAAGGAAGACAGGCTTATATTGTCTATCCTCTTGTTGAGGAGTCAGAAAAAATGGATCTGAAAGCGGCGGTGGAAAGTTATCAGGAGCTCTCTGCCACGGTATTTTCCGATCTTCGTCTTGGCTTGATTCATGGCCAGATGACGCCGGATGAGAAGGAGAGCGTGATGGAGCGGTTCCGGAGCGGGGAGATAGATCTGCTGGTGGGCACGACGGTGATTGAGGTTGGTGTTGATGTGCCGAATGCAGCGGTCATGGTTATTGAACATGCCGAACGGTTTGGTCTTGCCCAGTTGCATCAGCTCAGGGGTCGGGTTGGCCGTGGAGCGCACCGTTCCACCTGTTTTCTGCTCTATGCAAAAATGAGTGCGGAAGGTCGCGAACGGCTTGGGGCAATGGAGTCAACAACGGATGGCTTTCTCATCTCTGAAATCGATGCCAAGATAAGGGGCACGGGAAATATTCTTGGAAAAGAGCAGTCCGGAACACTCAGTGGATTAAGAGTTGCTGATCTGACCGAGGATTTTGATATCATGCAGTCTGCCCGCGCAGCCGCATTCAGGCTTGTCGAAGAGGATTGCCAGTTGCGGGATGCAAAGCATCGCCATGTACGGGAGTGTTATCTGCATCATTATCATGACCGGTTCGCCCTGGCGGATATCGGGTAGTTTTTTTGAAAAGAAGGGGAGCGTAAATCGGTGAACATGAAGCGTAAAAGAGAGCCTGGCGAGGTGACCGGTGGCATGGTTATTGAAGTTACCGGCTCAACATATATGGTGCTTTCCGATGGGGGCGAGGAGTTCAGATGCCGGACATTCCCCGGAACAAAGACGGAGAATGATTTTTCATCTCTTGTTGCTGTCGGTGATCGGGTGGTGCTGAAAGAGACTGAAACGGGCACGGATTTGTTTGAGGCGGTCATTACCCTCGTGGAACGACGCCGGAGTGCCCTGACAAGAAAAAGGGATGTTCGCCGGAACCGCAGCAAGGAGAAAGTTCAGGTGATTGCGGCCAATATCGATCAACTGGTGGTGGTTGTCTCAGCCTTTGATCCTCCGCTCAGTACGCGCCTTATCGACCGTTACCTGGTTTTTGCTGAATCAGAACAGTTGGAGACCGTGATTGTGGTCAACAAGATGGATCTTGAAGAGTCGCAGGAGACCCGTGAGCTGATGAAGCCTTATCACGCGCTTGGTTGCCGTATTCTCTATACGAGTGCCGAAGAGAACAGCGGGATGAAAGCTCTCCGTAAGGTTCTGGCCGGCAAGCTTTCTGCCTTGAGCGGCCACTCGGGGGTGGGTAAGTCGACCCTGATCAATCAGCTTTTCGGCGAGGAGTTGCTTCGAACCGGCGAAACAAATGAGAAGACCGGAAAAGGGCTTCACACCACAAGCAGTGCGATCATGCTCGCCCTTCCCCGTAGCGGCTATATCATCGATACGCCGGGGATAAGAGAGTTCAATCTTTCAGGGATCACTCGCGAAAACCTGCGTTTCTATTTCAAGGAGTTTCTTTCGTTTATGCCGAAGTGTGCCTATTCATCGTGCACGCATACGGTCGAGCCGGAGTGCGGAATCAAGAAGGCTGTTGAGTCGGGCCATATTGATCCTGAGCGTTTTGAGAGTTATCTTGCCATTTATGAGAGTATTGACCGCGACAGTTGACGTTATATGCCATTCCCGAGTGTACAGCTTTTGCCATCCTGAACCATTCTGACTCATGATTCTTACCGTCAATCCGGCTAATGAAGAGGTGATTGCCGAATATCAGACCATGACATCCGGCGAGATTGATAAGATTTTAGGCTCTTCCCATCAAGATTTTCTTTCATGGAAAGAGCTTCCCTTGCAGGAGCGCAGTGCGCTGATGAGGCGCCTTGCCTCGCTTTTGCGTGACCAGAAGGAGCGTCATGCTGCGCTCATAAGCTGTGAAATGGGCAAGCCACTTGCGCAGGCAGTGGCTGAAGTGGTGAAGTGTTCCTGGGTCTGCGATTTTTATGCTGAACATGCGGCACTCTTTTTGAAACCGGAAGAGAGTGCTCTTGATGGCGGGGCAAGGGGAGTGGTGAAATTTGAGCCGCTCGGGCTTCTTTTGGGCGTTATGCCCTGGAATTTCCCCTTTTGGCAGGTTTTCCGCTTTGCCGTACCGGCCATCATGGCAGGCAACGGCATTATTGTGAAGCACTCTCCGAATGTTACCGGTTCAGCTCTTGCCATTGAGGAGCTATTTCGGGAGGCAGGCTTTCCTCGGCATCTCTACCGTACCGTGCATATTGCTCTTGAAGATGTTGACCGTTTGACCGGTTACATGATTGATCATCCTGCCATCAAAGCGGTATCGGTGACGGGAAGTACCGCCGCAGGCCGTGCTGTTGCGGCTAAAGCCGGCCGTGCCCTGAAACGGAGCGTGCTCGAGCTTGGCGGCAGTGATCCCTATATTGTGCTTGATGATGCTGATCTGGCATTGGCCGTTGATCAATGTATTGCAGCCCGTCTCCTGAACACTGGTCAGAGCTGCATCGCCGCCAAACGTTTTATTGTGCAGGCCCCTGTCATGGAGCAGTTTGAAGCTCTTTTTCTGCAGCGCATGAAGTCGGCGGTTTTTGGCGACCCCTTCAACCCGACCGTTGAGGTGGGGCCGATTGCGCGTTTCGATCTCCGTGAGCAGCTTCATGACCAGGTTTTGCGGAGTGTAGCAGATGGTGCACGCCTGCTTTGCGGAGGGGAAATTCCTCCCGGTAAAGGCTTTTTCTATCCTCCAACTATTCTTTCGGGGGTTCGCAAGGGAATGGCGGCTTACAGCGAAGAGACCTTCGGTCCTGTAGCAACCCTTATCGAGGCGCAGGATGACGCCGAAGCTGTCATGATTGCCAACGACACTCCTTATGGACTGGGTTCAGCTGTTTTTTCTGCCAACCGTGAACGTGCGCTTGCCATTGCTGACCGGCTTGATGTCGGGAGCTGTTTTCTCAACAGCATGGTAAAATCCGATCCGCGACTCCCTTTCGGCGGTGTGAAAGAGTCAGGATACGGTCGCGAGCTTTCAAGCTACGGGATCAAAGAATTCGTCAATATCAAAACCTTTTTTATGGGAAGGTGACTTAGGGTCTACGCACAAAAGCCTCTGCTTCGGGAGAAACAGAGGCTTTTGACAAATACGGGCATAGGCTATAGCTTACAGTCTAACAGCAAGATCTGAAAGGTAGGTCTTGATTGACTGGTGCTTTCCAAGGCCCAGTTTTTTGTGCATTCTGTAGCGGATGCTTTCCATGCCTCTTGTTGAGATGCCAACAGAGCGACCAATCTCTCTGGTGTCGTAGTTCAGTTTTACAAGCAGACTGATCCTCAGTTCACGCTGGTTGAGGTTGGCATGTTTTTTCTGAAGTTTCGACAAAAAGACTGAATCAGATTCAGTGAGCTCAATGTTAAGACGTTTTTCAATAGTTTCGGTTTCGATAAGGCTTAGACAGGAATCGGTCATCAACCTCTTTACAGCAGTATCAATTTCAAGAGCGTGTATCTGATCAAGAAGATTGCGCAAAGAGCTTGTTTTTTCTGCAATTGCAGTTGAAACCCTTGTCAGTTCAAGATCCTGATTCGCAATCCTGTTACGAAGAGTGGCAATCTCTTTCTCGTAATCAACACTGCTTTTGCTGGTTGGTTCTATGTGTGCGTTCATTTTATCATCGGGTTTATTCGAGTTATGGTAACACCTTTACGCTGTATAAAATAACTAAACCGGCATTTTCCTGAAACAGCTTTAAGACATGCCTTTTTTATCTTTGAGGCATCCTCCCAGTGTACCTCATTTTTTTAGCTTTGACCTGCATAATAGTTCGAAATGCGATTTTTTATAAAAAATACCACTTTATCACTACCAAGGCCGACGTGTTTATGGCCGTAATATCGCGCTTTTTTTATAAAAAAGCAATATTATTTGTAATATTTCTTCGTCATAAAATCAGGTCACATATACTTTTTTATGACATTAAAAACACTTTTTTTTAAAAAAAACTCAACAATTATAACAGAAGATTCGTCTTGTCCGTTCGGTTGTTGATACTTAATTCTTGAGAATGTTTTGCTGGTGACTCCTTTTTTTTACTTTTCAGGATGACAAACAATCGTTTCGGCTATCTTTTTATTTTTAATCCTGCGGCTGATAAAGGTCGCGCTGCACGCAAGGCGGGATGGCTGAAGGCGCTTGTCGCTGGCAGGAGCGATTCCATACTGCTCACCACAGCTTATGCCGGACATGCAACAGAAATTGCCCGTTCCGGGATTCGGGAGAACAGTTGCCTGATTGCATGTGGCGGCGACGGTACTCTTCATGAAGTAATCAATGCTGTTGCGGGAGAGGGTGCCACAGTCGGGATTTTACCGATCGGATCGGCAAATGATTTTATCAAAACACTGAATCCGCAAAACAAGCAACACAGAGGGATCAGCCATTTTTTTGATGCAGGAAGTAAAAATGTTGACGTCGGAAGTGTTGCATTTGGTCGTTCCAGCCACCGATATTTCATCAATTCCATGGGTATCGGTTTTACCGGCAGAGTTGCAAAAGCGGTTAAGCGTGCGTCCTGGCTAAAAGGAGAACTTGGTTATGTCTATGCGCTTTTCAGTGTGCTTGCCGGTTACACCCCCTTACCCATGCATATCTCCATCACTCTGGAGGATTCTGTTCTGGAGCTTCGTGAGCCGATTTTTGCGTTTTCGGTTTCAAACGGAAAAATCGAAGGCGGCAAGTTTGTGATTGCGCCGCATGCTGAGTTGTCGGACGGTTTGCTTGATGTCTGTATTCTCAGGGCCGTACCGAAGCATGAATTTTTTCGATTTGTGCTCAAGTACCTTAACGGCACACACATCAACGACCCCAAAGTTCTATACTGCAAAGCGCAGGCCGTGGAGGTGACGTTGATGGCGCCTGAAGTTATGCACATGGATGGGGAGGTCTACGACAACATTGATGGCAGGGTTATGATTTCGGTTGCCGAAGAGGGGCTCAACGTGCTTTGTGATTTGTTGCCGCCAGCTTGACAACAGGCTGCTATCCCTTACAATGGCTGTAACAATCGAGTTTGCGACCCAAACATGGTGATTCTCATTCCTCATCTTGTTGAATGAGGGGTTCCCACAACTCCGCCGCATCAAACTGTAAATCTTTTTCGATTATTCTTATCTTGTCCATAACGTCAGCCTTTGACTGTTTATAGAGCTTCCGGTATGCAGTAATTCACCAAAAGCACTAATAGCAGATAATGAATAAAGGCGAATGGAAGTAATTTCTTGTTAAAGAGATACAGTATGACTCGATGAAAAATGGTAAATCATACATTACGCCACTTATAAAATGCAGGTAATCGTTTTTGAAGACGGCAAGGTTCTGGAGATGATGCCTCTTGTCAATCTCAAACCGGTTTACGGTCTTGGTACCGGGTTTCGCTCACTTCAGGAAAAGCTTGAGTGTTCGACAAGGGGAGAGGTAGATCTTACCTGGCATCTTCGTCGTTATCTGGCTCCTTTTTATGCTGAACAGCATCCCGAATACGTGGTCAACCGTATTGAGGAGAGGGATGTGCTGCTGGTTAACGGCCGTATTGTTTTTGATGAGGCATCATCCAGAGTGATTGTCGAAGATGCCTTTCAGCCGGGCCGGGCTTACATGCAGGGTGATAATCTGCTGTTTGCAAGAGTGCCGAGTTCACTGATAACGGGTGATGACGGTCTGCTGCCGGACCTTATTGATACTTTAGCCCTTGCCGGAGAGCTCATTACTGAAGAGATAACGGGGTTCAGGGTCATCAGTCATATCTGGGATATGATTGCGTTGCATTCCGATGAGCTTTTGCGTGATGCCGAAACGCTTGAGCTTGGCCGTATTGAGGGAGATGTTCACCCTTCGGTAGCCATTGTCAATCGTTCGAATATTTATGTCGGTTCCGGGGCTATTGTCCGGGCAGGTGCCGTACTTGATGGCGATGACGGATTTGTGGCTGTCGGGGCGGGCGCGATTGTTGATCCGCAGGCAGTATTGATGCAGAATGTTTTTCTTGCACCCTGGTCTCGGGTAAAGATTGGGGCTAAAATTTACAGCAACGTTACGGTAGGGATGGCATCGAGAGTTGGCGGTGAAGTTGAAGATTCTTTTATTGAGCCTTTTGTCAACAAGCAGCATGACGGTTTTCTTGGCCACTCGTATATCTCTTCATGGTGCAATCTTGGCGCCGGGACGAATACCAGTGATCTCAAGAATAATTACAGCCGGATAAAGTTGTCTCATAATGGCCGGTTGCAGATGACAGGCATGCAGTTTCTCGGCTTGCTGATGGGTGACCACAGCAAGAGCTCTATTAATTCGATGTTCAATACCGGTACTGTTGTCGGCACAGGGGCGAACATTTTTGGTGGCGGATTTCCTCCCAAAGAGGTTCCCTCTTTTTCCTGGGGCGGAATCGATGGCTTTGAGCCTTACGAGGTTGAAAAGGCTGTTGAAACAGCACGCAGGGTTATGGAGCGACGTCAGGTTGTGATGAGCAGCGCCTATGAGTCGATGTTCCGCTTTGTTGCTGGCATGTCGGGTGCTTCGCGCTTATTTGTCTAATATTTTAAGCTTGACTACGCATGATTCTTGTTGTCGATAATTACGACTCGTTTACGTATAATTTAGTCCAGTATATTGGAGAGTCAGGGAAGCGCGTAGAGGTATATCGTAATGACGAGCTTTCTGTTGATGAGATTATGGCCCTGGCTCCGGAAAAAATTGTTATTTCACCTGGTCCGGGTACTCCTGATGATGCCGGAGTATCGGTGCCTCTGATCCATGCAGTCAAGGGTAAAATTCCTCTTCTCGGGGTTTGTTTGGGGCATCAGTCGATTGGTGCTGCTTTGGGTGGCAAGGTGGTGCGGGCGGTCACGATCATGCATGGCAAGACCTCGCAGGTTTACCATGATAACGGGGGGATTTTTAAAGGAGTTGACAATCCGTTTGTTGCAACAAGGTACCACTCACTCATTGTCGAACGGGAGACTCTTCCCGATACCCTTGTTATTCGTGCATGGACTGAGGATGGGGTAATCATGGGGATGGATTCGGAGCAGTTTATGCTTTATGGCGTCCAGTTTCATCCTGAATCTATCATGACCAGTGAGGGGAAAAAAATCATCAGGAATTTTCTTGAACTGTAGGATTTGATCGAAGGGGCTTGAGCGTATGGACATTTATCGCCGTCCGTCAGGAAGTGAAGAAGACAAGATAGGGAAGATTGTTCCCCAGCATGTCAGTTTGAACCGTGAAAATGATTTCATGGCTGACGGATGGCGCGTCTTCAAGATCATGGCGGAATTTGTCAGCGGTTTTGAGATGATGTCCGAAGCCGGTCCTGCCGTGGCTGTTTTTGGTTCTACACGGGTGCAGGCTGATAGTCCTGAATTTCTTCTTGCGGAAAAACTTGGTCGCCTTCTTGCCAATGAAGGGTTTTCAGTAATAACCGGAGGGGGGCCGGGTGTGATGATGGCGGCGAACAAGGGGGCTCAAAGTGCCGGCGGGGAATCTATCGGCTTCAATATCAAGCTTCCGAACCAGCAGCAGCCAAATAAATTTATTGATCACGGCAAACTGGTCAGTTTTCAGTATTTTTTTGTTCGGAAGGTGATGTTCATGAAATACGCCCAGGCATTTATTGCACTGCCGGGTGGTTTCGGTACGCTTGATGAAGTAATGGAAGCCATTACGTTGATACAGACAGGGAAAAGTGAACGCTTTCCTGTTATATTGCTTGGCAAAAGCTATTGGGAGGGGTTATATGGCTGGATCGAGGAGATGATGTACCGGGAGAACGGTTATATCCATGCAGACGATCTTGAATTCATTTATCTGGAAGATAGTCCGGAAGAGGTTATAGAAATTATCAAAAGATTTTATCCTGACGGCTATTCCCTTAATTTCTAATTGGTTATGGTTTTTCGGCGGTAGTCAGTTCGTCCATTCCTGAAGCGCCCTTGTTTCCGTAACCGTCAGTTTTGCGTCGGGCTTCCAGAGGTAATAGAGCTGTTGATGAGCAGGCATGTCGGAAATGACCTTTCGAATTTTGGCCAATTTCTTATGGTTCCAGACTGAAAAATTCAGGGCAGTCCGGCCTGAAGCAACGATGTTGGAGGCCAGCCAGGATGCCGGAGCTATGTAGGCAAAGTCAGGCCAGCGAGTTTCGTTGGAATGGCAGTCATAGCAGCTTCTCTTCAGCCCCTTTTTGACAAGATCGGGCGCATGGATATCTGAGACTATCGGCGGATTGATACGGTTCAGGGGTATGAACTGCATGAGCATGATCAGGAGAAAAGCCCAGCTTATGAAGGATTTGAACGAAAAAGTCATTATTACCTGAAAACCCTGAATCTGATTCCCTTTAATTTCAAAAGAGTGTTATCGTGATATTCCCCTGTGAAAAAGCTGTATGGTACCATCTTCCTCAAATCAGGGCCGATCTTGCCATTGAGCTCGTGAAAACCGGCATGACCCAGTCACAGGCGGCAAAGAAGCTCGGCGTTACGCCCGCTGCGGTGTCGCAGTATATTCATAAAAAGCGGGGCATGCAATTGCAGAAGAGCAGGAGCTACCGCAAGGAGATTGAAATAGCGGTAAAAAAAATCTGTGAAGAGGCTGAGCTCGATGATCTTCATCAAATTGTCTGTAACTGCTGCCACCTGCTGCAAAAAGAGGAAAAAGAAGTTAAATGAAGCTTCAGAGCCCTACAGTTCTACAATGATATGTGCTTCGGTTGCATGACCGTTCAGCAGATTTTTCAGGGTGTCGATCAGCTCCATGCCGTATTTGTTGAGATAATAGAAAATGTTGATGAGCCTCTCCTGGGGCAGCCCTTCCGGAAACAGAGCGGTTTCTGCTTTCAGTATCTGCTCAAGAAGCTCTTCATGTTTACGTCGGCTTGCCTTCCATGTTTTCTGTTCAATATTTTCAATAATTTTTGCTGACTGGACTGTTGATGCTGCCAGAAGCGGCTCAAGAGTAGGGTCAATCTTGGCAAGCGCCGGTATGAGAGCGTCCAGCGCCCGGCTGATCTCCTTTTTCGTCTCTTCGAACAGCGCCTCAAGTTGAGGGTTTTCAGCGATGCCGACAGCACTTTTTTTCAGCTGTTGCAGGTCGCTGAAGAGCGCATGGTATATTTGCTTGCGCGATAATCCCGGTTTTCCGATGACCTGGAGAAGCTTATCCAGGATTCGGCTGATTTTTGGTTCAACCAGCGTAAAGCTTCCTCTGGGAATAATAAACGGCATGCTAATGCCAAAGTGTTCATAGTTTTTCCGGTACTGTGCAAGGTAGCTGATCTCTCCAGGCCCGGCAATGCAGGCAAAGGTTGGCAGGACATAATCCTGAATAATTGGCCGGAGAACGACGTTGGGACTGAACTGTTCAGGGTGATCCTGACAGAGCTCAAGTATTTGGTGTTTTGAATAGCGTTGTTTTTCGGGCAGAATTGAAAAAGAATCTTCTGTCGGGTGTTCAATTTTCTGCCGCTGGCCAAGATGGTTGATATGAAAAAGATTGACCGTTCTTGGTTTTGTTTGTGCCGTATAGCCCAGATTTTCGAGGCGTGAGCTTTGTGCGACGACATTATAGGAGGAGACTGGCGAGGTTGAGAGCTCCTGCAAAAAGATTTTGGCTGAAAGTTGCTTGAACTCGGGATCCTGGCTTGAGAGCAGAATCAGAGGCTGCTGGCGGAAGAGCAACATCATGGTGCGGGCAAAGCTCATCTCGAAGGTGTTTCCCGGATAATAGCACTCGGTGAGCATATCCGATACGCTCTGTTTGTGAGCGGAATCCGGCAAGAGCCGGAGAAATTCCTCGACAGTACGGTTAATTTCTTCGCCAAAGCAACTGTTTGCAACCATCTGGTCCGGAATGCGCCGGTAAGGTTCCTGCTTGAAGTGGACGACCTGGTTTTCAGAAAAAATAGCGGTATGGGCTGATTCTTCAAAGTCGTGGTCTTCACCCTCAAGCCAGAAGATCGGCACAAAATCGTATTCGGGAAAGAGGGCTTTCTGCCGTTCTGCAAAAATAATTGCCGTCAGAGCTTTATAGACTGTATACATCGGCCCGGTAAAGAGTCCGAGCTGCTGTCCGGTAACGACGGCCATGCACCGGGGAGATCGAAGTTTTGCTATTTCCCGGAGGTGACGTTCTGAGGCTCCGTAGCGGGTATTTTGTTTCGAAAGGAGCCGCACAAGGGCTTCGCGGTCAAATGTTCTTGATTCGAGCAATCCGAGCTGCCGGTAGTAATCAGCCTCTCTCTGGTAGTCAAGGTGAAAGCATTCAGCTATTAATTGTGTGCGTTCGGATCCCTCCGAGGTATAGTCACGGAAGAGTTTTGAAAATCCTTTTTTCGGTGTCAGGATATGTTTGTAGTCAAGCAGAAAGGTGTTCACTCTTTTATTTTTGCAGGTTCCATTGTTCAACGGCGCTGATAAACGGATGGTTTGTCAGGTCGCATGACAGTGGTGTAATGGTTACATAGTTCTGCCGTATGGCAAATTCATCCTTGCGCAGCGTCTCATCGAGCAGGCGCAGGGTACCACTCAGCCAGTAATAAGGATTGCCGAACATATCGTGTCGCTCGATGGTATCCTCTTCCCAGCGCGAACGGCCCTGCTGGGTGATCACAACGCCGGCAATCTGTGATTCCGTAACATTCGGAATATTGACGGAAAGAATCGTATCCGGCGGCAGCCCTTCGAGAAGCACTTTTTTTGTCAGTTTGCGGGCAAATTTTCCGGCATAGGTAAAATCGGCATGTTCATAGGTTGTCAGAGAAAATGCAAGCGATGTGATTCCCTGAATGGCACCCTCAAGGGCTGCTGCTACCGTGCCGGAATAGAGGGTATTGGTTGCGGTGTTGCTGCCGTAATTGATACCTGAGACAATAAGGTCTGGTTTTTCGGGCAGAATATGGCTCAGCGCCACCTTGATGCAGTCTACAGGGGTTCCGGATACCGTGTACCCGAAAAAACGGCCGTTTTTAAGGAATTTTTTGATTCTTAGCGGGACACCGAGCGTCATGGCATGGCTCATGCCGCTGTGTGGTTCGGCTGGTGCAACGACGGTAACCCGCCCGATTTTTTTCATTGCTGCCGCAAGTACATGAATGCCCTCTCCTTCAATGCCGTCATCATTACAGACCAGTATATGAGGTTTTTCCTGCGTATCGACGTTTTTTTCTTCGTTTATCATGAGCTTGTTTTCGGTGTCTGGTGCTTCAGGTGCATAAAAATACAAAAAAGTTCTGCTCAAAAGTTATGGCCAATACTGAAATAAAAGATTGTATCTGAAAATCTTAACGATGTGGATTCAATAATGTGAGCCTTTTCGAAAAACGGGAAAGCTTTTGAAACGGTAATCCTTGCAGGGCCGATAGGGGTATCCCAAATCATGCTGCTTCCGATGCCGTGAATAATGCGTGTTGCGGAGATGTCGTCCAGTTCATTCCAGACATTTCCGACATTGTAGTGCAGGAGCAACGTCGTCGGAAAGAGAATGTCGAATGAGGGCTTGTAGCGCAAGTCCATTCCGGCCGCAGCCATATTATTGCAGGGAAGATCGTTTTCTTTTAACCCTATGAAACGCTGGCTGTAGGTTGTGCCTGGCCCCCCGAGAAAAAATTTCTGCGACAGGGGCATGTTTTTGCTGCTCATGCCGAACAGCCCCGAAAGCTGAAACATGGTTTTGCTTCCAAGCCGGATATTTTCTTCGTGGTTACCCGATAGCTGCCAGAAATTTTCGTGATTGTCAAGCAGTGAAGGGGTAAACGAATATCTGAAGTTCGTATAGGTTCCCTTCGAAGGGAGCAGGGGATTGTCGCGTGAATCAAGGGTAAACTGCGTGCCGATGGAGAGCATGTTGGCTGTTCCGGTTTGCAGTGCTGTGCCGGTACTCTTTTCAGCATAGGATTGTGAATTTTGCAGGGTCATATCGGCAATGAACTGTCCGTTCTTTTGGATTCTTATACCGAAAGCCGGGTTGATGCCATATTTCTGGATGCCATAATTATTGACCTCACCTTCGGTATTGCGGTTTTCAAACTCATGCTGGTCAAAAAAGAGGCGTGAGGACATCGTCAGGTGGGACGGCCCAATGCGCGGCATATTGAATTCAAGATCGAGGGTGTTGCCTTTTCTGCCGGTTTTCAGCCAGCCGCCGATAGAGTTGGTTGTTCCGCCAAGATTTTCATTTCTGACATCGAGGAGAAACTGGGCGTTGTTTGTTTCATCATAACGCAATCCAAGACGGAGTACTGAGGAGTTTTTTTCTTCAAGCGCAAATCGGATGAGCGTATTCTTATCTGGCTGTGATACCGAGGGAGATTCTGCTGAGATGGAGACGCGACTGAAGACTCCCATTTCATAAAGATTATCGACAGACTCTTCGGCCTTCAGGCTGCTGAGCGGGTGTGCAGGATCGATTTTTATTTCCCGTTTTATCGGAGTGATTCTGGTGAAGCTCTTGTTCCGGAGTATCTCGACATCGTCCGGTTTTCCTGAAGAAACGTTTACCAGAAGGGTCCCTTGCTCTATTGATGCGTTTTCAATCGTGACCAGGCTGTATCCTTTTTTCCGGTATTTTTTGACGAGAGCTTCAAGGGCTTTCGTGCCCGCAGCATTGGTATAGAGTGTTTTTGTTACCGGCTTGAAGCAGGATTCGATCTCTTCCTGCGAAAGTGTATCGGGTGGCCCTCCCGTTACGGTTACTTTTTTTATCCCGGGCAGCGGTTCAAGGTGAAAAACAGCGGTTTTTCGTTTGCTGTCCACTTCTGCGTAGACCTTGGTGAAAAGATCCGTTTCGAGGAGTTCCCGAAGGGTCTGTGAAAGGTCGGTTGCATTCCGGACAATGGATGAAACGATAAGGTAGTGTTCCCGATATTCCGGCCGCTCTTCGACAAAATGAATGGTTTTGGCATACGCCCCGATTGCCGTGCTGCGGTGACTTTTGCTCTCTATACTGCGCTTTATGGTTCCTGCAAGAACTTTTCCTTTGGAATAGCCTGCATCCACAAGAGCCTTGATATCTGAAAAATCGGTGGCTTTATGCTCACTGAGATCAGGAGTGATGACGATGTCAGCTTTTGCCAGTTGTGCCGGATATTGCAGTTTTGTCAGGATGGTCATGGTTTGATCGGCCGCTTTCCAGGGCAGATTAAGTTCCCCTCCGGTTGCGTACATGCTGCCGTGAGTATCGACTGCAATTTTATAGTCTGCTTTGAAGGTATCAAGTTCGTCAACCGGAAGATTTGCAACGAGTCCTCCGTCAACGAGTTGATAGCTGTCACGGATGATCGGTTCAAAAAGAATCGGGACGGTACTGCTTGCCCGCATTGCTTCTGACAGGGAGCCGGAGGTAAGCGTAACACGCTTTCCCGTCACCAGATCGGTCGATACGGCTCTGAAGCTGACCGGAAGTGATAAAAAATCGGTTGAAGACTTGTAAAGACTGTTTAAAACCAGAAGGTCAAGAGTCCCGGTCAGTGCCTGGGCTGAATTAAGTGATTTAGGAATCAGAAGCTTCAGTTTGTCGAAACGGATAGCAATGGAGGCCCGGTCACGGATTTTCTGCTGTTCAAGAAAAATGTTTGACCGGGTATAATCGTTGTGGAGAGAGATCATGGATTGCCAAGGCAAGGTATTGGCGATTTCTTCCAGTTCATTCGGGCTGTATCCAGAACTGTAGAGCCCTCCGATAATGGCGCCCATGCTGGTGCCTGCAATAAAGTCAACGGGAACGCCCTCTTCATCAAGTGCCTTGAGTATCCCGATCTGTGCAAGAGCGTTGGCTCCGCCACCTGACAGGGCAAGACCGACGGTTTTTCTTGCCGGCCTCATGGCGTGACGGAGGGCATAACGGCGCATGGGGATGTTAAGCGTGTCGGGATAGATAATGGTTAACGGTGATGCCACCGCATCGGCAGGTGCCCCTATTTCAGGGAGCAGGAGAGCGGCCAAAAGGGCTGCTATGCAGAAAATGGTTCTGATGTTCAACAATGGTGGTGATCCCAGGTTCATAAATCTGTGATAATGGCTCTTTATGCCGGCTGCTTTTGAGATCTCATGCGGACTTCCTATCTTCCGCTTTAATGTATAACCTTTACATCTCATTTTGAAAATGGCTTGGTTTAAACGGGTAAAACCCTCAATACGTCCGACCGACAAGCGTGATATGCCGGAAGGGTTGTGGTGGAAATGTGAAAAGTGCGGAGCGATGCTTCATAAAAAACAGTTTGAAGATTACTGTTTT
>CAJAOR010000166.1 GCA_903942355.1 uncultured Chlorobiaceae bacterium | reverse complement strand
TGAACAGTTCATTATCAAGACAAGCCTTGGCGACATTACCATCAGCCTCTACGACGACACTCCCCTGCACCGCGATAACTTCATCAAGCTTGTTGGTGAAAAGTATTACGACGGCATACGCTTTCACCGGGTTATCGAAGGATTCATGATCCAGACCGGAGACCCGCTTTCACGCCATGAGGAAAAACGGTCACTGCATGGCACCGGCGGACCCTCAACCCGTATCCCGGCAGAAATCAAGCATTCAAACAAGAAAGGAACGCTTGCCGCAGCACGGGACAACAACCCGCAGAGAGCCTCATCAGGCAGCCAATTCTATATCAATCATGCGGACAACGGATTTCTTGACGGGCAATATACCGTCTTTGGTGCCGTTGAGGCTGGTATGGATGTGGTCGAGCAAATCGCTGCCGTTAAGACCGATCCAAACGACAACCCGCTTGTCCCGGTCATCATAGACAGCATCGTACCATCGGTAAAGTCTTGACCGCCTGAAACACACATGGAGAGTATTGCGGCCAACATAGAGGAAATTCGGGAACAGATAAACGCGGCCTGCATTGAGGCGGGCCGCGACCCGGCAGAGGTTCGATTGATCGCTGTCTCAAAAAACCAGCCAGCATCACTGATAAAAGAGGCCTTTGATACCCAGCAGATCGAGTTCGGGGAGAGCTACGTTCAGGAGTTTCTTGAAAAGGCTGAAGATCCGCTGCTTGAAGATCTCGGGATTGAATGGCACTTTATCGGCCACCTGCAGTCGAACAAGATACGCTCGATTATCGGCAAGGTAAGCCTCATTCATGGCATCGACAAGCTGACAACGGCTGAAGAGCTCTCAAAACGGGCCCTCCAGCACAACCTGCAGGCAAACTATCTTCTTGAAGTCAATACCTCAGGGGAACCATCCAAATACGGCATGAAACCGGAGGAAGTTCTTGCATCGGCAGAAGCGTTTTTCGCGCTCCCCGCCATCACCCTTCGCGGCCTGATGACCATAGCGTCACCCGACAGGGCTATGGCACAGCAAGAGTTCCGCCAACTGCGTACCCTGCTGGAAGCATTACAACCAATTTCTCCGGACCCATCGAAACTGACTGAGCTCTCCATGGGCATGAGCGGCGATTTCAGGGAGGCCATTCATGAGGGAGCAACCATGATCCGTGTCGGGACGGCAATCTTCGGCTGGCGCTGAAGGAGTTGCCTGCCTGACTCAAACACGCTTTGTATTCACTTGTCCAGTTAACCTGTAAACAACCCCTATCATGTTCTCACAGCAGGCAAAAATCCAGGAAGCAGTCGCATTTATCAGAAAAAAAACAGGTGCTGACTATCCGGTCGGTATCGTTCTTGGAACAGGCCTCGGCGCTCTTGTCAAGGAGATTGATATTGAGTTTTCTCTCGACTACCGCGACATTCCGAACTTTCCGGTCTCCACGGTTGAAACCCACCACGGCAAACTGATTTTCGGAACCCTTTCCGGCAAAAATGTTGTAGCCATGCAGGGGCGCTTCCATTTTTATGAAGGCTACTCCATGCACCAGATTGTCTTTCCG
>CAJAOR010000165.1 GCA_903942355.1 uncultured Chlorobiaceae bacterium | reverse complement strand
CCAGTGAAACTCGTCGATATAGAGGCCTATCGGGTTTGCCGTCAGTTGTTCATCGGTCTGGGGCTGTTTCAGGACGATCCTGAAAATGCCTCTCCAGTAACTCTCCCCAAGCGGTTCTCCATGCACTCCCCACGTGGACTCTTTCCAGTCCACCTGCCAACTGTCAGAGGAAATCGGCACCATGGAAAGCACTTCGGCACTCACCCGTTCGGTTGCCAGCCGGATGAACGGATCATCTTTCTGGACATAGGCATTCAGGGTGTTTGAGCCGCTTGCCGTGACCAGCTTGTAGGCATCGAGCCAGTTTTTCTTGACCACAACACCATCAGAGCTGATCATCCGGGTATCCTGAATGAAGCGCTGCAGATGATACTTGATCGAGGGATCGGATGGCTTGTACGAAGCCCAGGCTTCCCCTACCTCTCCACGATAGAGCGCGCTGCCGTCCTTGGCCACTTCGACAATGTGCGGCACCTTCTTGGGAAGGGAACCGACATAGATCATTCCGATCACGGCAGGCATGGCGACAAAGAAGAGCATGGCAAATGCGGCCAATCGCCAGTTCCTTGCCTGGACTACAGCGCTTCCTATCCGGTCATCCCACTCCTGCTTTGCCCGCTTGTAGGGTGTATCGAGCTCCCCTTTCGGGTTCCATGTGCGTGTTGTTGCTTTCATGCTTGATCAAGTGTTGACGTTACAATCGAGGTGTTGCACTGCCTCCTGACGGACGGGCCTCTTCGGGTGTATGCATGGCGTGAAGGGCAGTCTTTGCCCAGTTTGGAGCTTTTCCTTTGTCCTGATATTCATCTCCCCGTTCAGTAGAACCTCCCCTGTCGGAAGTCGCTGTTCCTGATGACGGTGACGAACCACCTGACGGCGAACCGGTTGAACCTGATGGGCCACCAGCACCGGAATCTCCACCTGATTTCGGTGTATAGCCACCACTCGATCCGAAGCGTGAACCGATCATCTGGCTTGCAGCACCCACTCCAGCACCGACCTTTTCAACGGCCATCTTTGTGAGCCCGTATGCCCCCATGCCCGCGAGCGCAACTCCGGTTCCACCGACAACGGCATTCTGCAAGGCTGCTCCGGCACTCAGGCTCGGACTGCCTGCAAGCAGACCGGCGGCAATACCCGGTGCATTCCAGGCAAGAAAAGCAACGGCACCGACTGTAAGAAGAGCGCTCCAAATTTCCGTAAAGTTCAGATCGCCAGAAAAAGCCAGCGTGGAGAGCGTCTGCTCGATTACCGACATGATAAAGGCGAGAACCATGAGTTTGACACCCGACGAAACGATGGCTCCAATTGCTTTCTCGGCAAGGAATTTGGTTGGTTCAAAAAAACCGAACGGCAGAAAAATCCCGACAACGGCAGCGAGCAGATTGAACTCAAGCACGGCATAGAAGATCTGCCAGGCAATGAGGATATAGGCCAGCATGATGCCGATGTAGGTCAGGGCAAGCACAAGGCCGTTGACGATCTCCGTGATACCGATGCCACTGATTTTTTCAACGAGAGGAGCGGTGGTTGTCAATCTGTATTCAATGATTTTCGAAGGATCGAAGAGGCTTGGCCCTCCGCCCCCGCCGGCAATCTGCCCGGCATGGATAAGGGACTGGACAAACGCATTGGACAAGGCAGGAAACGAGCGCACGATCCACATCCAGACTCCGAGATAGAGAAGCTTCTTCATCACCGCGACAAGTTGCTCCCCGCCTCCCAGTGCCCACCAGAGACCGATCATTACGATTTCAATGCTCAACAGCACGCCCGTAAGCCCGTTGATGGCAGGCTGGAGATTTGACCAGCCCGCTCCGAACACGGCAAGAAAGTGGTTGAGCGTCTCTGTAAGAATACCGGGATTCATGCGTCAGCGATTGCCTATTTCTTGAGATCGGGCATGTTCTTGTACTTCGGGCCTGTTGATTTCCAGTCACTGTAACCACTCCACATCTGCGTGGAAAATGCCCGTTCAGCCTCTTCCTTCCGGGCCGAACTTGCTGCCGCCATGGCACTTACCCGTGCATTGAGGGCAAGCGTTTCCGTCAGACCGTTCAATTGCCCGGCCATCAGCCCAAGCATCTGGTTGGTTGACTGAAGCTGACGGACATCTCCATCAGCCGCGGACGACCGGTTCAGGATAGCGGCAGCTTCGTTGTTGTATGCCTGTGAACGCTGGATAACGCTCTGCGCTTTCATGGCAGTCTTTGCCGCTTCAGAGAGTTCCTTGTTCCAGTCCCGGTAATACTGTTCGTAGTTATTGAAATCAATCTTGTCCCATTTGCCTTCAGGAAACAACTGGTCGAACTGGCCATCAATTTTGTTCAGGTCGAAACTGATGCCCTGCACATCGGAAAGCAGGCCGTTCAGTTCGTTCATGTTGCCTTCATAGATGGCCTTCACCGGGCCGAAGGTTGAACCGGGAAGTGTTTGCAGAGACTTTACCTGGTTCCTGATCTGCTCGATCTGGTTCTTTATCTGCTCGGCCGTTCTGACTGCGGTCAGAGTATTCTGCTTGAGGTTTGTCAGGTCGATCACGGTAAGCGCTGCTTGCGCTTCCTGATGGTGTACTGGAACAACAATGCCGCTGGTCAATAACAAGCCTCCCAGCATCATAGTTTTCAATCTCTTTTTCATCGTATGGTTCATGGCATCCTCCTGTTCATGATTGCAGTGTTGATTGTGTTCTTCCCTTTTCCAGCAGTTTTACGGCCCAGTCAAGTCCCCGGTATCTCAGTAGTGCCGAATCATGCTCAACTTTGGGCAGCTCACGCTCGATGGAGTCCATGAACTGCTGGTCGTCGGGATTTGAAAGAGCGGCAAAGGCCAGTGCGACCGGTCCCATGTTCAGGGTGAAATGGCGCCTCCCTTTCACTGAGCGGTAGTAGTAGTCCCTTTTTTTCTGGGCTGTTGCGAGCAGGGTGATTTCCGTATCACTGAGCCCGAACTTCCGGTATGAGTCGGTCATGGCTGGAGTGAGCGCCTCGTCATCGGGCAGATAAATCTTGGTATGGCATGCCGAAAGAATGGTTGCCATGATGGGCGATTCCGCCGCATCGGCTATCTCCTGCGTGGCAAAGACCACATAGACATTTTTTTTGCGCAGGGTTTTCAACCAGTTCTGCAACTGCCCCATGAAAATCGGGTGCTTGAGAAAGAGCCACGCCTCATCGAGAATGAGCAGTGTCGGCCTTCCGTCGAACCGCTGTTCAACCTTGTGAAAGAGGTAGAAGAGTCCTGGAATGACCACCTCGGAACTCATGCTCATCAGTGCGTTCATCTCTATGGTCAGCCAGTCGCCATCCTGCATGGTGTCGCTGTCAGCATCGAATATTTCACCGTAGTTGCCCTGCATCGAGTAGGGCCTCAAGGCATCGCGGATCTCCCGGCTCTGGACCAGATCGCTGAAAACCGTCATGGTGCGATGCTCACGGTCGCTCGATGAAAGGCTCTGAAGCGCATCGTCGATCTCTTTTTTCAGAATAGGGGTATCCTGAAGATGCTGTTCTTTCAGGAGAAGCAGGATGAATTCCGAAGCCCAGATCCGTTCGGACGATTCATCGATGTTTGCAAGCGGCTGGAAGGCAAGGGCCGCCCGTTCACTGCCCGGTTCGTAGTAGTCTCCCTGCACGGCAAGGG
This sequence comes from uncultured Chlorobiaceae bacterium, assembly GCA_903942355.1. Classification (GTDB taxonomy): domain Bacteria; phylum Bacteroidota; class Chlorobiia; order Chlorobiales; family Chlorobiaceae; genus Chlorobium. The sequence goes on along the minus strand of CAJAOR010000165.1, from coordinate 2,744 downwards.
TAGCGGAACGGGAAGAGCGGTCTTTGTCGAAAATAACGACCTGGGCACCGGGATAGCGAAGCCATTGCAGGGCGAGCATCGAAAGCAGCGTTGACTTGCCTGCGCCGGTCGGCCCGACGATCAGTGTATGACCGACATCGCCGATATTGAGGTTCAGCCGGAACGGAGTGCTGCCGGTAGTTGAGCAGATGATATGCGCTATACCGCTGCCGGTTTTCTCAAGTAGCTGCCGATTACAGGATTCACCAGCCCAGATGGCGGAAAGCGGCATCATGTGGGCAAGATTGAGACTGCTGATGACCGGACGACGGACATTGGCATAGACGTGCCCCGGAATGCTGCCGAGCCAGGCCTCCTTGCTGTTGAGGCTCTCCTCCTTTACCACAAATCCCCGGCTCTGGATTACCTGCTTCACTCTCCTGATGCGACGCATGGCTTCCTGAAGATCGCCGTGACTGACCGTTACCGTACAGGTCATGATACCGAACGATACCAGATCGTCTCCCAGCTCCTGTAATGCGGCATCGGCGTCGGCTGCCTTGTTGGCTGCTGCACTGTCAAGCAGCGCCGAAGGTTCCTTCGTTGCCTCTTCTTTCAGCAGGGTAAAAAGGCTCTTGCGTTTTCCCCACCACTGGCGACGGTACTTCTCGATCTCTTTTCGTGCCTCTTCCTTGTCAAGCGAGAGGTAGCGCACCACCCAGCGGTATTCGATCTGCAGGTGGTTCAGCTCATCGAGCATTCCCGGAAGTGAGGTCGAGGGAAAGCCGGTAAAGGTGATGGTCGGAATGAAATGGTCACCGAGCATGCAGATATCCCCCACCGTCAGCGCCTGATCAGGCAAAAGGGCATCAAGATACATGGGAGTTTCTGGAGCCAGCACCGGATGACGATTGGTGGAGATAGTGCTGTGCAGATAGCTCAGGGTCTCATGGTCATCGAGTTCATCTACTTCCACAAAGACTCCGGCAAGGATATCCATAATCTCATGCATCTGCTTGAGAAACTGATCGAGATCCCGCTCGTTGTCAAACACGGGTTCACTCTGCTCCTGATCGTCATAGAAAAGGCTTGAGAATTTCCGGCTCTGACTGCCCGGCATCTTCCAGACAAAGGTCATGAAGTAGGCTGATTCGAAATGCGATCCAGCCTCCTCGAACTGTCCCCTGCGTTCAAGATCGAGCAGCCATGCCGCCGGATTTCGCCATTGTGACACGGGGTATTCGGAGTGCTCGAATCGCTGCGCTTCGATAAAAAGAGCCCAGCCGGAACCGAGACGCTTGAGGGCGTTGTTCAGCCGGGCGACAGCCGAAGCAAGTTCCGATGAAGAGGAACTTGCAAGATCGGGCCCACGGAACGCGATTGTTTTCTGCAGGGCTGCATCCTTCTGCAGCACAACACCGGGAGCGACAAGCGCCGCCCAGGGCAGGTAATCCGGAAGCCGGTTCGAGGGTTCCCTGTATTGCTTGAGACTGAACATATCCAGTCAGGGATAGAGAATTTTCGGAGATTTCAGGGCACGCAAAAAAACATCGAAAAAAAACGGGTCTTTGCGGGTCAGCGTAGCAAGCAGCATATGCAGTGCCATGGCAATCGGCACAACCCAGATCTGCTGCATCCCGAACCCGAGAGCTGTTGCCGTGGTCCAGAGCAGAATGGCCGGAGTTCTCGGCACACCACCAAGCAGAATGACATCGCTCAGTGAACGATGAACCGGAACCTCGTAACCTTCGATCATACCGTCAGACCTCCGCTGAACCCCATGAAGCTCAGCCCCCATGACACCGCATTGAAGGCAATGGAAAGACCGAACAGCACCCAGAGCGCTTTTTTCATGACCCCACCACCGTCACTGAAAGCAAGGCCGAAACCCAATGCGATAAATGCAACGGCACCGAACACCCGGCTGACCGGTCCAGTCAGGGAATCGAGCGCCTGATTCAAAGGTGTCTCCCATGGCATTCCAGTGGAAGTAGCAAGTGCGGTATTGGCTGCAAAAAAAAGCAGACCGAATAGAAGAAGTCTCTTGTTCATGCTCTTATCATTTCAAGTGATTGGTTGATTCAATGGAATAACACCTCTTTCAGACCGGAATTATTTCATCCGTGTCATATAAACCATATTGGCTCAGCCCCTGTATATGAAACGTTGTTTGCGGGCTGGCATGTAAAGGTTCAAGCACCCACTGACCCCGCTCATCGAGACCGTTTACCCTGACAATACCGCTGATGCATCGCCCTGCAGGGTGGCTCCTGTCACGCTTGATATGCACGCAGATATCCACGGATTCAGCGATAAGGTACCGGGGCGCTTTCGGGACAACCTCTTCGACAAGCTGAACCAGACGATCAAGCATGCCTGCCGGATCATTGGCATGTATGGTTGCCAGACCACCGGGATGACCGGTGTTCCAGGCTTTCAGAAGATCAAGTGCTGCGCCGTCCCTTACTTCGCCGACGATAATCCTGTCCGGGCGGTAACGCAAGGCATCCTTGATCGCTCTCTGATGGGTATAAGAGGAAGCCTGCACAAGAATCTGGAGCATGTTTTCTGCTGAACACTGCAACTCGGGATTGTCTTCAACGATGTAAACCCGGTCTTGTGTACCGGCGACAATCTGCAGCAAGGCATTTGTAGTCGGAAATTAAAAATGAGCCAATTTCGGAAATTAGCAATCACCCAGGGAGAGGCATGAGATTACGTCATTTCAAAATGATTTGCAACTACTTTTTGACGCGGTAGTTGTT
>CAJAOR010000164.1 GCA_903942355.1 uncultured Chlorobiaceae bacterium | reverse complement strand
TTTTAACCTTCACGCTCGGGGACATCGTGCTTGAAAGCGCAATACCCTGCACATACTGACCCTTGGCTGCCGATGGCTTCAGACGAACAACCTCCTTAAGGAAGCTGGCAATATTGGCAACCAACTGTTCAGGCTGAAATGAAACCTTGCCGACAGGAGCATGAACATTTCCGGCTTTGTCAACTCTGAACTCTATCTTACCGGCCTTGACTTCCTTGACAGCCTTGGCAACATCCATCGTCACTGTTCCAGACTTAGGGTTAGGCATCAAACCGCGAGGTCCGAGAATTTTAGCAACCTTACCCAGTTGGCCCATAACATCAGGAGTTGCTATAATAACATCAACACCTGTCCAACCTTCCTGGATTTTTTCAATATACTCTTCAAAACCAACCATATCAGCTCCGGCATCCCTTGCCTCTTCAGCCTTAGCCTCTTTGCAGACAACCAGCACAGAAACTGTTTTGCCTGTACCATGCGGCAACATCACGGTACCACGAACAACCTGATCAGCATGCCGAGGATCAACACCAAGCTTTACGGCAATATCAACCGTCGCATCAAATTTAACCTGGGTAATCTCCCGAACCTTCCCGACAGCATCCACCAGATCGTACTCGTGCAAACGATCGATCTTCGATACTGCCTCACTGTATTTTTTTCCAGCCATTATTTTATCTTTTTCTAAGTGGTTAAAAAAGCGGCTTTTCAGCCTCCCACAGCCTAAAACACAAAAAAACTTCTCCTAGCCCTCAATAACGATTCCCATACTTCTTGCCGTACCCATAATCATCTCTTCGGCACCGTTGCTGTCTACCGCATTGAGATCGGGCCTTTTCAGCTCGGCAATCCTGCGAACCTGCTCACGGGTAACCGTGCCAACCTTATTGCGGTTGGGTTCGCCTGAACCCTTCTTCAAGCTAGCCTCTTTGAGAAGAAGAACTGCAGCCGGAGGGGTTTTGGTGATAAACGTAAAGGACTTGTCTGAGTATACCGTAATCACTACCGGGATAATCATCCCTGCTTCAGACTGGGTTTTTGCATTGAACTGCTTGCAAAACTCCATGATATTGACACCTTTCTGTCCAAGTGCGGGACCGACAGGAGGAGCCGGGTTTGCTGCACCAGCCGGGATCTGAAGCTTGATAAAACCGAGTACCTTTTTTGCCATAAACTATCTCTATTCAGAAGCTTAAGTTACTTAAGCGCCTATTATTGGGAAACTGACTTAACCTGGGAAAAATCAAGCTCTGTCGGCGTACTGCGGCCAAAAAAGCTTATCATTACCTTAACCTTCATTCTTTCGGGACACACTTCATGAACAACACCGGTCAGCGAACTGAACGGCCCGTCAATCACCTTGACCGAATCACCGATCTTGAACGGTGTCTCAAAAACGGCGCGGTGCTCGATAGCACTCTCCGGCTCAAGAATCTTCTCTACCTCTTCAGGCCTCAACGGAGTTGGAACATCATCAACACCAAGAAATCCCATAACGGACGGAATATCAAGAATCAAATTCCTTGTCTGCTTGTCAAGTACCGCTTCAATAAGTACGTAACCCGGAAAAGCATTTTTTGTTAAACTTCTCTTCTTGCCATTTTTAACCTCGACAAAACGCTCATACGGAACATAGATCTGCAATATCTTCTCGCTAAGACCACAACGAAGAACATCCGCCTCAATACCCTCTTTAACCTTGCGCTCATGGCCAGAATAAATCCTGAGTGCATACCAGCGTGCAACAGGAACACCCTGATCATCCATATCCTTTTTTCTTGCGCTCATCAATTCAACCTTAACACTGTTAGCTTACAACAACTTTCCCATAACGAAATTTATGACCCAATCGACAAGAAAGGTAAACAAGGCAAGGATACCCGAAACCGTCAGCACAACGATCGTCATGTCCTTGATTTCCTCTTTACTCGGCCACATAACTTTCCGCATCTCACTGATGACATCACGATAATACTGACCTGCTATGCCGATATATTTATTCATGAATACAAGTGCGGAATATACTACAGTGAAAAATTTTCTGTGTGCACGTCAGGAGGGAATCGAACCCCCAACCTGCGGTTTTGGAGACCGCTGCTCTACCAATTAAGCTACTGACGTATACTTATCAATACCCCAAAACCCTGAGCTGATGATCGGATTCGAACCGATGACCTCTTCCTTACCAAGGAAGTGCTCTACCGACTGAGCTACATCAGCCTAACACGAA
>CAJAOR010000163.1 GCA_903942355.1 uncultured Chlorobiaceae bacterium | reverse complement strand
GTGCTTAATTTTGCTGCCGGGGGCTATTACAATCTGAGTCTTCCTCCCTTTATGCTCTTTGCCATCATGATGATGCTCTTTCCGTCTGGCCACTGGCTCGGGCTCGACAAACGACTCCACCACAAGTACCCGGAGTCAATCTGGTTCAGATAACAATATGGCGAATACCCCCATTCGAATCAGATCCTTCAGCGTTTGGCTCTACCCGTTTATGGCCTTTGCACTGATTGCACTGATTTCCTTCGTCCCATCCGGGCCCTTAAAAAAGGAACGAACCGGCACACTGCTTGATCTTGCTGACAAAGAGTTACGCGAGATGAACTACCCCAAAGCCGATTCAATCTACAGTGCTGAACTTCTCAAAAATCCCGGCAGTGCCGAGCTCTACTGGAAACTGGCCAGACTGCAGGTAAGCATAGGCGAATCTGTCTCACCTGAAAATACCGATGCAGGACTGTTGCACTACCGTAAAGCGGCAGAATATGCTCGTACCAGCATCAGCATTGACAGCACAAGCTCGAAAGGACACTCCTGGCTTGCCGCATCGCTCGGAATTATGGCCGACAAGATCGGCAATAAGGAAAAGTTAAAACGGGCAAATGAGATAAAGCGAGAGCTTGATACCGCCCTGCGACTAAACCCGAACGATGATACGGCACTCTCCCTGATTGGCTCTTATTACCGTGAAGCCGCCAATATCGGATGGTTCAAAAGAGTTGTAGCCAACACCTTCATCGGTGATGTACCAAAAGGCAATTATGAACTGGCCGAAAAAGCATTCAGAAAAGCAATCGTCCTTGATCCGCAACTCATCAGAAACTACCACGAGCTTGCCTTGATCTGTATTGAAAAAGACAACAGGGAAGAAGCGGTACGATTGATGAAAATTGCTCTTGAGAAGCCCGCTCTCATCGCAAGTGACAGAAGACGTCTTGAAGAAATGCGCAAGCTCGTAAAAAAATACGCCCAGGGTCAATAAGCACCTAGCTGGTATCTTTTTTGCAATGAAGCGGCGATAACCAAACATGTCAAAGCATTAAAAACACAACGTGAGCAATAAATCCGGAATATCAGATCATTCAGCAGAGACTAATCCTGCTCAGTTGCAGACGGCGCTTGCTTTGCATCAACAAGGTCGTTTAGCTGAAGCTGAAGCAATCTACAGAGAGATCTTAAGTTCTCAGCCCGACCACTTTGATGCACTGCAGCTTCTGGCAACCATTGCTGGCCAACAAAACAAGATGACTGAAGCGATTGAATTATTTTATCGCGCCCTCAAAATAAATCCCGAACACCCTGCCTCACTGAACAATTGCGGAAATGCCTTGCAGATGCTGAAGCGTTACGACGAAGCGTTGTTGAGCTATGACAAATCTATAGCCGTACAGCCTGACAATGCAGATACCTGGTGTAATCGCGGTGTGGTCTTTCAGGCCCTGAAGCGTTATGAAGAGGCTCTGGAGAGTTATGAGAGAGCGATAGCTCTCAGACCGGGCTATACTCTGGCTTACAACAATCGCAGTTATACGTTGCTTGAGTTGAAACGCTACGAAGAAGCTGTATTAAGTTATGACCGCACCATAGCACTCAATGCGAACTATCCTGAGCCTCACTATAACCGAGGGAATGCATTACTGTGGTTGACGCGCTACGAAGAGGCCATTTTGAGTTATGACAGAGCCATAACAATCAAGCCCGACTATGCAGAGGCCTATGGCAATCGCGGAAATGCATTAAAGGATTTGAAGCGCCTTCAAGATGCTGTATTGAGTTATGAGCGGGCGATAGCATTCAAGCCAGACTATGACTTTTTGTTTGGACAGTGGTTGCATACCAAAATGAAGATCTGTGACTGGCGCACGTTTGAGAATGACGTACAGCAACTTTCCAAAAGAATAGAGCTCAACAAAAAAGCATCATCCCCATTTTCTGTCCTTGCACTGCTGGATTCCCCCTCTATGCAAAAAAAGGCCGCAGAAATTCTTGTGCTTGAAAAGTACCCGTCAATGGAACTCCTTCCAAAAATACCGAAGCGTAGACGCCATGAAAAAATCCGAATCGGATACTACTCTGCTGACTTTCATAATCATCCAATGATGTACTTGATGGGAGGGTTGTTTAAACTGCATGACAGAGAGAAGTTTGAGATCATTGCATTTTCATTCGGACCGAATAGAGATGACGAAATGAGAAAAAAAGCAAGAGAAACATTTGACCAGTTTATTGATGTGCAAAACAAATCGGACAACGATGTGGCACAACTCTCAAGGGATATGGAAATTGATATTGCTGTTGATCGGAAAGGGTTCACTAAGGACGGCCGTACAGGATTATTTGCTCTTCGAGTTGCACCGATACAGGTCAGCTATTTGGCCTATCCTGGAACAATGGGCGCTGATTATATCGATTATCTTATTGCTGATGCAATACTGATCCCGGAATGCCGCACACAGCACTACAGTGAAAAAATCGTTTATCTCCCAGATAGCTATCAAGTGAACGATTCAACACGCCGCATTGCCGGCAAGGTGTTTACCCGTGAAGAGTTGGGCTTGCCGACAGTCGGCTTTGTTTTCTGCTGCTTCAACAATAACCACAAAATCACTCCAGCGACTTTTGACGGTTGGATTCGAATTCTCAAAAAGGTAGAAGGCAGCGTCCTCTGGCTCTTTGAGGACAACCCAAAAGCGGCAGAAAATTTACGAACAGAAGCTACTGAACTGGGGATAAAGGCTGACAGGCTGATTTTTGCAAAGCGAATGCCCAATTCAGAGCACCTAGCAAGACATCGGACAGCAGATCTGTTCCTCGATACCCTTCCGTACAATGCCCATACAACTGCAAGTGATGCGCTCTGGGCTGGATTGCCAGTGTTAACCTGTATTGGAGAGGCATTTGCCTCCAGAGTGGCAGCAAGTCTGCTCAATGCTATTCAGTTACCGGAACTGATCACCGCCACACAAAAAGAGTACGAAGCTCTGGCCATTGAACTTGCGACAAACCCTGAAAAGTTAACGGCAATCAGACAGAAGCTTGAAAAAAACCGGCTCACTACGCCATTGTTTGATACCGAACTTTTCACTAGAAACATTGAGAAAGCTTATACGGCAATGTATGAGCGCTATCACGCTGATTTGTTGCCTGATCATATTGTTATAAAGCCATAAGAAAAAGGCCTCCTAAGGAAACGGCGCAACCCCATTTATTTGAGTGGTTCCGGGGTTACTGCTGGCCGTTGGGCACCATACCGAGGAGCGCCCTGACACCGAGATGGTAGCTGTTTGCTCCAAAGCCGCTGATAACGCCGGCACAGACTTCGGAAATCACTGAACGGCGGCGAAACTCTTCACGGGCATAGATATTGGAAAGATGGACCTCAACAACCGGAATAGTCACAGCACTGATGGCATCTCGCAGGGCTATGGAGTAATGGGTCAGTGCGCCTGCATTGAGCACCACGCCTCTAAAACTGCCTGAGTCCTCACTACTGAAAAGCTTTTCAAGCAACGCGCCCTCATATTCCGTCTGGAAAAACTCAAAAGAGAGCTGCGGAAAGCTTTCCGTCAGTTCTCGGTTGATATCGCCAAGAGTCTGATGCCCGTAGACCTCCGGCTCCCTTTTTCCGAGCCGGGAGAGGTTTGGACCGTTGAGAACAAGTATCGACATCGCGCTTATCATGATGGTTTCAGCCAGCCCCGTCAAAGGGCTGGATCAGTCAAGGGTTTACAAAAAAACACTTAAAGAATGTACTGGCTGAGATCGCGGTCAGCAACCACATGGTTCAGTTTCGCCTTTACCAAGGCTTCATCGATCTCAATATGCTCATCTGAGAAATTTTCAGGGATATTGAACATGAGCTCTTCAAGAAGATTGGTCATAATCGTATGCAATCTCCTTGCCCCGATATTTTCAACGCTTTCATTAACCTGCGCTGCAATTCGGGCAATCTCACGAATAGCACCGTCGCTGAAGGTCAAGTCAACCCCTTCGGTAGCAAGAAGCGCTGAGTACTGCTTGATAAGAGCATTTTCCGGCTGCGTGAGAATCAGGTAAAAATCTTCCTCTGTAAGGCTTTTGAGTTCCACCCTGATCGGAAACCGTCCCTGCAGCTCAGGAATAAGATCGGAAGGCTTGGCGACATGAAATGCACCTGAAGCAATAAAAAGCACATGGTCCGTCTTTACAATACCATGTTTGGTCATGACATTGGAGCCCTCAACAATCGGCAGCAGATCACGCTGTACGCCTTCCCTGCTTATATCCGGCCCTTTACCGCCAGCGCCTGTTGACGGTGATGCAATTTTATCAATTTCATCAATAAAAACAATGCCTGACTGTTCAACCTTGTTGATTGCCTCTTTGACCACGCTTTCCATATCAATAAGCTTCTGCACCTCTTCCTGCTCAAGATGCTTGCGGGCTTCAGCAATCGAAACTCTTCGCTTCTTCTGCTTGCGGGGCAGGCCGCTCATGAGGTCCTGCATGATTCCTCCGATCTCTTCCATCTGTGCGAGAGGGCCGAAAACCTGCATCGTCCCGGACGATGGATCACCGGAAATATCCATTTCAATCTGACGATCTTCAAGCTTTCCGTTGCGAAGGCGCTCCAGCATTTTCTTGCGGCTTCGCCGATTAACATCAAGCGATTTATTTGGTTGATCCGATGATGGCGTCTCCGTTGCGACCTCCTCATCAGAGGTCTCATCTTCATCTGCTGCATTGCGTGAAGCCGCAACAGGGGGAAGGAGAATATCAAGAAGACGTTCTTCAACAAGCAATGCGGCCTTTTCACGAACTTCCTCTGACCGCTCGCTTCTTACCATAGCCACAGACTGATCGACAAGATCACGAATCATCGACTCCACATCGCGACCAACATAGCCCACTTCAGTAAATTTTGATGCCTCAACCTTGACAAAAGGTGCTCTTGCAAGCTTGGCCAGTCTTCGGGCAATTTCAGTTTTTCCAACACCAGTAGGTCCGATCAGAATAATATTGTTAGGCATGATCTCATCACGGAGATCATCACTCACATGCTGACGGCGAAGCCTGTTGCGCAGAGCGATGGCTACAGATTTTTTTGCATCTTTCTGGCCAATAATATATTTGTCAAGAAGCGAAACTATCTGGTGCGGCGTCAGATTGCTTGCCGCAATAGAACTTATGCTCCCGCTTCTTGCTTCGGGCAATGCCAAAGCACTCCCGTCATTGGTTGTAGTGGTTTCCATGCAATAAATTGAAAATTACAAAATAAGAGCTTCGGGTCATCAACCTTGACAATACGGCAATTGCCAGACGCTCAGACCTCTTCGATAACAATATGATCGTTGGTATAAATACAGATATCAGCCGCTATCTTCAAACTTTCCAGCACAATATCCTTTGCCGAAAGACTGGAGTGCTTCATGAGCGAACGTGCTGCAGCCAAAGCATACATACTGCCGCTACCGATGGCAACAATACCATCCTCCGGCTCTATCACATCTCCTGTTCCTGAAATAATCAGCGCCTTGTCGTTACTGACTATGGCAAGCATCGCCTCAAGACGCCGGAGATACTTGTCGGTTCGCCAGTCTCTGGCAAGCTCAACGGCCGCTCGATCAAGCTTTCCGCTATAGGTCTCAAGTTTCTCCTCAAACCGGTCAAGCAGCGTTACGGCATCCGCCGTTGCCCCTGCAAACCCTGCAACAAGCTTTCCGTGATACAATCTCCTGATTTTACGGGTCGAATGCTTGATGACCGTATTGCCAAGTGTCATTTGTCCATCGCTTCCCAGCGCGGCCTTGCCGTCCCTGATAACACCGATAACCGTCGTTGAACGGATCACAGGCCTTTGGTTATTCTTCATCAATTAAAATATTTTTTTTCTTAATCTTGCAACTGAAATCTGCATTTGTTCACGATATTTCGCAACGGTTCTCCGGGCTATATGCACCCCCCTTTTCGTCAGCATCTCCGTTATCGTGTCATCACTCAATGGATTGGCGTGATCTTCCTCCCTGATCAAATCCGCAATATACTGTCGAATAACCTTGCTCGACAACTCCTCTCCCTCCCCTGTCGAAAGACCGGTACTGAAAAAATATTTCAGCTCAAAAACACCAAAACGAGTCTGTACATATTTCCCATTAACTGCCCGACTGATGGTCGATATGTCGAGGCCGGTGTCGGCTGCAATGGATTTCATGCCCAAGGGCAGCACACTCTCTGGCCCGGAAACAAAAAAGCCATACTGGCGCTTCATCAGCGCCTCAATCACCTTCAGCAATGTCTGGCGTCGAGTTTCAATGGCACTCGTAAATTCATTGGCCCTCAGAATGTTCTGCCGTATAAACTTTTTTTCCTCTTTTGGCCCTTTCCTGTTTTTAAGGAGCTCCTGGTAGCGGTCGGAAACCTTTACAGAAAGTGAACTTCGGTCATTAAGCACCGCAGTCAGTTCACCATTTTCATAGCTCACCACAAAGTCGGGCGTGATATAAAGACCACCTTCATCCTGAACAATACCGGGATGGGGATCGAGGCGGACAATAGCTGAAATAGCCGTCTCAACACTCTCCTTCGGCTCCGCAAGCTTTTTCAGCAACAGTTCAAAGCGCCTGTGGAGAAAATCATCAAAATAATCACGAAGAATCCTGATCGCGATCTTATATATTTTCAAATCGTAACGACTCTCACCGGCCTGCAACTGAACAAGAAACCTCTCCCGCAAATCCCTCACGGCAATACCTGGAGGGTCGAGAAACTTTATTTTGCGCAAAACGCTCTCAACCTCAACCTCACTGACATCAAGACCCTCAAGGTGCAGACTGTCAACAATTACTCCGCACTCTTCGGTAAAGTAACCGTCACTATCAAGATTACCAAGTATTTCAAAGGCTATCATTACCTCCCGCTCCCTGACCTCTTCATACAGCGCAAGCTGCTTCAGGAGCGTATCATGAAAACTGTCTTGCTGAACCGCCTGAAAAAACCTCTCCCTTGGGGCGCTTTCATGGGTAAAATTGACCCGACCTTCACCATATTCGCCGGAAGCCGGTGCATCTGAACGTTCATTGAGAGAACTTTTACTGAAGCGCTCCACGGCATCAAACATATCGTCACCATCCGACCGTTCACTCTCCACAACCACATCACCGGCACTGTCTTTCCGCTCCTCAACCACTTCAAGCAGGGGGTTTTCCTGCAACTCCTCATAAATCCGCTGTTCAAGGTTCAGCATCGGAAGCTGCAGAAGCTGGCTGCTTAAAATCTGCTGCGCAGAGAGCTGTAATATTTGGCGTTGTTGAAGCTTGATGTCAGCCATGACGCAGAGGGGAAGAATCGACAAATTCTTTTAAACTCACTATCCAGTCAACACCATACATCGACTGAAGAGCAAGACGAACGTAATCAATAAGTTGTACCTTGCACTCCCCGCCTGCCTTTCGGGCAGAACGACACATAGAGTGCTGTTCATAAACAAGATAATCCAAACCGAACTTTTTTCTTACCCTTATTGGAAACAATCGGCAAGATACCGGCTTATCAAAATCAATAATACCTTCACGGCAGGCAATCTCAATGGCACAGAAGGTTATACCGTCCCGAACACAGGTAAAGACGCACTCACGATTGTCGATCGTCCGGCTATACGGCCTTCCCTGATAAAGTTCGACAGGGCCATGCCTCCGGAAATATTTTATGTTTTTTTCAGGAAGCATCCTCAACAGCTCTTCCGGCAGATGAAGCAACTGGTTGGCTTCCTGATCGGATAACGGAGCGCCAAGCTCCCCCTCAACACAGCATTTTCCCCTGCACTCATGAAGATCGCATGAAAAAAAAGCATTGAGCACCTCCCTGTCAACCAGAACATCTCCTATTGAAACAAGCGACATAACAAACTATCCTCATGATTTATGGATACCCTTTCAAAACTCCCTGCCATCAAATAACAGGGCTTCCCCACCGTTGTTTTGCAACTCTGCATTTTTCATATTTGCTGCTTCGATGATTTTTTCATAGCTATATGCATCTCACGTTTAGAGCTCGAAGAACACCCCGGAGGGGAACATACATAACAAAGCCATATCACCATGCTCATTATCGACGGAAAAAAGGTCTCTCTTGACCTGAAAAACGAACTGAAAACCAGCGTTGAACATTGCCAGACCATGACCGGCAAGGTACCCGGACTGACCGTTATCATTGTCGGTCACGATCCGGCATCGCAGGTTTATGTACGCAATAAAGCCAAAACATGCAAAGAGATCGGCATGATTTCCACCGTGATAGAAATGGCCGCCGACACCACCGAGAAGCATCTGATTGATACCATTCACCAACTGAACAACGACCCGGCTGTCCACGGCATTCTTGTCCAGCAACCGCTTCCAAAACAGATTGATGAATTTGCCGTCACTCTTGCCATCGATCCATCAAAAGACGTTGACGGATTTCATCCCGAAAACCTCGGACGCCTGGTCATGGGACACCTCGACAAATGTTTTGTCAGTTGCACCCCTTACGGCATCCTTGAACTTCTCGGACGCTACAACATTGAAACCCGGGGCAAACACTGTGTTGTCGTCGGACGCAGCAATATTGTCGGCAAACCGATGGCTAACCTGATGCTGCAAAAACTCGAAGCCACAAACTGCACCGTCACCATCTGCCACTCCGCCACCAAAAACATCCCGTTCTACACCCAGCAGGCCGATATCCTCATTGCCGCTATCGGTAAAGCGGGATTCATTACCGCTGATATGGTAAAACCCGGAGCGGTCGTCATTGACGTCGGTATCAACCGCATTGAGGATTCATCAACAAAAAGCGGCTACCGTCTTGTCGGTGATGTTGATTTTGAAGGTGTTTCAGCCGTTGCCTCGGCCATGACCCCGGTACCCGGAGGAGTCGGTCCCATGACCATTGCCATGCTCCTGAAAAATACGCTCCAGTCGTTCCAGCGCATCAACGGACTGTAGAGCGAAAATGGCCAAATCCTCTACCAGATTCATCTGCTCAAACTGCGGAGCCATCTCCCTGAAATATCAGGGCAAATGTTTTGAATGCCAGAGCTGGGGAACACTTCAGGAGACCCATATCGAGCCCGAACCGAAAAAAAGTCGGGAGGGCTCGACAGAAGGGGCTGCGATTATTCAGAACCTGCATGACGCCGTACCCTCAGAGTTCCTGCGCATCATGACCGGCATCGGAGAACTGGACCGGGTACTCGGAGGAGGACTCATGCAGGGCTCAGCTGTTCTGGTAGGAGGAGAGCCGGGCATCGGCAAATCAACCCTCATGCTCCAGCTTGCTCCGCGCCTTGCTCCCGCCAAAATACTCTATATCTCAGGCGAAGAGTCGCCAAACCAAATCCGCGAGCGGGCCCAGCGGCTCTCCATTCAGGCTCCGAACCTCTGGCTCGTTCCTGAAGTAAACCTTGAACGCATTCTTGCACTCATTGCCCGCGAAAAGCCGGCACTGGTCATCATCGACTCCATTCAAACCGTCCATTCAGAGGAATACCAAAGTTCAGCCGGTACCATTACCCAGATACGGGAGTGCGCCTCAATGCTGATCCGGGCAGCAAAGCAGCAGAACGTCATTCTGATGATTATCGGCCATATCACCAAAGAGGGGGCGCTTGCCGGCCCTAAAGCCCTTGAGCACATGGTCGATACCGTCCTGCAGTTCGAAGGCGAAGGCTATCAACGCTACCGTATCATCCGCTCCGTCAAGAACCGCTTTGGCTCCACCAATGAAATTGGCGTCTTCCGCATGGATGAAACCGGCCTCGAAGAGGTCAGTAACCCCTCAGAATTCTTTATTTCCGGACGCAGAACAGATGTGCCGGGAAACTCGATCCTTGCTGCCATAGAAGGCACCAGGGCCCTTCTGGTCGAGGTTCAGGCGCTTGTATCCAAAACGAACTACTCTATGCCGCAACGCATCAGCACAGGATTCGACCTGAAACGCATGTCGATCATCCTTGCCGTGCTTGAAAACAGGCTCCACATCGAAACCTGGGGGCAGGATGTTTTTGTAAAAATTGCCGGAGGTCTCAAACTGGCAGAACCCGCCGCAGACCTTGCCATTGCTGCGGCCATTGCTTCGGGGCTGATGAACCGTCCGGTCGATCCGGGAACGGTCTGTTGCGGAGAAATCGGTCTGGCCGGCGAACTCAGGGCCATCAGCGACAGCGAACGGCGTATCCGTGAGGCGGCCCATCTCGGCTTCAAACGCATTGTGCTACCCGAAGCCAATACCCGCGAACTGAAGCCATCACTGCTTAATCTCCCCGTCACCATTATCGGATGCAAAACATTGCAAAATGCCCTTGAGGAGCTCAATATCTGACCGGAAACATTGACCACCCGAGCATGGATAATCAGCTCAAATGCTTACATTTCACGTTAAGCCCGAAAACATCCATAATCAAAAAGACGACGACAATGAACATTCTGATACAATGGCTGATCAATGCCGTCGCGGTCTATGCTACCGCGCAGATCCTTGATGGCGGTATTCATATAAAAAGTTTCGGAGCAGCAGTTCTTGTTGCACTGGTTCTCGGTCTGGTCAATGCGGTGGTACGCCCGATACTGGTGTTTTTTTCCATACCGTTTATCATTGTAACACTGGGATTGTTTCTGCTGGTCATCAACGCCTTTCTCCTGCAGATTGCAGCGTCACTTGTCAGCGGATTCTCCGTCGACAGCTTTGGTTGGGCCATGGCAGGATCGGTGGTCATCAGTGTGATTTCCTGGATTCTCAGCTCTCTTTTCAATCGCTGAGAGCTGACTGAAATCATAACGACCGGCAATCAAGAAAAGCTTTGTGGCAGCTTGTTTGGCAAAATCCCTCTATACAACAGCGCCGAAAAACCTGCCAACGCCCGCCGTCAGTCCCATTGCCAGCGCTCCCCAGAAGGCAACACGCATGGCGCCCTTGACAAGCGGCGCTCCGCCTGCATATGCCGCAGTTCCCCCAAGAATAACCAAGGTAACGAGCGCCGTCGCAGATGTAGCTTCAGCAATCCGGGCTGAAGGCGCCAGCAATGCTGCCAGAATCGGAACAAACGCACCCGCAACAAAAGAAATTGCAGAGGAAAATGCAGCCTGGATCGGCCGTGCCCGCAGCGTCTCGGTAATGCCCAGTTCATCACGGATATGAGCTCCAAGAGCATCACTCGACATAAGACTTTCAGCTACCTGCCGTGCCAGCGACAACTCAAGTCCCCTGCTGACATAAATTGAGGTGAGCTCCTCCAGTTCGTGCTCCGGATCCGTTTCCAGTTCGCGTTTTTCCCGCTCGATATCTGCCGCCTCGGTGTCGGCTTGCGACTGAACCGAAACATACTCCCCCGCTGCCATAGACATGGCTCCGGCAACCAGGCCTGCAACGCCGGTCAACAGAATACTGCCTTGAGAGGCTCCCGCAGCAGCTACGCCAATAACCAGGCTTGCTATTGAGATGGTTCCGTCATTCGCTCCAAGCACAGCAGCGCGAAGCCAGCCGATACGGGCTGCTCTGTGGGACTCCCTGTGAATATGGGGTATCAAAAAAAATCTCCAGTTTGCTAAAAGGCTTCGGTGATTGATCCGCCTCATCAGCGGATTTTTAAATTGTCTCCGTAACCGTCAGATTCCCGACCGGTTTTTCCGGTATTCCCCGATGGCATCCGCCGCAAGTATGGCATGAAGAACGATTTCCGGCGTGATTATGCCCGCTTCGTGATGAATGCATTCATTCGGGGCACAGGCTTTTTCAGCAACAAGCATCAATCGCTGACGATCGACATCTCCAAGACCGATATCAGCAAGAGTGGTGGGAAGGCCGACTTCTTCACAGAAAGAATAGACAACATCTGATTCTTCAGGCAAGGAATCGGTGAGCTGAAGTCCGGCCAAAAGACCAAAAGCCACTTTTTCTCCATGGTAATAGGCATGAGTTTCATTCAGTGCGGTAAATCCGTTGTGGATGGAGTGGGCGCTCGCCAGTCCCCCGCTTTCAAAGCCAACTCCACTCAAGAGAATATTCGCCTCCAAAATATGCTCAAAAGCCGGGGTTATGATATGCCGTTCGGCTGCTATTCTGGCGCTTGCGCCGTATTTAAGCAAGGTGTCATAACAAAGCCTTGCAAGGCTGAGCCCGGTCAGCGTACTGAGTCCGCCGCACTCGTTTTTCGACTGTGTGGTGCTGCATGAGTTTGCCTCGAACCAGGTCGACAGTGCATCGCCCATACCTGCCACAAGAAAACGGACGGGTGCTTTGGCGATAATTTCCGTATCAACAAGAACTGCTGCCGGATTCGATTTCTGATAAAATACCGATTCAAAAACACCCTGCTCGGAATAGAGCACGGCGCATCCGCTGCATGGGGCATCAGTAGAGGCGATAGTGGGAACGATAATGACCGGGATACCCGCACGGTCAGCGGCAATTTTAGCGGTATCAATGGTTTTTCCACCACCCATGCCCACAAGAACATCGACCTTTTTCTCACCGATGATTGCCGCCAGCCGGGAAAGCTCTTTTTGGCAACACTCTCCGCCAAATCGTTCGACAGGCAGAGAAATCGCCTGTAAATCCAAGCCGCTCTCAGGAAGAATTGTCCTGTGCGCCGTAGGTGAAGCGACGATAAGCCCCTGATGGCCAAACAGCTTGATCAGGGCTGGCAACTCGCCAAGAGCGCCGATACCCTGAATATACTTCCCAGGAAACATAACTTTATTCAGCATTTGCTTGCTCCTCCATGGACAATGCGCGTGGCGCTGTTAATCAAAAAAGATATAAACATTTGTTGCGTCTGAAGCTTGTACTTGCAAAAAAAAAGAGTCCGTCCCCGTTCAGCTCATGGATCCGAACGGTTGAGAATGTTACGGACCATAGTCTTCAGGTTTTTAAGAGAGAATGGTTTTTGAATAAAGTTGGTCCCTTCGGTCATCACATCGGTATTGGCTATGACATCGCCGGAATATCCGGACATGAAAAGAATTTTAAAGCCCGGGGTAATCGACCGAAGCTGTTTGGCGAGGTCGCATCCATTCATTTCCGGCATGACAACATCGGTCAGGAGAAGGTCTATTTCCCCCGTATGTTGCCGGGCAATCTCAATTGCCTCAAGGGGTGTGGCCGCCGAGAGGATGGTGTAACCGCTGTCTTCAAGCGCTATTTTGCAGAGATTCAGGACATCGTGTTCGTTTTCAACGATCAGTACGGTCTCTTTGCCTTGCAGCCCCTCTCGGGGAGGTTGTAACCCGTCATCCGGATCGGCATAGCCCCCCTTGTGCCGAGGAAGGTGGATTTTAAAGGTGCTCCCCTGGCCAGGTTCGCTCCAGTAATCGATACAGCCGTTATTTTGTTTGACAATGCCATATACTGTCGAAAGTCCCAGTCCGGCACCTTTTCCCGGCCCCTTGGTGGTAAAAAAGGGTTCAAAAATATGCGGCAGATGCTCATTTTCGATACCGCAACCGTTGTCGGTAACGGAAAGGGTTACATAGTCGCCGGATACTTTACAGGGGTGTGACGGAGGTGTCAGTTTTTTTTTCTCACAGAGCTGACCGGTTTCAATGATAATTTTACCGGTTCCGGCGATTGCATCTCGTGCATTGATGCAAAGATTGACAAGAATCTGGTCGATCTGCGTTGGATCGACTTTTACCAGAATACGATGTGCGTCAGGAATCCAGACAATGGTGATATTTGCGCCGATCAGCCGCCTCAAGACGGCAAGCATGTTTTCAATAACCGTATTCAGTTCAAGAATTAACGGCATTACCGTCTGTTTTCGGGCAAAGGTGAGGAGTTGTCGGGTCAGGTCGGCCGATCGGGTAGCCACGTTGAGTATGTTCTTCAAGTTGTATTGCAATGGCTCGTCGAGTACCTGCTTTTGATTCATGGCCATTTCGATATTGCCGATGATCACGCCAAGCATGTTGTTAAAGTCATGCGCTATGCCTCCTGCAAGCTGTCCGACAAGCTCCATTTTCTGAAACTGTATCATTGCGGACTGCATCTCCTGTTGCGATTGCTCGGCAAGCTTGCGAAAAACGATATCCCGGGCTATATCAGCAATGATGCGCACCAGTTTAATATCGTCATCAACATAGGGGTCAGGCTTGTTTCCAACCCAAAGAACTCCCGTAACCTTGTCGCCCTGAAAAACAGGTACAATCAGGATGCGCTTAATTTGAGGATGACTGGCTGGGAAGTCTCCAAGAAGCTCTCCAGTATGGTATTCATTGATCATGACCGCTCTCTTACCCTCAACAACCTCAGCCCACAGTTCACGATCCGAAATTGCCGGGTGCAGCAAATTATCCAGTACTCCGTGCATTTTCTGGCGTACACTGGTTGAGGCAACCTGCCGTGAGCTCTTCGCGTGATTATCCTCCAGAAAGTGATAGAAGCCAATGATGCTTGCAGTACCTTTTTCTGCTTCGTCAAGTGTCAATCTCAGCAACTCATCAACCGAATGAGATTCTGCCATCTGAAGCAGGTGCTGACGGAATGCGGAGAGGGCCTCATGCTGTATTCGCTCGGTAATGTCGTGAACAACGGCATAGTGAAAAGATTTTCCCTGAATGATGATGGGAGCAAAGAAAACTTCAACATCGCGAATGGAAGCATCTGCACGGTAATGGCGGAAGATACCACCCGTTCCTTCTCCGTTTTTAAGCTGTTCCATTTCGGACGGAACCTCTTTCTCAGTCAAAAGGCTGATCTGACGGATATTTTTCTGGCAAAGCTCGTGGCGATCCCAGCCGTAGAAACTCTCAGCTGCAGGGTTGGCATCAACCAGCATGCCACTTTCAGGATCAATGATCAGCATCACGGTATGCCGGTTCTGAAACAGGCTCCGGTAGCGAGATTCACTCTGACGCAGCGCATCCTCCGCCTCGTCACGTGCCTTCCTGGTTTGCAGCATCGTAATTCCATATGCCAAATTGTCGGCCAGTGCGGTAAGCAGCATCGTCTCCTCCGCATTAAAGCTATCCGACGTAACCGAATACATGGTCAATGCGCCAAAGACATGGTCACCGGTTTTCAACGGCAAACTCAGAACTGAAGCATAACCGCGCGCAGTCGCCTCCATGCGCCATGGAAGGAACTGTTGATCTGTCAAAACATCGCAAATAGAATAGGGATGACCAGTACGGATTGCGGTTCCCGTTGGGCCTTGTCCATATTTGATATCTGCCCAGGAGAACATCAGCTTGTCAAGATAACCTTCTTCAATACCGGCCTGAGCTACCGGCCGTACCGTTTTTGTTTCATCATCTTGAGCATAACCGACCCACGCCATCCGATATCCACCGATATCGACGACGATACGGCAGATTTCATGCAATAATTCTGCTTCATTCTGGGCATGAAGCAGTACCTGATTACAGTTGCTGATGGCCAGAAGTGCACGATTCAGCTTCTGAAGATCATTCTCCGCGATTTTGCGTTCGGTGATGTCAATTCCCGTGCCGATCAGGCATGGTTTGTCTTTGAGTATTATTTTTTTCCCCGTCATCATGCGCCAACTGATGTCCGGTCCTCCCTGACGTAAAACCCTGACTTCAACCCGCTCTTCAACCCCATTATTCAAGACGTTCTTCATTTTCTGCTGGATAATCGACCGATCATCCGGATGAATGAAGTCCAGAGCATTGGTCCCGCTCATCTCACATTCGGGTTTGCCGATGATTTCATCACGCAAGCAGGCATTCCATCCTGCAAGTCGCACCTCTTCATCAAGTAAATAAAATGTGCCGGGAATAGCATCGATAACAGCTTTTCTGAACGCCTGCTCATATTCACCAGAAAGCTCAGAGTGCTTGAGATCCGTTATATCCTGTGCGACAATCAACAGGTTCTGGACTGCACCCTTTAAAGAGCTGATTGGATAGATGGTGTGGCGATAGATTCGCTCGTCAAGGGCATCTTCAAAGGAGAGTTGTTTGCTTGTCCGGATAACTTCCTCAACTTTTTGACGCCGCAGTTCAACAATTTCAGGAGTCATCAGATGGTTGGAAAGCAAATCAAACACATTGAAGCCCAAGCACTCTTCCGGGTTCTTGTTGAATCCGGAGGCAAAAGCTCTGTTTGATTTCATGATCAAACCTTCTGCGGTGATAAGCAAACAAGGCTCAGGAAAGATATCAAGCAACATGCTGTCAGTGACCTCAGGGGCATCCCAGGTAGAGGTGACGGCTGTTTTTTTATCGTCTTTGTCTTTCTGCATGAATGGTTTATGTTTTTCCATTGATTTCCCAGAAACGTCAAGCCGAACAGCCATTGTTGCAGATGCGGGCTATGTTGGCGCAAAGGCGACCATGACGCGCCCTGGATTTCAGGGATGGTTATCCCGTCAAACTGCTCAAGACTAATGGTCCATAAAACCAGGTTTTGAGAGAGGTCTGCCTCCATCCATGCTTTTCAAGCTCTCTGAAACCATCTTCAGCAAAAATTTTCTGCACTTCATCTTCCTCTTTGGCGCCAAAACTGCTCGAAAACTCAAACTTATGGCCACAGCCCTTTTCCGTAATCAAATCAATGACCTGAAATGCTGCAAATACCGGCAAACCGTTTTCATTTTTCAAGTCAAGATAAGGTAACCCTTCCGACTCAAAAGTAAGGTATCCTGATTGCCAGATATTTTTAATCGAAAATGTCAGTGTACGCCCGTCTTCTTCTTTTTCAAAGATATTCTGGTCAACTATACTGTTTTTTTGCTCAGTACTTAATTTGTAAATCATGATATTCTCCAACTTTTTGAGTTGCAGAGAGCCGAAAAACAAAAACATCAATCACCTGAACATGTCGAAACCGGGCCCTTGCCGGGTTATAGCTCATATCCATCTTCGATAAAACCAAAAACCGTGCGATACTGTTAAATTTTACTGTTAAATTATCGTAACTCAAAACCTTTTTATTGGTCACGGCGGATAGCAATAAATGATTTTTAGCTTATGCGGCTTTTACTGCTTCACAAAAAAGGTGCCCATATTTTCTTACCGTTCTGACATCACAGAAGCCCGCGCGTTCCAAAATATCCTTGTAGGTACTCTGGGTCTTGAATCCAAGGAATGAAAACGGCATCCCTGCGCCAAGGATATAGTGACTCAGATAGTCGAAATTCGGGTTTTCCGGGTCATCAATAATCATGTCAAGAATAAGCAGTTTGCCGCCCACGGGAAGCGCTTCCCAGGCTTTTTTGCACATCATGTCGGTCACCTGTTCATTGGCCGAATACAAAATTCTGCAGAACATGACAGCGTCAGCCTGTGGATAAACGTCTCTGTACATATCCACGGCCGCGCCCCGAAGGCGGTCAGCCACTCCTTTTTCAAATGCGTTTTCATTCACCAATTCCACAGCGCCGGGCAGGTTGAGAATGGTGGAATCAAGCTGGGGAAATTTTTTCAGGAGTGCTGCTGAAATATCGCCGATACCGCCGCCAACATCTACCAGCGTTTTAACCATTGAAAGGTCAGCCTCTTCAAGCAACAGCATAATGGCAAAATGGGCATTACTGCGATGCATTTCCTCAAAATAGAGGTTATCTTCACGGGTTACCGGAGGATAGGCTACATCTGTCTTGAAATTCATGTTTCCCCTGACTGCGTCAGCTATTTTTAGGTAAAAATTATCCGAAAGGGTTGCCATGGCTTTTGCCAAAGGAATCATGTAAAGGTTCGGGTGGGCATGGTTCGGCAAAAACATTTTTCGAGCAAAAGGAGTGAGGCTCCATTTGCCATTTTCTTCAACAGTTACCCCCATTTGCCGCAATGCCTCAAGCAGCATGGTGAGACGAGAAGGGACCGCGCCGGCACTGGCTGCAAGTGTTGCGAGATCTTGTGCTTCATCAGCAAGATGAGTAAAAAGATCAAGTTCGAGGGCCGCCTTAAAACAGCCGCTCTCAACAAGGCCTTTAAAAATAAGTTCGTTGGCCCGGTGGCTTTGTTTCAGTAACTCGTTGTTATCCATGGTAAAAAGAGACTAAAGTTTACGGAAAAAAAATATGCTGCTGATAGTGCAGTTATCTGCCGAAGAGTAAAATCCGGGTTTTTACCAGGAACTTTACGTGTTCAAAGCGTCTGTTTTCATTGATTTTATGCTGCAACTCAAACTCCTCAAGTTGCTCTCGAATATTCTTTCTAAAAGCCAGACTGGTGACAAGGTTAAGCAATTTATAGGGGTTTCGCCTTACCCTATTGACAATATTTTTCCATGAGTAGGCCTTGTAATAGGTGGTCATGAATTTATGCTGAAACGCAACCGGATGGTATTTATTTGACCGTACGACAAGATTCATGGCGTTGTATTTGTCCCAGTCTTCATCCGTTATCCACCCTTTGCTTTTGTATTCCCAGTACATTGTTGTGCCTGGATAGGGGGTGATAATCTGTAATATCGGCATGAAGACATCATTCTTGCCGACAAACTCAACAAGGTTATCCATGTCTTCAAAACTGTCAAGTTCAGGATTGACCAGAAAATTTCCCTGAACATTCAGGCCTGCCTGACGACACTCCTCAATGAGACGGGAAAATTGAGCAGCCGAGTTGACATGGCCTTTGTTATACGCTTCAAGTGTACTCTGTTTGATGGATTCAAATCCGACCAGCACCATGATACAGCCTGCTTCAACAAGCCTTCTTACCGTCTCCTTGTCTTCAAGAAAGTTGATGCTGAAGAAAACGCTGAAGTTGATATCGCACTCCTTGATCAGCTCAAGCGACTCCCATAGCCGTTTTTTGCTAACGCCAAGGTTCTCGTCACAAAGCATGAACCAGGGCTTTGAGGATTTTCCGTTTGGCTTGAAAAAAAATTTTTTGGCGGCCTCAATCTGTTTTTTCAGCTCTTCAGGTTTCTGTGCGCGATAAAGCTTGCCGGTAAAATTCGGGGTAACGCAGAATGAACACTCAAAGGG
>CAJAOR010000162.1 GCA_903942355.1 uncultured Chlorobiaceae bacterium | reverse complement strand
CGGTATTTGCTCCGTCAATGTGGGCCATGGTTTTGATTTCCATGGTTTCGCCAATTGCGGTTTTTTGTCTGGGTACGAAGAGCGTATCACCCTGTCTTACCAGATATTGTTTGTCGGAAATCTTGATCAACGCCTGCATTACACAAATATTTTAGTGATAAAGGTCTCAAATATAGTATTAATTCCCTGAAAATCAAATTACCGAACGCATATAGTACTTCTTGCTTCACTGAAGAAAAAAGGTGATAACGAGACGCCTCATCTCAAGCACCAGTGCGCAATTCCGGCTCTTGTTTATTAAGTTGCGCTGCAGTAGCTTCTTTTTCTTCGAAGCGGGTGGGCTGACCGCTCTATAAAAATGCTTTAATAACCGCATTATTACACAATGAGCAAAGCACAGGGTACGACGCAGAAAGAGCATTCTCCCATGATGCGGCAGTATCTTGAGGTAAAGGAGCGGTACCCCGATTTTTTGCTGCTTTTCAGGGTAGGTGACTTTTACGAAACCTTTTTTGATGATGCCTGCACGGTTTCTGCAGCCCTGAACATTGTGCTGACCAAACGCACGGTCGATATCCCCATGGCCGGCTTTCCCCATCATGCAAGTGAGGGGTACATTGCCAAACTGGTCAAAAAAGGGTTCAAGGTTGCGGTGTGCGACCAGGTTGAAGACCCGGCGGATGCAAAGGGGATTGTTAGGCGTGAAATCACCGATATCATTACTCCCGGCATTACCTATAGCGACAAGGTGCTCGACGACCGGCACAACAATTATCTTTGTTCTGTTGCCTTTCTCAAAAAGGGACGGACGCTTCTTGCCGGTGTTGCCTTTATTGATGTGACCACGGCTGAATTCAAAATTGCCTCGCTTCAGCCCGAAGAGCTCAAGGACTTTATTCTTTCGCTTCACCCTTCCGAAGTTCTGATCTCCTCCGCCGAGAGAGAGCGCTCGGAACTCCTGAAAAAGGCGCTCCCTCAGGAGACACTTGTTACCGAACTTGATTCGTGGATGTTCAGTGAAGAGCAGGCGCAGGAGGTTCTTTCACGGCAGTTTAAAACCCACTCCCTGAAAGGTTTTGGCATTGAGGGCAACCCGGCGGGCAAGGTGGCCGCAGGAGTTATTCTCCAGTATATCGAAGAGACCCGCCAGAACCGTCTCCACTATATTACCCGGATCGGCGAGCTGCACAGCGCAGAATACATGACCCTCGACTTGCAGACCAAGAGAAATCTTGAAATTATCTCTTCCATGCAGGATGGTACACTCAATGGCAGCCTCTTGCAGGTGATTGACCGTACCCGCAACCCTATGGGCGCAAGGCTTATTCACCGCTGGCTGCAGAGGCCGCTGAAGCGGGTTGAAGAGATTCAGATGCGGCTCGATGCCGTCGAAGAGCTTGCCGAATGCCCGCAGATGCGTGAGCGGCTATCCGAACAGTTGTCTTCCATCAATGATCTGGAGCGCTGCCTTGCGCGTATTGCAACCTTCCGTACCATTCCAAGGGAGGTGCGCCAGCTTGGCCTTTCGCTATCAGCCATTCCGCTCCTGCAGGAACTGCTTGGTGAGGCTGGCTCGGCGCGGCTCAGAACCTTGGCAGCCAATCTGAAACCGCTGCCGGAACTTGCAGCATCGGTCGAAAAGGCCATCGATCCTGAATCAGGCGCATCCATGCGTGATGGCGGCTACATCCGCATCGGCTATCATGCCGGGCTTGATGAGCTCCGCTCTATTGCTTCGACCGCCAAAGACCGTCTCTTGCAGATTCAGCAGGAAGAGCGCGCAACCACAACAATCTCTTCGCTCAAGGTCAGCTTCAACAAGGTGTTCGGCTACTACATCGAAATCAGCCGGGCCAACATCGACAAGGTTCCCGCCTATTATGAAAAAAAGCAGACCCTTGTCAATGCGGAACGCTATACCATTCCGGCCCTGAAAGAGTACGAAGAGAAAATTCTCAATTCCGAAGAGAAAAATCTTGTGCTCGAAGCGCAGCTCTTTCACGATCTTTGCCTGCTTATTGCCGAAAACGCCTTCGCAATACAGGAAAACGCCGCACTTATTGCCGAAATTGATTCCCTCTGCTCGTTTGCCCTCTGTGCCACCGAATACAGCTACTGCAAGCCGGAGATTATGAAGCACGAAAAGCTTCTGGTTGTCGGTGGCCGCCATCCGGTACTCGAAAGGATGATGAGTGCCGAGGATCCCTATGTGCCGAATGACTGCCACTTCGATGACAAACAACAGATGCTTATCATTACCGGCCCGAACATGGCAGGAAAAAGCTCTTTTCTGCGTCAGACCGGACTGATTGTCCTCCTTGCCCAGGCAGGAAGCTTTGTGCCGGCTGAGCGAGCGGAAATCGGGCTTGTTGACCGGATCTTCACCAGGGTTGGCGCTTCCGACAACCTCGCATCCGGCGAAAGCACCTTTCTTGTCGAAATGAACGAAGCGGCAAACATTCTCAACAACGCTACCTCAAAAAGCCTGTTGCTGCTCGACGAGATAGGGCGTGGAACCAGCACCTTTGACGGCATGTCGATTGCCTGGTCGATGAGCGAATATATTTGCCGTTCAATCGGAGCAAGAACGCTTTTTGCGACCCATTACCACGAACTTGCCGAACTGGAAAGCCGTCTCCCCGGTGTGGTGAACTACAACGCCACCGTTGTGGAAACCGCCGACAGCGTCATCTTTCTGCGCAAGATTATCCGCGGTTCCACCGACAACAGCTACGGCATAGAAGTGGCCAAAATGGCCGGAATGCCTGCTGAAGTCATCTCCCGTGCCAAAGAGATTCTTGCAGGGATGGAGAAGCGCGATATTGAAATCCCCCCAAATAGAGCACCAAAAATCAAAAGTATGCAGATCAGCCTGTTTGAAGAGTCCGACAACCGGCTTCGCAGTGCCGTCGAAGCGCTTGACCTCGACCGGCTGACTCCGCTTGATGCCCTGCTTGAGCTGAAAAAGCTGCAGGAGCTTGCACAAAACCGGGGTGGCTATTGATGTCGGTGGCAGGGGAGAAGAGGGTACTGCTCATCTTTATCCAGGCCGACAGCGGCGTTGACGGAGCATCCCTGCTCGACAGCGCAACCGTCAAGCGCAGCTTCTTCAGTTCACTGAAAGACAGCGCCCTCAGCAACATCATCCGGCGCGCACAGTTTGCCATTCCGCCCCTCGCCCTGATGATTCTCAGCTCCCAGAAGGTGACGGGAGTGAGCCAGACCTTTTGCGATCTGCGCTTCGAAAAGCTTCCCCTCGACCAGCACTGGGACATGGCCGGTATCAGCGTCCAGACCGGTGCAGTCAAGCCAGCCTTTGAACTGGCCCGTGCGCTTCGATCCCGTGGCATCAAAGTGGTGCTTGGCGGTCCCTACGTCACCATCTTCCCCGACCAGTGCCGTGACCATGCCGATGCTCTGGTGATAGGAGAGGCAGACGATATTTGGCGCGAGGTGCAGGAGGATCTGCTTGCCGGCAATCTTAAAGCGGAGTATAGGGTTTCCACCTTTCCCGACCTTTCGATTGAGCGCACGGTCGGCAAAAGTGCACTCGACATCAAAAGCTACTTTACCACCAACGTGGTACAGACCACCCGGGGCTGTCCCTACAGTTGCGACTTCTGCAACGTCCACGTCATGAACGGCCACCGGCTGCGCCACCGGAGCATCCCCGCCGTTTTGAGGGAGGTTGAAACATCACTCAAAGAGGATAAGCGGATCTTCTTCTTCCTCGACGACACCATCAACGCCGACGAACAGTACGCCGAACAACTTTTCCGCGAACTGGAATCGTTCAAGATCAGTTGGGTAGGCCAGGCCACCACCGCCCTTGGCGAAAAGCCCCGTCTGCTCGACGCCTTCGCCCGCTCCGGCTGCGGCGCCCTGCTGGTTGGCATCGAAAGTCTCGATGACGGCAGCAACCACGCCCACAAAAAGTTTCACAACCCCTCCAACCGCCAGGTGGAGTGCATCAAAAACATACGAAAAGCAGGTATCTGCGTCTACGGCAGCTTCATCTACGGCCTCGACGAAGATACCCTTGAGCTGCCCGCAAAGCTCGAAGCCTTTATCGAAGAGACCGGTATCGACGTGCCCGGCATCAATCTCCTGCGCCCTATTCCCGGAACCGGCGTTTTCGATCGGCTCGCACTCGAAGGCCGCCTGCTCCATTCGCCTGATGACCACGACGCCTTCAAGTTTTCATGGGGCCAGGAGATGCTCTACAAGCCCCAGCGCATTACGCTTCAAGAGTTTATCCCAAGCTACACCGCACTCACCAAACGGGTCTTTACCGTCCGGAACGCCCTCAAGCGCGCCTCCCGTGCGCCCCGGTTGCGCTCAGCGGTACTGATGTTCAATCTGCTCTATGTGCACATGTACGGGATGTCGCGGAAGGATCTGATGCGGCAGCTCAGGGAGCTTGGGTAATGTCAATATTAGCTGCGTACCGTTCCTGATGCTGCTTTCTTGTTTGCCGGGTTAGGATATGTGCCGCAGTAATCCATCCAAAAGCGTTGTCTGATGCCAGCAGTTCATCAAGTTTATCTTCGTAATCGGTCAGCTTGGCAACAGGGAACTTGATGGTATGACTGCATCCCAGCGTTTCAAAACCAAAAGATGTCGATCTCCATTGCTGGTGTTCATCTGCCAGTACCGCCAGACTCGCTACAGGCCGCTTGTATCGGTCGAAAATACGGTAATTGTAAACAATGCTTTACCCTGGCCAATATGATCCCGCAGAATCCGGATAACAACCGCCATGTGTGGGAAAGGATAGAAACGGCGCGGTGCGCTCGCTTGCCAGGAGCAGGGGAGAGCTTTATGTGATCAGCGGCCCGCTTTATATCGGCAGTAGCGTGCAGGGGCTCAACGGGCGGGTGTTCGTGCCGACCAATATCTACAAGATCGTCTATGATCCGAAATCGCTGAAGGGAGCCGCCTGACAACGATGAGATTGCACGAACAGCAAGCATGACGACCAGAGGCATGGAAAGCGTCCGTTATAAAATGCATCAAAAGCTCGGACTCGGGAGAAAAGAGTCAATCAAGATATACCTTACCCATCTGGTGGGTTCCTGATTGAGCGAGCAGGCAAAGCGGCAAAGCAGGCGGGGGCAAATTTTCTTCATCTCTTGGCAGTAGAGTCACCTGCCCACATTCTTCTCTGATGCTGTTGCGCTGTCTCCAATTGCCTTTGGTTTTGGTGTGGCCTGTGGTTGCTGGTCTGATGAACGGAAAGCGACGTCTCCAACTATTTCCTCTGCACGCTTGTAAGCGGCGATGAGATCGTCGAAAGCCTGTTCGGAGGGGAGCTTTGTGTGTTGGTATTTGATAACGGCAACAGCTACTTCACGCCATGCATTGCGTGTCTGGTTGGCTTTGCCGCTGATGTCGAATGCGGTAAGAGTTCCCAGACAGAAGGCTGCGACGAATGTCAAGATTTTAGTGCGGAAAGTCCCGAGTTCACCGGTAAAGGTCGTGACAAGGAGGGCCGCCGCTGTGCCGATGACTCCAAGTGCCACCTGGAGGATACGGAGACTATTGGCGATGAGTCCCCATCGGCTAAAGTTTTCGAGTATCAGGGGGGGAATACCTTTCTGAGCATCAAATTGCTCTGCAGATACCGGAGCAACACCGGGAGTGCCAAGGAAAATCCAGAGAACAAGCAGCACCAAGGCTAAAACAACTGTTCCGATAATGGCTTTTGTGGGAGTTGTCATAAGTTCAAGATAAAGTGGGCTTTGCACTTAACATTGCTTAGACTGTTCAGGCTAATTCGGAAGAAACGGTCAGTATCTTTCAGTAGTGTCCGGTTAAAATAAAGCCAGTTGAAGGACCGGATCCCTCACCTTTTTGAGCGATTGTTCTTTGAGAGATAAAATATCGATCAACAGGCGCTGCTCCATGACGACTGCGGCGATCATTCGTGTCAATTCCTGT
>CAJAOR010000161.1 GCA_903942355.1 uncultured Chlorobiaceae bacterium | reverse complement strand
GTTGACAAATACAGCAAGAAGAATAAGCCGACAGAAGAGTTAACGGTAAAAGAGGGGCAGCGCCTTTCCGCTGCATAAACAGGTCAGGTTAGTAACTTAAACTAAGCCACTTTTTGTCTACCGGTTGGGGTCCACTTCAGTCCCTTGCTCCAGTAATGGTAATGGTCATACTCGTCTTCAACACTTTCATGCATCTCCATGCCTTCCCACAAGAGTCAGCATCAAAATGACATATATCGCGACTTGTTCCAAAATATGCCGTATGGCTTCATTTACTGTCAGGTAATTTATGATGAAGAGGGCCGCCCTGTAGACTTTATTCATTTACAGGTTAATGGTGGCTATAAGCGACTTGCAGGCATAAAAAATATTGTTGGACTCAAAGCATCTGAGCTATTCCCCGACATAAGGAATTCACATCCCGGGTTTATCGAAAGACATCTGAAGGTAGCCGAAACGGGACTGTCCGATCGATTCGAATTTTACTTTGAACAACAAGGTCAATGGCTTGATATCTCTATCTACAGCTCGCAGAAAGAGTATTTTGCCGTGATAATGGATGATATCACTGACTGCAAAATGACCGAACAGTTGCTTATAAAAAGCGAGGAACGGTTCAAGACTCTTTTTAACAGCCACTCTGCAATTCAGGCTCTTCTTGATCCTGATACAGGCAAGGTTCTTGACGTCAATCAGGAGGCTTGCGACTGGTACGGGTGGTCCGTTGATGAACTAAAACAGATGTACACCAGAGATATCAATACCCTGCCTCCTGAAGCCATCATAAGCAGCCTGAAAAGTATCACCGCAGAAAGTCAAAATAAATTTGTAGGCAAGCACCGGAGGGCTGACGGTTCCATTCGGGATGTCGAAATTTTCCGCAACAAAATTGAGCTCGATGGCAAGGCCGTTATCCATGTCATTACTCATGATGTTACTGAACGAAAACAGGCAGAAATTGAGCGAGAAAAACTTCAGGAACAGCTTCAGCAATCACAGAAAATGGAGATGGTCGGCCAACTTGCCGGCGGTATTGCCCACGACTTTAACACCATGTTGGGGGTCATCATTGGACACGCCGAAATGGCCTTAATGGAAGAAGGCCTGCCCAACACCATCTATACTGGTCTTGAAACAATCCAAAAAGCGGCAATACACTCTGCCGAACTGACCAGGCAGTTGCTTTCTTTTGCCCGAAAGCAGATTGCTATTCCACAGTTAGTTGAACTGAATATGGCCGTTAATGAGATGCTCTCTTTGCTGAAAAGATTGATTGGCGAAGATATCACTCTTCAGTGGATACCAAATGTTCAGGAGGCACTCTTGAAGATAGACCCCTCGCAGTTGGACCAGATTCTTACCAACCTTATCGTCAACGCCCGCGATGCCATTTCGGGTACAGGCAAAATTACCATCACAACGTCCAGACCATCACTGCAGAACGCAACAGCTCTGCCTGCTCAATCCTCTGATTTCAGTGCCAACTATGTGACGCTAACCGTTACGGATAACGGTTGCGGCATCGACAAAAAGAATCTCCAGCATATTTTTGAACCATTTTTCACCACAAAGGGGGTAGGCAAAGGAACCGGACTGGGGCTATCAACCGTCTATGGAATTGTCAAACAAAACCATGGTTTTGTCGAGTGTGACAGCACCCCAGGCAAAGGCACCAGCATCAGGATACAGTTGCCGCTGCACAATACGGAACCGGTTACCGTTGAGAGTAAATCAACAAAGCCATTGACAATGCAAAAGCAACAGACGGTGCTTCTTGTTGATGACCAGCCCGATATTTTGGATATTTGCAAACGTATGCTTGAGCAGAAAGGATTTGCGGTAATCCCGGCAGGAAAACCTCAAGAGGCTATCCTGATTGCTGAAAAACATAACGATACTATCGATCTGCTTCTGACAGACGTCGTCATGCCCGAAATGAACGGCTGTGAACTCTCCAATAAACTGTTGCTAACCTGTCCAAACCTCAAGACACTCTTTATGTCCGGCTATACGGCCGACATCATTGCCAGTCACGGATTGGTTGAAAATGGAGTAAACTTTATTCAAAAGCCCTTTACCAGTAAAAAGCTCATCAACAGCATTAATGAGCTGCTCAACCCCTGTACTGTCTGAATGTGGCCACGATAGCAAGCGCAATTATGGCCGGACTGTTCCTCTGCCAGCTTCTCCGGAATAGAGTTA
Organism: uncultured Chlorobiaceae bacterium; assembly: GCA_903942355.1. GTDB lineage: Bacteria > Bacteroidota > Chlorobiia > Chlorobiales > Chlorobiaceae > Chlorobium. The sequence continues at coordinate 3,349 of CAJAOR010000161.1, read as the reverse complement.
CAATGTAACGGCATAGTACTCGCGGTACCAGGCAACAAAGCGCCGTATACCCTCCTGTACGGTGGTTTCCGGCTTGTAGTGAACATCTGCCATCAATTGGTCGACGTCTGCGCAGGTGTCGGGCACATCACCGGGTTGCAGCGGCAAAAACTCTTTTATGGCCTTCCGGCCAAGCTGCTCTTCGAGCGCTTCAATGTAATCCATGAGCTCGACCGGCCTGCTGTTCCCGATATTGTAGACTCTCCAGGGAGCCCTGCTCGTAGCAGGATCAGGCTTGATGCCTGACCATTCAGGATTTGGCTTGGCAACATGGTCAAGCGTCCTCAAAACCCCCTCGGCAATATCATCGATAAAGGTAAAATCCCGGCGATGCTTGCCGTAATTGAAGACCTGAATTAGCTTGTTGTTCACGATGGCATCGGTAAAGAGAAAGAGAGCCATGTCGGGCCTTCCCCACGGGCCGTACACCGTAAAAAAGCGCAATCCGGTTGTCGGCAGATTGTAGAGGTTGCTGTAGGTATGCGCCATCAGCTCATTGGCCTTCTTGCTTGCGGCATAGAGCGAGAGCGGATGATCGACGTTGTCGTGCACGGAAAAAGGCATGGTTTCGTTGGCACCATAGACCGAGCTGGACGATGCGTAGACGAGATGCTTCACTCCGTTATGGCGGCACCCTTCAAGGATATTGAGAAACCCGACAATATTGCTCTCTATGTAGGCGTGGGGATTCTGGATTGAATAACGAACCCCTGCCTGTGCGGCAAGATTAACCACCCGCTCGAACTCACCGGTTTTAAAAAGCTCCTCCATCGCACTTCTGTCCGACAGGTCAGCTTTCACAAAGGTAAACCCTTCAAAAGGGGCAAGCATCGAAAGTCGCGCCTCCTTGAGTGAAACGTCGTAATAGTCGTTCATGTTATCAATGCCGGTCACCGTCTCTCCGCGTTCAAGGAGACGCTTGCAAACGTGAAATCCAATAAATCCTGCGGCACCAGTTACCAGTATATTCATTGTTATATCTTTATCACTAATGGGTTGCAACCGCAATACGGCCGGCCTTTAAAAAGTTTCGGCTATATATTTTCTGCATCTATAATAACAACAATTTAGCGCCTCGACAAGGCAAAAACGAAGTTAATCACGTAAGAATTGCGGCATACCCTTATGTTACATCGCTTGTAATCAGCCATGCAAATCAAAATAACTGAAGTTCAACAAGGCAAAAACCGAAATAACCGCAAAACACGCTTCAGATTTTAAATTTATTAGGTATATTCAATATAAATCCGAAATTATTTAAGTGCATAACAGGTGCGATAGGTGATTTTCCATAAACAACAAGAATTCATACTCGTATGATTCGCTTCTTTGAGCGCTACGAAGCCGAAACCGCTCAGTTTTTTGATGAGGTTATCTCAAAAGAGGGAACTCCCCGGCCTCACTACGACAAAATGCTTCAACGATTCGGCCAGTTTTCGGTTGACGATATCAAGGCTCGCCGCGAGATTATCAATATTTTTTTCCGGAACCAGGGCATAACCTTTACCGTTTACGGCGAGGATGAGGGTGTTGAACGGCTCTTCCCATTTGATCTGATTCCGAGAGTTCTGCCTGCCCACGAATGGCAGGCCATCGAAAAAGGACTCATTCAGCGAATTACCGCGCTCAATGCGTTTCTGAATGATATCTATCATGGCCAGAAAATTCTCAAAGACAAGATTATTCCGCCCGAACTGATTCTCGGAAGCCAGCACTTCAGGCGTGAATTTATCGGGGTCAATCCACCGCTCGGCATTTACATCCATGTCACCGGCAGCGATATTATCCGCGACGGGCATGGCAACTACCTGGTGCTCGAAGACAACCTGCGCACCCCGAGCGGCGTCTCCTATATGCTGCAAAACCGGCAGGCTATGAAACGCGCCTTCCCGGTCTTGTTCGACAAGTACAAAATCCGGCCAATCGAAAATTATCCCCAGGAGTTGCTCCGCACCCTGCAGGAAATAAGTCCGGTATCGCGCCGTGAGCCAAACGTCGTGCTGCTTACCCCTGGCATCTACAATTCCGCATACTTCGAACACAGCTTCCTTGCCCGCCAGATGGGCATTGAACTGACCGAAGGGAAAGATCTCGTTGTCAACAACAACAAGGTCTACACCAGAACCACACGCGGACTTGAACAGGTTGACGTCATCTATCGCAGGGTTGACGATGCCTATCTCGATCCGCTCGTCTTCCGTCCGGACTCAAAACTTGGCGTTGCAGGCCTCGTCAACGCATACCGCAAAGGGAATGTCACCCTTGCCAACGCCATCGGTTGCGGCGTAGCTGACGACAAGGTGATCTACAGTTTTGTACCGAAAATCATCAAATACTACCTCGGAGAGGATCCGATTCTTGAAAATGTACCAACCTGGCTGGCAAGCAATCCTGTCGACCTGAAATATATTCTGGCAAACCTCGGTACTCTGGTGGTGAAGGCCGCAAATGAATCAGGAGGCTACGGCATGCTGATTGGCCCGGAATCAACCATTGAGCAGCAGGAAAATTTTGCGGAGATGATTGTAGCCAATCCAAGAAACTATATTGCCCAGCCAACCATCTCGCTGTCGCGCCACCCGAGCTTTTTCAACGACACTGAGCTCTTCGGCTGCCATATCGACCTTCGCCCCTATGTATTGTACGGCAAAACTGTTACTATAGTCCCCGGAGGACTGACAAGGGTGGCCCTCAAGCGTGGCTCACTGGTGGTCAACTCCTCTCAGGGGGGAGGAAGCAAGGACACCTGGGTTGTCGATGAATAAACACTAATTTTTTATTATTTATGTTAAGCCGTGTTGCCGAATCGCTCTTCTGGATGAGTCGCTATTTCGAACGGGCAGAAAACACTGCCCGGTTTCTCGACGTCAATTTCAACCTGTTGCTCGACCTCAATAAAATTACCCACGTCGAGAACCCGAGCTACTGGATAGCCCTTATCCTTGTCACCAGTGACAAGGATCGGTTCAACAGCCTCTATGACGAGTACTCCGCCCGTACCGTTACTGATTACCTGGTCTTCAACAAAAGCAATCCGAACTCCATTACCTCCTGTATCGGTCTGGCCAGGGAAAACGCGCGAAGCATCATCGAGAGCATTTCAAGTGAAATGTGGGAGCAGGTCAATAACCTCTACCACTACCTGCAGAACGTTACCCCGCAATTTGTCCAGAACGACCCCTACGGCTTCTACAAGGAGATCAAAAACGCCTCGCACCTCTTTCAGGGCATAACCGACAACACCTTCTCCCACAACGAAGGATGGGACTTCATACAGATTGCCAAGTATCTTGAGCGAACCGACAACATC
>CAJAOR010000160.1 GCA_903942355.1 uncultured Chlorobiaceae bacterium | reverse complement strand
CGTGGTGCCTTGCCCTTCTGAAGATAAAGCGGTTCCAAGGTATTGCTGTGCAGAGGTCTCTTCTGCATGTTCAAAAGCACGACTGAACTCTATCGCACCGGTGTTCAGCAGTTCAAAACCATAGGCAGGTCCTTCAGAATCAGTAATAAACGGAATCACGCTGAAGGTAAGATCATCTGTTGCCGGAAAAACAAAGGGCATTTTGAATCCTGCCAGATTGACCTTTCCGGCCAAATTGATCTCAGCCTCAAAGCCGATGTTCTTTGCGACCCTGCCGGCAACATACAGAATGGCTTCATCAGGGGCTTGAAATTGTCCTGCATTCTGTTGGCCTGTATCATCATCGGTTGTTGCTGAGCCGTTTCTCTTTTGATACTTGAATTTGGAAACAAATGCAGCGTTGAGCGATGCTGGAATCGAGAGGTTCGAATCTTCAATTGTTCCTTGTTTTCCTCCAACTAAGGTGTACCCATTTGCCTTGAATGACCTGCCAAAAGCATTAAGAAGCGGAAATCTCTGAAAATGGCACATTGTGCATGAAAATCCTGTTTGCCTTGCATATGCAGGCAATGCTGTTGCTTCCTTCTGAAAAGTCATTGCCACAAAAGAAAGGCAACAAACTCCTGTGAGCATGATTTTTTTGATAAGCATAACTTTACGTCCTGTTTATGGGGTTTGATAAAAAAATGACGAAATATTATCTGCTTGTATTGTTAACAACTTGAAATGCGTCTGTTACTGGCTAATCCAAACAACTGCAGGCAATTATCGGCATTGACTGCAGGCCATGAACAGGAATAAACAAAGATTATATTACAACAGTATACGTGTCAGAATGCGTCAAGAATACCTCCTCCTCGGCGTTATAAAAAAATACGCAACTCAAGCGGTGCTGATAAATTTCGTCTATATTACTTAATATAAATAAGAGTAAAAAGCAGATAACGTCTAAAAAGAGTAAACAGGCCACTGAGGAGGTACCCGTGATAGCTTTTGGCAGGCTTATGTAATGGCGGGATATGAAGTCAACTCTTCGTTAGAGCAAAAGCTCCCGCATGATGGTCTCCATATCCTTGTCGCCCCTTCCCGATAGGTTGACCACAAGAACAGCCTCTTTTGGCATCTTTGGAGCTCTGGTGATGGCGTAGTGCATGGCATGGGCCGATTCGAGCGCGCAGATAATGCCTTCGGTTTTTGCCAGTGTTTCAAGCGCTGCAAGTGCTTCACTGTCGGTGACTGAGGTGTAGCTTACCAGCCCGAGCTCCTGAAGGTAGCAGTGCTCAGGACCGACACCGGGATAGTCAAGACCTGCGGAGATGGAGTGTGCTTCCTGTACCTGCCCGTCCTCATTCTGCAGCAGTTTGGTAAGTGCACCGTGAAGTACTCCGGGTTTCCCGAGTGTCAGGGAGGCGGCATGTCGCTTGTCGAGCCCCTCACCGGCGGCTTCCACGCCAACCAGCTCAATTTCTCCGGCATCTTTCAGGAATTCATAAAACATGCCGACCGCATTGCTGCCGCCGCCAACACAGGCGGTAATGACATCGGGCAGTTTTCCTGCCTGCGCAATAATCTGGGAACGGGTTTCATGCCCTATAACGGCCTGAAAATCACGCACGATCATCGGGTAGGGATGCATGCCGACAACCGAGCCGATAATGTAAAAGGTCTCTTCCGGATTGTTCATCCAGTCGCGGATTGCTTCGCTGGTGGCATCTTTCAGGGTTTTTGAGCCGCTCCCGACCGGGCGGACCTCTGCACCAAGCAGCTTCATGCGTGCGACGTTTGGTGCCTGGCGCTTGATATCTTCTTCACCCATATAGACGATGCATTCAAGATCGAACAGGGCGCAGACCGTTGCTGTGGCTACACCGTGCTGCCCGGCGCCGGTCTCTGCAATCACTCTTTTCTTGCCCATGCGGCGCGCGAGCAGTACCTGGCCAAGCGCGTTGTTGATTTTATGGGCTCCGGTATGGCAGAGATCTTCCCGTTTGAGATATATCTGCGCTCCCTGCAGCGTTCTGCTGAGCCGTTCGGCATGATAGAGAGGTGTGGGCCTGCCGACATAATCACGGAGAAGGTGGTCAAGAGTTGCCTGAAAGGTTGGGTCTTTTTTTGCCTTGAGATACTCCGATTCAAGATCAGCGGCATTTTTAACGAGGGTTTCAGGGATAAACTTGCCGCCGAAACAGCCGAAATGTCCGGCGGAATCGGGTGCGGAATAATCTGTAGGCGCCATGAAATAAAAAAAAGTTAAAGAATTCCGAACAGTGTGGTTACCCTATTTTCGGCAAAGGGTGCTTGCAGAAAAAATCGACCACACGATCAATAAAAATAATATATTTACCTTTTACAAAAGAACATCATAATACTGTAGCGGAGCATTACTCTGGTTGACGTTGATCATGCAAAAAAATTCGTTCCTGACCATTTTCTGCCTCGTTATGTCGGGGGCGCCTTTTTTTTCACAGAAGGCTTTGCATGCTGCTGACAAGTTTGTACCGCGGAGCCAGGAGCCCTCAAAAAAACGGTCAGTACAGGCTGATTCGCTTTCCGGAATGGGGGGGCTTAAAAGTACCATTTATTTTACGGCGAAGGATTCGGTTATCTACAAGCTCGATCAGCGAAGCATGGAGCTCTGGGGGAAAGGGGCTATTGACCATGAGGGGACCTCTATCAAGGCTCCAAAAATTATTGTTGATCTCGATACGTCGCTGCTCCATGCATTCAGCCAGGTTGATCCCACGGATAATAAAGTAGAGTATGCTCTCTTTGCTGACCGGGACGGGAGTTTCAATGCTGAAACAATGAGTTACAATTTTCAAACCGGAAAGGGAGAGACTTCCCAAGTTTCCTCTTCTTCCCAGGAGATGATTTATAGCGGAGAGCATGTTACGAGGCTTGAAAATGGCAATATGCTCATCAGGAAGGGAATCTTGACTTCGTGCAATGATCTTGAGCCGCATTACTG
>CAJAOR010000159.1 GCA_903942355.1 uncultured Chlorobiaceae bacterium | reverse complement strand
CTCTTCATAGCCGACATAACCTGGAGGCGCACCAACAAGACGGCTGACCGAAAACTTCTCCATATATTCGCTCATGTCAGCGCGTATCAGGGCATCTTCACTGTCGAACATATAACGGGTCAGCGCCTTGGCAAGCTCCGTCTTGCCGACACCTGTGGGCCCGAGAAAAATAAAGGAGCCGATCGGACGTGAAGGATCTTTCAGCCCCGCACGAGTCCGCTGTATAGCCTTGGTAATCTTTTTGATAGCCTCATCCTGACCGATAACCTCTTTGGTAAGATCAGCCTCCATGGTAAGCAGCTTTTTCGATTCCGACTGTGCGACTCTGGCAACCGGAATACCGGTCATCATGGCAATCACTGAGGTAATATCAGCCTCGGTTACATCATAGACACTCTCTGAGGCCCTGTCCTCCCACTCCTGTTTGGCCAGATCAAGTGCATCAATCAGGTGTTTCTCCTTATCACGAAGCCTTGCCGCCTCTTCAAAATTCTGCATCTTCACAACCTGGTTCTTCTCCGTCTTGACCTCTTCAATAGATTTTTCAAGTTCAAGAATCTCCTGCGGCACATGAATATTGCTTAAATGTACCCGTGCGCCAGCCTCATCCATGACATCAATAGCCTTGTCGGGCAGAAAGCGATCGGTGATATAGCGTTCGGAAAGCTTGACGGCCTTCTCGATGGAGTCTTCCGAATAGTTGACATGATGATGAACCTCATACTTCGACTTGATGTTGTTGAGGATCTGTATTGTCTCGTCAACTGAAGTTGGCTCAACCATGATTTTCTGGAACCTCCGGTCGAGGGCACCATCTTTTTCAATAAACTGACGGTATTCGTCCAGCGTGGTTGCTCCGATACACTGAAGCTCACCGCGTGCAAGAGCTGGCTTGAAAATATTGCTGGCATCAAGCGAACCGGAAGCGCCGCCGGCACCGACAATGGTGTGCAGTTCATCGATAAAGAGAATCACATCGCGCGACCGTTCAAGTTCGTTCATGAGGGCTTTCATCCGCTCCTCGAACTGACCCCGGTATTTGGTGCCGGCAACAAGCGCCGCCAGGTCGAGAGCAACCACCCTCTTGTCATACAAAACCCTCGAAACCTTGCGCTGCACAATCTTGAGGGCAAGACCTTCGGCGATAGCAGTCTTGCCGACGCCAGGCTCACCAATCAGCACTGGGTTATTCTTTTTGCGGCGACTGAGTACCTGAGCCACACGCTCAATCTCTTTTTCACGTCCGATAATGGGATCAAGCTTGTCATCAAGGGCAAGACGGGTAAGGTCACGGCCGAAATTGTCGAGCACAGGGGTCTTGGTTCTCTCGCCTTTTCTCTGCTCAGGCCTTTTCGACGGCCGTTCAGCGCCACCTGACGAATAGGCTCCCTCCATGGGAGGCTCATCCGAATCGCTCTTGCTGCTGGTGATACTCAGAAGCTCATCGCGGACAAGATCATAGGTCACTCCAAACTGCTCAAGAATCTGGGAAGCAATATTGTCATCCCCCTTCATGATCGAAAGCAGAAGATGCTCTGTCCCAATAACATTCGACTTGCAGATTTTTGCTTCGAGATAGGTGATTTTCAGCACCTTCTCAGCCTGCTTGGTCAGGGGAACATTGCCCATCTGCGCTTCAGGCACCCGGGGATGCGTGCTTTCCTCGATCTTCAGCTTGAGACCAAAGAGATCTATCTTGAGATTCTTTAATATTCTGGCACCAATACCCTCTCCCTCCTTGATGAGACCCAAGAGAAGATGCTCTGTCCCGATGTAGTCATGACCTAACCGAAGCGCTTCCTCCCGGCTAAGGCGGATAACATCCTGAACTCTATTTGAAAAATTTCCTTCCATTCCTTTATATATCAATAAGATTGTTGTGAATACCCCGTTTGATCCTCTCCTGATATGCACAGGGCAAATATAAGAGTGAAAAAATAATTACTTAAAGATAGCTACTTTATAACAATTCCATAAAAAAGAGAAAACTCACGCCATCCGTTAAAGGTTCTCCAACGTCCCCAAATCACCTATGAATGTTCAACACATCCTTATTGACGACAACAATGCGGAACACCGTAACCTTTCAATTTACCGAACTGGCAACATAAACAGAATACGGCTTGACGACAAAGCGTACAAAATTTACTGTTCAATTGAGATTGATGCTCACGACTATGCAGCATTCTTCCATTACGACTTTCCTGAGGCGTTAAACCGGCTCCCCTTCCTCTCGGAAAGCAAGAACGGACTTGACAGTTGGGACGAGGCGTTTTTGCATAACAGCAGCCTTGCCCTGATGAACAACATCATTGATGAACGCGTAAAATCAATCAATCCGGAAAAAAAGCAGATGATTCTGCTCGGCTGGCAGGATCAGCCTGTTGGGGTAGCATACATCCGTGACCTCGATCCTGCAAGGTTTCTTGCCTTTCTCAAAGTTCTCAGGCAGTTCGTCGCAGAATCAGAGGCAGAGGGGTACGATCTGGAATTTATGTTATGATACCCAGTGCTATCCCGGCTGAACTGACGGATCAAGATAGAGAAAATGGTAGTGCAAGGCATTGATCATCTTGTCACTGTTCACCAGTTTATAGGGAGCAGCTTCAGCGGATGAGGAGAGTGGAGGAAGCTCAATTCCTGCGGTTTCAGCCGCCCTGCCGTAGTACTCCTTTCTCAGGGGATGAACCGGACTGCAAGCGTTGAACACCTCTCCCCATTGTTCCAGACGAATGATTTCCGAGACGATCCTGACGCAATCGTCACGATGAATAAGGTTCATGGGCTGATCGGGGTGGGTAATCTCAACCATACTGGCAAGATACTTTTCCGGATTGCGGTCATAACCAACAAGGCCGCCAAAGCGCAACACCGTGGTCTGAAAGCCGCTCTCCTGCATCAGCATCTCCTCAACAAGAAGCAGCGCCTGACCGGCAAGAGATTCAGGATCAACAGCGTCCTCTTCGGTAACCTCCCGGTTGAGGGCCGGATAGACCGATGTAGAGCTGACAAGCAGCACAGAACGAACCGGTGACTGGCCAAGAGCATCAATCAAAGAGGAAAACTGCTCAATATGGTACTCGACAATATCGTCACGCCGGGCAGGCGGGATATTGACGATAAGAATATCACTTTGCAGAAAAGCGACAATATCATCGCCGTTCACCTCAGGGTCAAGCTTTATAAGATAAGGCTCAATGCCTGCGTCATGAAGGGCTTCAAGCTTATCCTCCCTCGTGGTCGATCCTTTGACCGAATAGCCCTCTTTAACAAACGTGCGAGCAAGCGGCAAACCAAGCCAGCCGCACCCAAGTATCGTAATTGTTTCCTTTTTCATGGCTCTGTTTTGCGGTTACTGTTTTCAATGAGCACAATGTACATGATCAGCGACTGCATTTCAACTGAATTCACCTTGAGTTTCAGGCCAGTCAGCAGAGCGGGAATGGAGCGCTAACGATCAGGGGCTTTCACCCGTTCCAGCGTTCTTGATAAGCCGGTCAAGGCAGATGCTGCAAATACATGTTTGATAACGCTCGGCAAGATACTCTTTCAGTTCTGGCGAAACCTTCCTGCTGGCACACCAGCAGGTTGACGAGAGCGAACAGGTAAACTGCTGCCCGCATATCGGACAGGCTAACGGTTTACCGCTGCCTGCAGTTTGTTCGACGGAATGTGTCATAATGTTTCACTGGTTTCAATATTGTTAGCCTTTATACCCGTTTATACAGTGAGTGTCTGGCGAAGTGCTTTCTGCCATCCAGCGAGAAGCTCCTCTCTTGTTTCGCTGTCCATTGCTGGAATGCAGGTGCGTTCCACCTTTTGCAGCGCGCGCAACTCCGCTCCTGACGACCATATGCCGGCCTGCAAACCGGCAAGAAAAGCAACCCCGAGAGAGGTTGATTCACTCTGTTGCGGCATCAGAAGAGGAAGGCCGAGTATGTCAGCCTGAAACTGCATCAGAAAAGCGTTGCCCACCGCTCCCCCATCTACCATGAGTGCTTTCGGCGAGATTGCGCTATCGGCAACCATGGCCTTGAAAACATCGCAGGATTGATAGGCAATTGATTCGAGCGCTGCACGGACAATATGATTTCTGTTTGTACCTCTCGTCAGCCCGACAAGAGTTCCCCGCGCCTCCATGTTCCAATGCGGCGCACCAAGACCGACAAAAGCCGGTACCAGATAGACCCCTCCATTGCTCCCGGCCTCCCGTGCCATAGACTCTGATTCGGCGGCATGACAAATAAGCTGCAACCCGTCACGCAACCACTGCATCACCGCCCCACCGATAAAGACCGATCCCTCAAGGGCGTAACAGGGTTTACCCTCCGCATTGAGGGCAAGCGTCGTGAGGAGACCGTGCTGCGACCGAATAAAGGCGTCACCCGTGTTCATCATCATAAAGCAGCCTGTACCATAGGTGTTCTTGATGCTTCCCGGCTCAAAACAGCATTGGCCGAAAAGTGCCGCCTGCTGATCGCCAGCAACAGCGGCAATCGGCACACCGTCAAGCTCCTTCAGGGCTGTCACCCTGCCGAAATCATCCATAGAATTTCTGACTTCCGGCAGCAACGATTTCGGGATGGCAAAAATATCAAGAAGCCCGTCGTCCCACCGCTTCTCCCTGATATTATAGAGCAACGTTCGGGAGGCATTAGTGAAATCGGTAGCGTGAAGCGTCCCACCAGTCAGTTTCCAGAGCAGCCAACTGTCAACCGTGCCGAAAAGCAGGGTTTCGGGATTAAGATCAGGATAGTGGTCAAGAATCCAACGGATTTTGGTAGCGCTGAAATAGGCATCAAGCGGAAGACCGGTCTTGGAGGTGATCAACTCTCCTTCCGTAGCATATCGGCAACATAGATCGCTCGTCCGGCGGCATTGCCAGACAATGGCATGATGCACCGGCCTACCAGTTTTTTTGTCCCACAAAATGGTGGTTTCACGCTGGTTGGTGATACCGATGGCCGTAATTGGCTGCAAATATTGAGCTTTCAGCTCCCTGACACACTGCACAACACTCTGCCAGATCTCTTCCGGATCATGCTCCACCCACCCAGGTCGGGGGTAGGACTGGGTCAACTCTCGGTAGGCTTTCGCAATAACTTGACCATCCCTGTCATAAAGAATACAGGTAGTCCCCGTAGTCCCCTGATCAATTGCCAGAATTGCCATGTCTCTTTATTGATGCGTTGCCTGAAATCCAGAACTTCCTACCCGACAAACTCTTTTTCAATGCTTTTGACAATAAGTACCAGGCAGACAAAGCGTTACTCCAAAGAATTTATGGATTTATTCTCTTCTTCCCCTATGCACAAGCTGATCAACATCCCCTTTTATATGGTCAACCAGATTGAGCGGATTGTCAATGAGACATGATCAGGCTGTAATCGTGGATTTCAAGGTGAATCAATACAGGGCCACCAAGCGGCCTGCCCTTCGGTCCCTTCGGAGTTACCCGCCTTATCGAAGGATAAACAACTCCTGAACTGTTTTTTGCGTGCTGCAGCACAACATTGGATGCGGCTGCAAGCGGGCTGATGATTTGGGCAATATAGTCGTGCTGAATCAGGCGACCGGTCTCGCGGTCAAACCTGAACCGCTGCACCCGGCTGTGGGTGGGAATCTCATCAGGAAACCGCGCCTCCAACCAACCCGGTTCAAGCTCCGTCCAGACGATATCCTCACGCATCAGCAACGCTGGCAAGGTAAAGTAATTCCATGAAGCATAGTTGGCAAAATAGCTCATATCGAGGTCATCCCAATAGAACAGCCGTCTATTGATGGTGAAATAATCCCGCGCATTTCGGCGCTCCGAAATGACCTGACCCTGTTTATTTTCCAGGCGGACATTGGGGCCGTCAAGAACTCCTGTAATACCTGAATCGCACCCGATCGGAGTCAAGGAGGAAAATGGCCGGTGAACATCGAGTACCATTTTGGCATGGCGGAAAAACGGCCGCCGTTTCAGGGTAAACGCCAGACCGGAAGCACTTATGTCAACTTCAAGCGTTTTGGCGTTCTGCCAGAGCGCGCGTCCGCCATACGCTGCAATTGCCTTTTCTGCTGTTTCGGTCAGGCTCATAGGAATATTTGATAATATTTTATCCAATGTCACAGACGGTATTTTTCTGAGAACGTTTTACCGTGAAATATTATTTAACGTGTACGCATTGACTGACATTTGCGATAAAAGTTACATACGTTTTTTCCAGTATTCAGGATTTCTAGAAAGATTCATGACTGCCACAATGTAAATGCGATCATTATCGGCGCTGTATAAAATTCCATAAGGATAACGTTTTACCAAAGCACGATTTATTTCAGGATAAAGTGCAACACAGAGTAAAGGCCATGCTTCAGGATAAGCCTTTATCCTGTTAATCGTTGCAATAACCTCTGAGATAAAATCAAGGCCTAATCCATTCTCCTTCGCTTCATAGTAATCAGCAGCCTCATCAAGTTCGGTTGCTGCATCCGGATGAAATTCGATATTCATTGCTGAAAGCGTTTCAGCAGGTTGTTGATAACTACATCTCCTGGAACTGTCTTAACCCTTCCAGAGCGTAGCTCATCAAGCCTGCGTTGTGCCTCTTCTGCCCATTTTTTCTCAATATCAGGTTCACCATAATTGAGGCTTTTCAGCAGGTAATCTACTATCAAAGCCCGATCTTCAACAGGCAGTGAAATTGCTTCAGTTATCAGTTCTTGAGTGTTCATAGCTCAGTCATTTGCTTGGATTAAATAAATAACTTGCTTGTCATGCCCCCCGAGAATCTTTTTACTGCCAGAAGGCAAGCAACTCATTGAGCGGTTAACCCAAGAGCCCCTGCCCTCAAGTCAAACAGGCAAAGAATGGTGCAAATCTCGAACATGACACTCTACGTGTCTGTTTATTCAATATCTTAAAAAAGGCACAGTAAAACATTACAAGGATATGCTCAGAACAAAGTATTCATCTATTGAAATTACAAATTTATTTTCATTTACTCTGATCGATGGATGAACATGCATCAGCAACAAAAATCCGGCAACGACCCATTTGTTGAGTTTATTGATGTCGGCGTAACAAAGCTAAGCCCGGCAGGTACGAATAGGCTGATTCTTGACGGGATATCTTTTACCGCCCGACAGGGGGAGATAACCGGAATAATCGGAGCTTCAGGAAGCGGCAAAAGCACCCTGATTCGACTGTGCAACCGCCTTGACAATCCTTCTGTGGGTACGATTGAACTGAATGGGCAAAACATTGCAACCATAGACCCGCTGCTGTTGCGTCGAAAAATTGCCCTGGTTCTGCAAAAGCCCTTCATGTTTCATGGAACACTCCTTGAGAACCTGCAACGACCCTTCATGTTCCGCAGGATGGCTCCGCCTTCAGCCGGAAGCCTTGAAATTGCCCGTGTTCTTGATCTCGTTCAACTCCCTGCGGAGATGCTGGATCGGGAGGCCCGCTCACTTTCCGGTGGTGAACAACAGAGAGTCAATCTGGCTCGTGCACTTATCAACCATCCAGAAGTACTTTTGCTCGATGAACCAACCAGCGCACTCGATCACCCTTCAACGGCACGCTTGGCCAGCACACTCAACAACATCTGCCAGAATGAACATTTGGCAATTATTGTGGTGACCCACGACCTCTATCTTGCTGAACATATCGTCAATCACCTGATCTACCTCGAAGAGGGCCAAATTATGGAACAGGGCGTTGGCACACAAATGCTCGCAATGCCCCAAACAACTGCATTCAGCAATTTTCTGGCAAAACCTGAGAGAGAAGAGAAATCATCATTATGAAAAATCCGCACATCATTCCGTTGGATGTGATCCAGTTGGTCTACGCTTACGCGCTAATTCTGCTCTCGCTGGCCCTTGCACGCCTGCAGCACATCGGCCATGAAAAACAGCTTTTCTGGAGCTCAATCCGGATGCTCGTTCAACTCATAGCTGTCGGCTACCTGTTGCATCTCGTGTTTGCCATCAATTCTCCACTGCCGGTAGTGCTCATGCTTCTGGCAATGGCCGGTTTCTCGCTCCAGGTAGCAGGATCGCGGATAAAAAAACGGATGCCAGATTTTTATCGTGTGGTCGGGAGCTCCATTATCATTGGCTGCGGAGGAGTAACCGTCTATTTTTCTCTTCTGGTTGTCGGCTTCTCGCCATGGTTCGATCCCCGCTATCTGATCCCGCTGGCAGGCATGATTTTCGGCAACGCCATGAATGGTGCAAGCCTTGCCGCTGAAAGGCTATCTTCAGAAATGCATGAACGGCGCGAAGAGATTGAATGCGCCCTCTCTCTTGGAGCCACTTCCCGACAATCCGCCGAGGAGGCCATCAGGAATGCCTACAGTGCTGCTCTGCGCCCAACCATCAACACGATGGCGGCCACCGGAATCGTTGCGCTGCCCGGCATGATGACCGGCCAGATTCTTTCCGGGACAGAACCAATCATCGCCGTCCGGTACCAGATTGCCATACTCTGCGCCATAACCGGGGCTGTAGCCGTGACCTCATTTTTGATTGTACAGCAAGGCTACCGCCGCTTTTTTACCGATGCCCATCAACTGAAGAGTGAGTGATGTGGCGGTTCCACTCTTGTTGGATTTCTTAATACGGAAATTACTGCTATCGAGAATGGCTATGGCTTGGCCTGCCACTCGCGGCCGGATGAAGCGTCAGGAGCCAAACAAAGAGTACCAGGCTCCCTGCCGCCGGAATCAGCACCCATTCTGAACCGCTTTTGCGAAGCCAGAGATAGGGCAAAAAGCAGTCAGTTATTTCAGCAAAGGCGGTAACAAAAAAGAGCCCAATAGGTTTCAGTAGCAAATCTCACTCTCCCTGTTTCTCGGTCAAATATTTCCAGTACTTCATGGGCATATTGGATTTCTGGAGGCGGGGGTTTTTGCGGTCAGGAATGGCTATGGTTTTAAAGAATGCTTGCCATAAAGCCTGCACTTTTTTTTCGTCGGCTGAAAGGGCAGGAGCGGTGAACTGTTCGATAGTACCGAACTGGAGTGAGCCCTGGTTCCAGCGGGCGGCGGTGCGGCGGCGGACGTCGTAGAGAAACCAGTGCTGCGCGCGGAGCCTGCGGCTGAAGTGGTAAGCGAGGGGATGGATGATATTGTGGTCGGGCTCCATTTTTGCCAAATAGGCGCCGTCCTGGAGTTTTTCGAAACGCAGAAGCCCTTTCAAGCGGTGGAGTTCCCTGCCTGCTTTTTTGGAAACGCCAACAATATCGCGCACCGCAGGGTGGGTAAGGTGACCATTGACCTTGTCGCCATGGATGAAGGCAAGCGAGAGAAAGTGGAGCAGGCTGCTCTCCATCCCCTCTTTTTCGGCAAGCATAAAGGAGTAGAGGGTATGTGCTGCATCGGGCGCCTGCTTGCGGAGCCGGAAAAAAAGCGCTTCGGCCTGGGTGGCATCGGTGCCGATAAAGAAACCATCTTCAAAGAGGGTGTCCTTGCGCTCTGCAAGAGCAACCTGTTCCGGGTCGGGTTCCTCTTCGAGAATCCAGGCAATTGCGGAGAGAAGACCATCGGCGGTGCCGTCGTAGAGGTATCGGTTCATGGCGTCATGAAAAAATTCCGGGCAGGACCAGTTGTGTAGAAAGTGTCGGTTCGCTGCTTGCTCCAAGGAGCAATTGCTGACGGAGAAGAGCTGCTGGCCGGTCGGATTTCTCGAAACTCCTGCCGGAGCAGGTAATAAAATATTTTGCCCGTTTCATGACCACCCCGATCTTTTTCATCCCTTCCGGAGTAATGGCTGAAAAGCGGCGGGCAGCGATGATGCGTTTGGCCGATGTGACCCCGATGCCCGGTACACGGAGCAAGGTACCGTAGTCGGCACGATTGATCTCGACCGGAAAGAATTCAGGATGGCGAAGGGCCCAGGCGCTCTTGGGATCGAACGATTCGTCAAGGTTTGGTGCATCGTCCGAAAGAATCTCTTCGGCGGAAAAGCCGTAGAAGCGCAGGAGCCAGTCGGCCTGATAAAGGCGGTGCTCTCGCAAGAGAGGCGGCCCGGCCAACACGGGAAGGCGGCTGTCGTTACTGACCGGCACATAGGCGGAGTAGTAGACCCGCTTGAGGTTCATTTTTTTGTAGAGCCCCTGCGAAAGACGCAGAATCTGGAAGTCAGTTTCAGGGCTGGCACCGATAATCATCTGGGTACTCTGGCCTGCCGGTGCGAAACGGGGCGCATGGCGGTTGGCTTTGCGCTCGACCACACTTGACGCTATCTCCCGGCCAATCATGGTCATTGGCGCAAGAATGGCATCCTTATGTTTCTGGGGCGCAAGCCGCTGGAGAGAGGCCTGTGAAGGGAGCTCGATGTTGACGCTGATGCGGTCGGCATAGAGCCCTGCTTTGCGCACCAGTTCGCTGCTGCTGCCGGGAATGATTTTCATGTGGATATAGCCGCCAAACTGCTCTTCGGTACGCAGGGTTTCAGCTACACTGACCATCCGCTCCATCGTGTGGTCAGGGCTCACCATGACGGCCGAACTTAAAAAGAGTCCTTCGATATAGTTGCGGCGATAAAAGTCGAGGGTGAGGTCAACCACTTCCCGAGCAGTAAAGGAGGCACGTTCAACCGCCGTAGACGACCGGTTCACGCAGTAGGCGCAGTCATAACGGCAATCATTGGAAAGCAGGATTTTCAGAAGCGAAATGCACCGGCCGTCATCCGACCAGGAGTGGCAGATGCCGCTACTTGAGGTATTGCCGATACCGCAGACGGGACCTTCACGCTTGCTCCCGCTAGAAGAGCACGATGCATCGTAACGCGCCGCGCCGGAAAGAATCTGTAATTTCGAAAGGGTATCCATGGGAGAAATATACAGAACGGAAAGCAGGAAAAAGAGGTGGATCGTATAGGAACAGGAAAAACAAGGGTGAGTATGCAGGTAAGAGAGTCGGCGTAGCGGGATTTGAACCCACGACCCCTTCCACCCCAAGGAAGTGCGCTACCAGGCTGCGCTATACGCCGATTTGATCTGAAAAGCTCCTAATTATAAAAAATTCTATGGATTAAAATAATATTATTTAGGGCTTTTGCACGCTTCGCTGATTTTCCACAAAAGCTTTCAGCACCACATCCCATTTTTATGTTATAACTTATCCACATTCGGCGCATCACGCCACGAAAGTGTGCAGATTTCCGTAATCAACACATCAAGGGCAACTTCACCTCGAAAAAGCCAAATAACTTATTGTATAAAATCAAATTAACACAATAATAACGCCATTGAAACCGATCACACTCTCACAGATAGCAGGAGCCGATGAAGTATGCGTCAACAAGTTATCAACATTCCGCTAACAACCTGGAGTATCCTGCTTGCGACCAATAAGGTGCTTCAGGTATTCAATAACCGGAGGCATGAAGGAGATCGCGATAATGGCTAAAATAAGAAACTTGAAATTTTGCTGAACAAAGGGCAACTGGCCAAAAAAGTAGCCGCTATAACTGAACAATCCAACCCAAAGCGCTGCACCAGCAAGATTGAACAGGATGAAACGACTGTAGCGCATGGCGCCGATACCGGCAACAAAAGGAGCGAACGTTCTGATAATAGGAATAAAGCGGGCAATGATGATGGTCTTGCCGCCATATTTATGAAAAAAATGATTGGTCGTGACGAGGTGTTCGGGATTGAACAGGCGTGACTTTTCATAACTGAACACTTTTGGCCCAAGCTTGTGTCCGATCTGGTAGTTGACGGTATCACCAAGTACTGCTGCAGAAAAAAAGAGTACAAAGAGCAGATGAGGGTCGAGCGATGAACCTGGCATGGAGGCCAGTGACCCGGCAGCAAAAAGCAGGGAATCGCCCGGAAGAAAGGGGGTGACAACAAGTCCGGTTTCGCAGAAAATGATGACAAAAAGAATGGCATAGAGCCAGAAACCATATTGTGAGGCAAGTAACTGAAGATGGGTATCAATATGGAGAATAAAATCAACGAGGGAAGTGAGCAGACTGGTAAGGGAATAGTCCATTGCGTTACGCTTAAAATATGAAAAATCACTGTTTTTTGTTGCGACAATGTAGTCATTGATCAGCAGAGTCGCAAAACCAGGCTGCCTTGCAAGGTAGAGTGAGGGCTGAAGAAAAGGTATTATTGTTATATATTAAGGTTTTGTTTTAAGACAAGAACAACCATACAACTCTCATGAGTTATTTATCATCCAAGCGTTGCCAGCTCTACTATGAAGACAGTGCAGAGTCCGATCCTTCAGGGGCCCAAAAGCCTGTAGTATTGTTTGTGAATGGATGGGCGGTCTCCTCCCGATACTGGAAACCCCTGGTCAACATACTCTCGGCGAACTACCGCTGCATTACCTACGACCAGAGCGGGACGGGAAGAACAATAATCAAAGGGTTCAAACCAACCTTTACCATTCAGGGATTTACTGATGAGGCCGCAGAACTCATTGAACATCTTGGACTCCACACATCAAGAAAGCTGCATATTGTCGGCCACTCCATGGGAGGCATGGTAGCAACCGAACTCTGCCTGCGCTACCATCAGGCGCTGGTATCGTCAACCATCATTGCCTGCGGCATTTTTGAAGAGACCCTGTTTACGTCGCTTGGCCTCTTTTTTCTTGGCGGACTGATCGATTTTTCGATGAATTTTCGCACTATATTCCAGCATGAGCCGCTGAAAAGCCTCTTTGTCAAACGGGCAGCCACAAAAGAGATCAGCAAGGAGTACCACGATATCCTTATCGAAGACTTTACACAATCCGACAAGGAGGCAACCAATGCTGTCGGAAGGTTTTCGATCGACCGGGAGGTACTG
>CAJAOR010000158.1 GCA_903942355.1 uncultured Chlorobiaceae bacterium | reverse complement strand
CTCGGGTAAGCCGCATCAGATAAATGGCTGCAGCATTACCCTGCTTTTGCAGGGTAATGAACAGAATTCGGCTTATAGCTTCGGTTTCAGCTTTTTTTTACTGAAAGCTCACGTCAACCTCTTTTTGCGTCTCCAGCTTGATTCCCGGAATTTTTTTCATGATTTTCTGCGCCTCTACGGAAGAGGGGTCAGAGCCAAGAGCCGCAAATGATGCAAACTGTTTCGGATTGCCGAGCAGCTTGTCAAAATCAACATCCATCAGGGTAATTCTCTTCTCTTTTCTGTGCATCGCATTGGTACTGAGAATTGATCCATTGATATCAACAGCCATAAACACTCTCATGCCCTTGAGAAACTGTTTCATGATACCGGCTGCCATTTTCAGCTGTTCAGGATTTTGCCGAGGCTTTGCTGCCGCAGGAGAGCCGGATAATCCTGCCTCCTTTTCCTGATCCAGGACGATGATAAGCCTCGATGGAGAGCCCTTTTTAAGGATAAAACGGACATACTGCTTTTTCTTTTTCGAGGTTTGCTCTCCGGATGCAGAATCGGCGGAAGTACCCGTATCAGGATTGCGATTGAGCTGCAGCATATTGATATCCCTGAACGCATAAAGCGCCTCATATCCTTCGTGAGTTTTTGTTACCACCGGACGAACCGAGACAAACCGCACCCCTTCACCGATCTCCTGAGACTTCTTTTCCAGTACAGCCTTGTCGGGCATCTGGCCTGCCTGCCCTTTATTGCCACCCTCGGTAAGGGCACTCATCTGACCGATCGAGGCCTTGCTCATCAGCGTCCGATCAGTAATGGTTCCTGTTCCATCCGGCTTGACACTGACTATGGTACTGACCTCCAGGCAACCGGCCAGTGCAAACAGAAGAACAACAAATCCCGCAACCTTGATCAACCCATTTCTGGCCATACATACCCCCCTGTTTTATGTTAACAATTCAGGCAAGAAGCTGAAAACGACGAATGGCCTCGTCGAGCACAACATCCTCTTTGGCAAAACAAAAACGAACCATCGTCTCCCCTGCCCTATCGCCTCCGCTGCCCCCTCAAGAACAACTTCAGGAACCGGAGTATCGCAGACCCCCTGGGCAAGATTGATACCACCGACCCGACGGCACTCAATCGTCATGTTACGGATTTCCGATTGCAGCACACAGGCGTGCCGCTCACTTAAGGTCAGCCCGATAAAGTCAATCTGGTTTATTGTAAGCCACATGACCCCGAAAAATATAATCATGGCGGCAGTACTGACAACTTACAAAAACAAGGCAAGAATAAAGAAGTCATTTTCAGCCCGCGACCCATGCACTCACGCCGGCAGTGTGCTCATAATGTGAAGCCTATCCGATGGCAGGCTCATTCATTTTAACTGATTTTTAAGATTCTCTTCAGGCTCTTTTAAGCAGTACCGGTTATCTTTTCTGAAAAATAGTTATCAATGATTAATGATGCTGAACGATGTGGAAATCTCTCCTTATACAACGAACCTTACCGCTCACGATCTCATACCTGCTGCTGATTGTTGCAGGAATATCACTTGACTACCTCCTGCATATTGCCAACCTGGTATGGGTGGGGCGATATCTGGGGATTGTCGGCACCCTTTTTATTGCATCATCATTCAGTTATTCTGCCCGAAAAAAAAAGGTAATCAAAAACGGCGCTCTGAAATTTTTTCTCAAGCTCCACTGCAATACTGGCTGGATCGGCACCCTGATGATCTTTGTTCATTCAGGAATTCATTTCAATGCAATTCTGCCCTGGATGGCGACCGTATTGATGATGGTGGTAACTGCCAGCGGTCACGTCGGACAATATCTGCTCAAGAAGGTAAAGGAGGAAGTAAAGATCAAAATGAAAGAACTTGGAATCAGTGCCTCCATTGATGATGAGCTGGATCAGCAACACTATTGGGATACCCTGACTATCAAGACGCTTGAACAATGGAGAACGGTGCATATGCCTATGGTCTCCGTTTTGCTCGCGCTAACCATAATCCATATTTTATCCATATTTTTCTTCTGGAACTGGAAGTAGCCTGATGAAACCACTTTTTGCTTTTTTTACCTCCGCCATTATCCTTGCAGCCCTTGCTATTGCATTTCCTGAGGTACTGCTTGATCCCGGCGACCTCATGAAGGGGCATCAGGCAATCAAAAAAGATTGCCTGAGCTGTCACACGCCATTTCGAGGGGTAACTTCGGTGCAATGTATCACCTGTCACAAACAGGATGCCATTGGCATAAAAAATGTCGCCGGAGCTTTTCTTCCGAAAGATTCCTCCAGGGTACTTTTTCACAAAGGACTTTCTGCCAACTCCTGCGCCGACTGCCACACCGACCACAAAGGCCTGGACGCAACAAAAACGCTAAAAACTTTCAAGCATGCATCGCTGACGGCATCACTCCAAAAGAACTGCACAGCCTGTCATAAAAATCAAAAGCCCACCGATGCACTGCATCGCTATGCAACAGGAAATTGCGGCGAGTGCCATAGCATAAAAAAATGGAAACCGGCAACCTTCGACCACAATCGTCTTGCCGCTGCAGACAAAAAACAGTGCATCAACTGCCATAAAGCCGACCAGCCAAATAACCAGCTCCACCGGGATGCAACAGTGGCATGCTCGGCGTGCCACAGCACAAGCAAATGGAAACCGGCAACATTCAACCACAAACAGTTTGCTGGCGGAAAACAGTGCATCACTTGCCACAAGGCGGACAAGCCGAATGACCAGCTCCACCTGGATGCAACTGTGGCATGCTCGGCGTGCCATAGCACAAGCAAATGGAAACCAGCAACATTCGATCACAAGCAGTTTGCAGGCAAAAAACAGTGCATCACTTGCCACAAGGCGGACAAGCCGAATGACCAGCTACACTCGGAGGCAACGGCGACATGCTCGGCGTGCCACAGCACAAGCAAATGGAAACCGGCAACATTCAACCATGACCGCTATTTCAGGCTCGACCGTGATCATCAGGCAAGCTGCAAGACTTGCCATACCAATCCAGGCAATTATAAACAGTATACCTGCTATAACTGCCACGAACATACCCCGTCAAATATGGCCGAAGTACATCGTGAAGAGGGCATCTCCAACTATCAGAACTGTGTCAGATGCCACCGCAGCGGAAGCGGAGAAAGCGAAAGAGGTGACGATTAAAAGCTGACCGCCGAGCCCCTTGACGCCTGATGTCGCAGAAGCTCCATCCATCCTGCACCCGATTGTATTTCAGCCAGAGCCACAGCAATATGCTGTGGCTCTATACCAAGATCAAGATTTCTTCCAAGTCCCTGCACGCACGAAGGGCAATTGGTCAGTATGACCGCCCGCTCTCTTCCATGCATAAGCTCCGTTATGGCATCCCTTTTGCGATGAAGCATCGAATCGGTAATATCGGGTCGCGAAAGGGCCAGCGTTCCGGCCTCTGAACAGCAGTGCGGCACAGCGGTCACCCTGCCGAACCCTCCCAGACTCTGCAGGGTGTCACGCGCTTTCCCAAAAAGCGAATCGTGGCAAGGTGCGTGATAGAGGTAATCCCCCTTGCCGTCCAGCCTCAAGCCCTTGTCAAGGGCATAAGCAGCAATATCGATGATCTTTCCGCCAAAAATCCGGCCGGTTTCAATGGCATCAAGCCCTTCCATACAGGTGCCACAGGTGACCACACAGGCATCAAAATCGAGATAGGAGAACATCTCCCTGATCTGGCTGAAAAGCACGGTATTGCGCAGCACAATACTCGAATACTGGTCGGTCTTGGCATTAACATGCGCCGGAAAGCCACAGCAGAGAAACGGAGGAGGAAGCACCACTCTCACACCAAGCTCAAGCAGCACATGCAGCGCTGCCATAGAGATGGAGGAGTTCATCCGTTCAGACCCGCATCCTGGAAAATAAAAAACGTTGCTGGCAACCGCTCCGGAGGGCTCAAAAACAAGCACCTGATCAGGGCCGCACTCCGGCAAAATATCCCGCAACGTACCATCAGGTACCGGGGGCACAGGAGAACTCAGCAGCTTGAGCGGATAGAAAGCAAGAGGATCATGCTCCGGCTGCAACAACGAGGATAGCTTGTTGCCCGACCGCTGGACAGCCCCGCCAACCCTGAGCACGGCACGACGGAAGAGCGCATTGAAAACCGGCGAACGGCTTTCGAGATAGCGCAGAGT
Source organism: uncultured Chlorobiaceae bacterium (assembly GCA_903942355.1). Classification (GTDB taxonomy): domain Bacteria; phylum Bacteroidota; class Chlorobiia; order Chlorobiales; family Chlorobiaceae; genus Chlorobium. Next base: position 9,985 of record CAJAOR010000158.1, on the reverse strand, counting down.
CAATTCAGTGACCGGTGAAGAGTGCTTGAAGCCCCACTCCGAGAGTATTTCGCGCTCCAGCACCGAGACCTCCCCGCTGTCAATATCGACCGGGCAGGGCTTGAGACATTTATGGCAGATAGTACAGTGATCGGCCACCTCTTCAAGCCACTTCAAAAGGGCAAAATCAGTCGTGCGCTCACGCTGGGCATCAAAGAGTAACGCCTCAATCAGCGAGCCGATCGCCAGATTCTTGTTCCGTGGATGATAGAACATCCCCCGCGATGGATAATAGACGCAACAGTCCGTCTTGCACTTGCCGCATCGGATACAGTAATCGACCTTTTTCGAAAGCTCCTCGATCTGGGCCCGCCTGAGAATATGCGCCTCAAGCTCAAGGCGATTGAATGAGGGAGTAAAGATATAATCAAGCACCTCATAATCATCAAGCTTGCCGGGGTTCATGATTCCTTTCGGATCAACCCGGCGACGATACCTCGAAAGTTCCTCAACAATTGCTGGATCAAGATATTTCAGCTTGGTAACACCAATACCGTGTTCGCCGGAAACAACCCCGCCAAGAGCGACCACCTTTGCCATGACATGGTCGATTACCTTGTCCGCCCGCTCAAGCATAGGCCTGTCGTTTGAAAGTACCGGCACATTGACATGGACATTGCCGTCACCCGCATGCATGTGCGTGGCAAGCACAATACGGCGGTCGCGAACATGCTGATAAGCGCCGTCAAGAGCGGCCTGCATGTCAGGATAACCCTGCACCAGTTCACCGAGCTCACTGCTGAGCTCCTGCACAACAGCCAGCGCACGAAGCGACTCTGCAGGTTCCGCCTCAATCTTTGCACAGAAGATGCGGCAAAGCTCAAGACCTGCCGGAATCTTTGAAGCAAACTGGCCGCCATCCTCGTTTATTCTTGAGGTTCCCAGAATATTGGCCGCACGTTCCACAAACCTGAGCTGGGCATAACGCTCCTCCTCAATATTGAGCTTGTCGATAAAACGCGAAAACTCGGCAAGAGCCTCAAGCGGAATAACAATATCCTCGTTAAGCTTGAACGCATTGGTTCGCCGGGCAATTGCACCAAGCTTTTTACGATCGGCCCAGAACCGGACAGCCTCGGCATTATCCCGGGCCAGAAACATCAAGGTGTTTGGGTGTGGTGCAAGCAGCCCCTCCACCCGCTCCACGCCACTCTGCACCTCCTGGGCACTCTTGCCGGCAATATCGATCAGCAACACCGCTTTCGGCGTCTGGGCACGGGGCGCCTTCACCTTGTAGTCGATAGCACGGATATACTCATCATCAAAATGTTCAAGCGCAAGCAGCGCCTCACGATTTTCGGAATGAAGCGGAAATATTTTCGACAGCTCTAGAATCACCCGGCTCGCCTCATCCATATCAGGCCCGAAAAACTCAAGACAGATCGTCCTCTTTTCCGGATACTTCGGATACAGCACAAAAAGAGCAGAGGTAATCACCCCGTCAGTCCCCTCCTTCTGCAAGCCCGGTACACCTCCAAGCGCCTTGTTGGTAATATCCTTCCACAGCCCCTTTTTGCGGATATCGGTTCCACGCAGTTCGATACGGTCAATTCTCTTGCCCGACCCGTTCCACACCTCAAAGGTAACCGTATCCTCATGCATGATTTTGCGCAGCCGGTGATCAGCACGCTTGACCGTCCAGTTTTCACCCGACGGCATCGCCATGCGCCACTCAAGCAGGTTGTCGATACAGGTGCCCCAGCGAACAGCCATCTTTCCCCCGGCATTTTCAGCAATATTTCCCCCGACCGTACAAGCCCATTCACTGGTTGGATCGGTAGCAAAAACCAGGCCATGCAGGTCAGCCTCCTCCATCGCTTTTTCAGTAATCACACCCGCTTCAACATCAATCACTGACGCCCGGGATATCTGACCGTTTTCAAGCTGAAATTCACGCTCCGAGATGCCCCGGATACGGTTCAGTTTTTCTGTGTTGATAATCACGCACCTCGACCGCAACGGCACAGCTCCCCCGGTCAGCCCCGTCCCGGCACCCCGAGGAATAATATTGAGACCAAGTGCAGCAATCGCCGTAATCAGCGGCGCAACCTGCGACTCATGATCGGGCGTCACCACTGCCGAAGGTAGATGCAGCCTCCAGTCCGTCGCATCCGTTGCATGAGCTGCAAGAGAAAATGGATCAAAAAGAACATTTTTAATCCCAACCACAGCACCAAGTTCCCGTTTCAGGCGGCGGCGAAGTTCAGGCGTCTTTTCAACCGCCGACCGAAACCGTTCAAGCTGCTCACGCACGGCGCCCACAATAGAAGAGACCCTTGTTTCTCCCTTTGCCATATCGGCTATGGTATCCAGCTCAGCAAATGCCCGCTCAAAAAGTCGGCGGCGGCGGGCCGAAGAGTTCACCAGCTCCTGAAAGAGATAAGGGTTGCGGCGGTGAATGAGTATTTCACCAATAATGCCCATCAGCAGTCGCGCCGACCTTCCGGTAACCCGCAGATCGCGCAGTTCATCAAGCATCTGCACAATATCGGTACCCAGCAGAAACGATATCGCCTGTCGGTCTCCAGCGGAGGTATAGTTAAAAGGAATCTCACGCGGGGTATTCGCGGAGACCTTTGCGGCTTCGAGGGCTGTCGTTAACGTCATAACTATTAAAACATTTTCAATCCTGCAACTGGCAGCCATAAACGGCTGTAAGCGCTGCTTTTTTTATGGAAAGTACAGCCATGTTCTATGCCAACTGAAAACAGGTGCAACAAACAGGCGTAACAGGGCTAACTCCTGCTGCTCAAGGTAACAAACCATTTTCAAAGGATGACAATTCCGCAAAAGGAAAAATACAAAGGATGATGCGTTGCAAGCAGTGGGCCAATATAATCAGAAAAAAAATATTGTTGGGGCCTGCAAGCAAAAGCAGGCTGTCGCGCACTCTGCGGAGCTCATGGAAAGAAACACGTACGTCACTTTTTCGCCAATATTAGCGGATCCGCACAGTATTCTTGTTTTAATCCGTAACTTCTCTGGATGTGGAGCCAGTGCAAAAGTTCAATCAAGACGCCATTTTTACCGGATTAACATCAACAAAAATCATTATGAAACGATTTTATCTTTTGGTTGCGGTGTTTGCCTTGTTTCAGGCAGCTCCTGTGCTTGCTGATGAGTTGGTCGAGTCTTATATCGCCCGTTTAGGGCATTCCGACCACTTCAACAGCTACGGTGAACGCTTGACATCTGTCGCCGCAATTATTCGGCAGGACCGGGCGAACTACCATGTTTTTGGTCGCTTTGATCCTGAAGATGAACGCGACAGCTTCTTTGCTTCAAAACGAAATCGTGCAGTTCTTGAGTCGATGCTGCAAAACGGCAGAATAAGTCGCGCTGCGTTGAACGAGATTGTTCATGGAGAGCCATTGGTCAAGATCAGCATTTGGAATAACGGCTATGGCAGAGACTATGTTGAGGTTAATATCATCAGGTATTGAGAGCAACACAGGATCACGTAATTTTTTGGAGGTTAACGATATGATGGTTCACCTGCTCAGGATTCATGGCCTTGCAGCACTGTTCTGGTGTTTGATCGTGGCGCCCTCATATGCAGCGGGAAACGCTGAATTGATGGATACGCTGGTCCGCTCTTATCCCGACTTTCTTGCGGGCCATGAAGGCAACGAACTGATCTGGACAGACGGAACAAGAATGCGGTTTGATGATGGTAAAACAGGTAAAGACTTTGAAACGCTGCTGAATTCACCATCGCTCAAAGACATGTTCTATGCCCGCTATATTCCAGGCAAGGCCGCTGGTTCACCCGAAGTTAATATCGATCCGGGGAGGGTGCGTTTCGAACCGTTTTTCCTGAAGATGTACGGGAACTGCAAAAAAGGTGAAACAGCGCGCACTCTGGCAGATGTTGTATGGCTTCCCCGAAAATGGGGCAAAAAGCTCAGGGTGACACGCCTTAATGGCGTGGCTGAGCAGTTAGCAAAAGTATCGCATGAACTGGATCAACTGCCCGCCAGATACGATAAATATCTCATTCCTCCAGCAGGAACCGTGAATTGCAGATTCATCGAAGGCACAAAACGATTGAGCGCGCATGGAAGTGCAACAGCTATCGATATCGCCCGAAAATATGCCGATTACTGGAGATGGGCCAAACCGGATTCCAAAGGAGGTTACCCCTACAGGAACCAGATCCCGACCGAGATTGTCGAAATATTTGAACGGCATGGCTTCATATGGGGCGGCAAGTGGTATCACTACGATACCATGCATTTCGAATACCGGCCTGAACTCTTGAAAAGCAAACCGTAACATCAACTTTTCCGGTCATGCAAAAAAACATCGATGGCTGATTAGCGGGAGGGGGTTACCGGATTGGTAATGGTATAGGCCGGGTTTCCGGCGATACCAAAGTCCTTTAGCAAGTCATAGGTCATGAGTTCGCCATCGTAGACAATTGCCTTACACTCGTCAGGCACCGTTCGGATAATGGTAAGCAGGTAATGCTGCGTTGAATCTGTAACGCCTTTTTCCTTTTTTACCGATACAATAAAGGAGCTCTTTGCTGTGCAACCGTTGCTTCCAACCCTGACGGTAAACCCTTGCCTTTCCTGTCGCACAATTTCCTTGAGAATCTCCACCCCGGTAACTCTCGGACTTGAGGAATAAGGCTCTGCCGAAACGGATAAAGTGCTTAAGAGAAAAAGAAAAAACAGGCCAACTCCGTTTAATAATCTGCTCATCAAGTGCATCTGATAACTCCTTTATTCGTTCTTGTGTCAGGATGATGGCGGTTATCCGAAAAATTGAATTATTTCATCAAGACACTTTTCTTTATTATAACCATAATGGACCGGGAACCAAAACACTCAAGCAGGAAGTTCGTCATGAAGTATTGTATTCCTTTTGTACTACTTATAGTAAGTGCTATGACAAGAATAGGGTTCTGTAAAGAGCCGTTAATGCCTGTTATGGTTAATGACGGCAGTATGGAAAGTATAGCAAAAAATTACACCTATAATCTTTTGGTTGCAAAAAGAGCGGTTCAGTTAAAAGATGGTTCTTTTAAAGGCGGAGATAATCCGGGAAATTATATCAGCGCATCTTTAGTTCACGATAAAATTGCAGATTTGAATGGGGATGGCAATCTGGATCTTGTGGTTATTATTGAGCATCATGGAATGGGAAGTGCCGCCTTTTATGAGCTTTCCGGTTTGATTAAGAAAAATACCCAGTATGTGCAGACCAGACCTGTGCTTCTTGGAGACAATATTGAAATTAAAACGGTTACCATAACGAACCCGGACACCTGGATGCCATGGAAGCGGCAGGAAATAGCAATTACCATGCTTGTCCATAATGAATCCGACGCTCACGCCAAGCCAACGCTTGAAAAAACAGTATGTTACTCTTTGATAAACAATGAATTGCAAGATTGCAAAGAGATAGAGATTGTCAAAAAACCTGCGCTCTATTTATACCCGGTAAAAAAAATGTCCGTCGAGGTCCGGCTTGATCCAAAAGGGAAAGTCATTCAGAGTATCCCTTTGTACAAGAAAAAATGGAGGGTTGTTGCGGAGAGCAATGGGCTGATCGATCACAAATACCGGTATCTCTTCTATGAAGTTGCGCTTGACAAACCCGTTACCATGCCAGAGGATGGCTGGTCTGTAAAATACAGTGATTTAAGCGGATGGTTTGACAAATATCTTACTGACTTTGGACTGAACAAGGACGAGGCAAATGCTTTTAAAGTTTACTGGCAGCAAAATCTTCCAGCAAGCAATTACTATACCATCAAGCTGATCCGGCCTGAAATAGTAAACGATCAGCTTGGACTGAAAATATTTCCGAAGCCGGACACTCTCTTGAGAGTCTTGCTTAGTTTTGCTCCAACCCAGAATGCGGTCAATCTCCATGAGCCTGAAATTGGTGCTTTCGCAAGAAAAGGTTTTACCGTTATCGAGTGGGGCGGAATTCTGGAGCATGGTGCAAATAACGTAACGGCGAAATAGCACTCACCGCAAAAAAAACTCAAATAACCCGCATCAAGCAGTTCTAGATTTTGTAACTTTGTTATTAATGCCTTGATACTCAGTAATTAAGCCTTTAGGAGGGTTTTATGGTTGGGTCATGTACATGCAAAAAAATCTGTTTCCTCTTTTTGACAGGTATGCTGCTCTTCACTTCTGCAGGATATCAGGAATGCCAGGCTGTAAAGCAAAAAAAGCTTATTGGAAACCAGATTGATTCTGAGGTCTTTACGACCCGACAGAGGACTATCGTAGAGGACTCGCTCCGTTCGGGTTCAAAGAAAATTTTTCCTTATGAAATTTCAAAGTACAGGAAGTACGGTTATGGCACCTGGCATTACGGGCCGGGAATCGAATCAATAAAGCGCTTCGACCTTATGCCGACAGCATACAGCGACGCATCAGTCGTCAATAAAGCAAAGCTGTTGCATTTCTTTACCCTAACCGACATTCATATCACCGACAAGGAATCTCCCGCACAGGCGATCTATTTTGGCTATAAAGGAGGGATTATTTCGGCGTACTCAGGGATAATGCTTTACTCAACGCATGTTCTTGACGCAGCAGTTCAGACAATCAACGCTCTTCACAATGCAGATCCGATTGATTTTGGCATTTCGCTGGGTGATAACATCAACAATACGCAGTACAACGAATTGCGATGGTTTATCGATGTGCTTGACGGCAAAATGATAAACCCCGATTCCGCCGTCAAGGATGATCCCATTCTTGGGCCTCATAATGACTATCAGGACGAATACAGGGCGGTTGGGCTGGACAAGACGATCCCATGGTATCAGGCGCTTGGCAATCATGATCATTTCTGGATGGGAGTAAAACCACCAAACGATTACATTCGCAAGACGATGACCGGCAATACGATTCTTAAAATGGGCAATATCTTTACGCCTGAGGGCTATAGTCGCCGTGATTTCTGCATGGGTGACCTTGACGGCAGGACACGTTACGGCAATGTCATTGGCGCAGGAAAGGCGGGCCAGATAAATCCACCTGAAATTCCGGCCGATCCGGCCCGTCATTCACTTTCGACGGGAGAGTGGATGCGTGAATTTTTTAATACCACATCAAATCCATTTGGGCACGGATTCAATATAAATGATGCTGCAAAAGGATTTGCCTGCTTCACGTTTGAGCCGAAGTCAAGTGTACCGCTGAAGGTCATTGTGCTCGATGATACACAGAGAAACGATGATCCTGAAGGTGACATCTATGGTCATAGCTCTCTGGACAAGGAACGCTATGATTGGCTTTGCAGGGAACTCGACAAAGGCCAGGCAGAGGGAAAACTGATGATCATCGCAGCACACATTCCCATAGGCATCGCACCTGCCGGCAATGAAGTCGGCTGGAACCCGCACGCCCCTCTTTCTGAAGAGACTCTTATTGCCAAGTTGCATACCTATCCGAATCTTATTCTTTGGATCGCCGGGCATCGTCATCTCAACACGGTTACCGCCCTAAAATCGCCTGATCCCAAAAAGCCTGAACTCGGTTTCTGGCAGGTTGAGACGGCATCATTACGGGAGTTTCCGCAGCAGTTCCGCACGTTCGAGATTGTGCGCAACAGCGACAATACGGTATCAATCATAACAACCAATGTTGACCCTGCTGTCAAAAAAGGCTCCTTTGCAGGCATATCACGTTCTTATGCGGTTGCCGCTCAGCAGATCTTTAACCTGCCACCTGCAAAATCCTACAATGCGGAACTGTTCAAGCAACTGAGCCCTGAAATGCAGACTAAACTGCAGAACTGCGGAACTGCGATAATCAGGTAATTTTCAAAGCGCAAAAGCCCCTGTTGCTGAAATATTTCGGCAGCAGGGGCTTTTGTGTTCCCCCTTTTTTTGCAGACCAGAAACCGCCAAATCTACGCCTGTAACCAGATCTGCTTAAGCATGAAACTGCAGGGCAGGATATATCTGTTATAGGAATTTTCCCCAAACATAAAATAAAATCTGCTATAAATCAGCTACATTGAATAACAGGCAACCTGACTGATGAAACTTGTCCGGCATAAATCACGGCGAAGTCATTTCACAGGAGATAAGGGTGCTTTCAGAACTTTGGCTGCAGGTTACGGTTACAAGTTTTAAGTCTTCAAAACAGCGCTGCATCATGAAAAAAACACCTTCCATCAGTCATCAAAAAAATGAGGCTGAAGAGAGTACGCTCAAGCCTCCAAAAGAAATTTCTTTCCCTGTCGTTGGTATTGGTTCTTCAGCCGGTGGACTTGAAGCACTTGAACTGTTTCTGAAGAATGTCCCCTATCCATCCGGCATAGCCTTTGTCATTGTACAGCACCTTGATCCTAACCACAAGGGAATTATGGTTGAACTGCTTCAGCGGGTTACCCAAATGCCTGTCTGCCAGGTCAGTGACGGCCTTAAAATCGAGCCCGATCATGTCTATCTGATTCCTCCAAACCAGGACATGTCGATACTGCACGGAGTACTGTATCTGCTCGATATGGTCAAACCTCGTGGTTTGAGACTTCCTATTGATTTCTTTTTCCGTTCCATGGCAGAAGACCTTAAGCAGTACTCCATCGGCGTTATTCTCTCTGGCATGGGTTCCGATGGAACACTTGGACTGCGCGCCATCAAGGAAAAAGGTGGTGGCGTTTTTGTACAGGATCCGGCTTCCTCCAAGTTTGACGGAATGCCCCGAAGTGCTATTGATGAAGGACTGGCTGACGTCGTAGCGGCAGCGGAGATACTCCCGACAAAAATCCTCTCTTATTTGAAACATGTTCCAGCCATCTCTAAATCCGAATTAACCATAGAAGAGAAAACTCTGAGTTCGCTGAAAATAATCATTATTATCCTGCGTAATCAGACGGGGCATGATTTTTCACAGTACAAGAAAAACACGATTTATCGCCGTATCGAACGGCGCATGGGTATTCACGAAATTGAAAAGATCTCCGATTATGTTCGCTATCTTCAGGAGAATCCCAATGAAATCGAACAGCTTTTCAATGAGTTGCTGATAGGTGTAACCAGTTTTTTCCGGGATCCTGAAGCTTGGGAATCCATTAAAAAAGAAGGGATTCCATACGTTCTTGCTTCCCGTCCCTCCGGCGGCATTATTAGAGCATGGATTGCAGGCTGTTCAACAGGTGAGGAAGCCTATTCCCTCGCTATTGTCTTCAGAGAAGTCCTCGCAACAATAAAACATACCGGTATTTTCAAACTCCAGATATTTGCAACGGACCTCGACAAAAACGCTATTGAAAAGGCTCGTGCAGGAATCTATCCGCCCAATATCACTGCTGATGTCTCTCCTGACCGCTTAAAACAATACTTTGAAAAAGATGACCGGGGTTACAAGATCACCAGAGAAATTCGCGAGAGCATTGTTTTTGCTCCCCATAATGTCATTATGGATCCCCCCTTCAGCAAACTCGATATTCTCGTTTGCCGTAATCTGCTGATTTACATGGAGCAAGATCTCCAGAAAAAAATGATGCAATTGTTTCATTACAGCCTGAAGCCCGGAGGAATTCTCTTTCTTGGAAGTGCTGAAACGGTCGGCTCCAATAGCCTACTGTTTCAAGCGCTTGACATCAAGGCCCGTTTTTTCCGTCATCTGCATCAGGCCGTCGGGCCTGAGCCTCTTGATTTTCCCGGATCTGTTACCCGTTATTTACCGGAGATGCCTCATATTCGGTCCGCTCAGTCAAAACCGATGACATCCGAACTTAATCTGAAAACAATAAGCGACAGGCTCCTGCTTCAGTATTATACTCCTGCGGCAGTACTGACAACTGAGAATGGGGACATTCTCTATATAACCTGAATTATTCATCAAAGCAATAAAAAAAGGGGGCTATAAATATCGTAATTGCTTATATTATTGGTGCTTAAGTCAATAAATAAGACACGATATTTATGCAACCCCTTCAGCCGAATATAGTCACACCACAGAGT
>CAJAOR010000157.1 GCA_903942355.1 uncultured Chlorobiaceae bacterium | reverse complement strand
GTAGGTCTCTACAGAGGCAACGACTACCCTTGCTTCGATAGCAAGAAGCTCGATTCCTACAAGTGATACCCTTACCCATGCGTCAACAACAACACCCTTATCAAGGATACGGTCAATAACCTCTACGAGGCTTGACGAGCCGATTGTTTTCTCTACTGCCATGATAATTCTCCGATTACTTGTTTTACTGCATCTACCGTCTTGTAAAGAGAGGGACGGTCTGCCTCTCCCTCTTATAGTTGCATATTGTGTGCCAACCGGATCAAGATGACCCAATTATTTTCTACCTTTATGTAACCCACGCTACATTCATGTCATAAGTCGTAGCTTTTTTTTCCTCTTCATCATGCATTTTGATCATGCCACTCTATACAAAATCAGTTCGAACATAAATCCGCACAACTGTGCGGATTTATGTTCGAACCGCACGGAAAAACCGCCTTATCCCTTCATTACTGAAGGGATAAAAAACTGGTTATCGTGATATTATAAAAGGATATGAAGTAAATTGCGCGGAAGCGCATTGATGCAGAAATTAAAGCGGAATATAAACGTATCGGGTAGCCATACTTACCCCTGTTCGGCAAGTTTGCTCCACCGCGCCATCTCTTTTTCAAGCTGCTGCTGAAGACCATGAAGTTCCGAACCAAGTTGCTTCTGCAACCCGAAATCACTGCCAGCCGATGCAAGACGTGAAGCGATTTCCGACTGACGGGTTTCAGCATCATGAATCGAACGTTCAAGCTGCTCCAGTTCGCGCTTCTCTTTACCCGTAAGCTTGCTCTGCTTTGACGAAGGAGCTGCTGCAGGTTTCGGGGCCTCCGGCACTTTTTTCATCGGCTTTTTCTCATTCTTCGCCCCTTCTGAAGCTTTCAGATCAAGATAAACCGTATAGTTGCCAGGATAGCGGCGAATAAGACCATTTTCCTCGAAAGCGAAAATATACTCAACCGTACGGTCAAGAAAATAGCGATCGTGACTGACCACCATAAGGCAGCCCTTATAGGTATCGAGATAGTCTTCAAGCACCCGGAGCGTCGGGATATCAAGATCGTTGGTCGGCTCATCAAGCAGAAGCACATTCGGCGAATCAATAAGCTGCTTCAGCAGATAGAGTCGCCGACGCTCGCCTCCTGAAAGGGTACGGATATAACTGTACTGGGTAGATGGCGCAAAAAGAAAGCGCTCCAGCATTTTCGAAGCAGAAAAAACCATGCCGTCTTTGGTCTTGATCTGCTCGGCATGTTCCTGAATATACTCGATCACGCGTTTCGAATCATCAAGTCCCCTGCTCTGCTGATCGTAGTAACCGATGTTCACCGTCTTGCCAAGATCAATATGGCCACTGTCCGGCTGGACGCGCCCGGTAATCATATCGAACAAAGTGGTTTTACCCGACCCGTTCGGCCCGATAATGCCGATACGATCCCCTTTCTGCAAATGATACTCGAACGACTGCAAGAGCAACTTGTCGTCGTATGATTTTGAAACCTGATGAAACTCAATAATCTTATCGCCCAACCGTCCCGAGCCAAAGCCGATTTCAAGCTCTTTTGCCTTCTCCTTTTTAGGAGCATAAACCAGACTTTCGGCACGCAGCATCCGGGCCTTCTGTTTCGTCGTCCTCGCCTTGCACCCGCCCCTCATCCAGTCAAGCTCCTGGCGAACAAGGGCAGAGCGCTTGCGGTCATCGCGTATCGCCTGCTCCTCCTGTTCAGCCTTCTGCTGCAAATAGCTTGAATATCCACCCGTATAGGTGATTGCCGTCCGGCCATCCATCTCAATCATCCGCGTGGCCACCCTGTCAAGAAAATAACGGTCATGCGTAATCAAAAGCACCGCGCCCTGATAGCGCCTGATATAATTCTCCAGCCACTCAACACTGTCGGCATCAAGATGGTTGGTCGGCTCATCAAGAATAAGCCCGTCACTCGGCACAACAAGCGCATGAGCCAAAGCCACCCGCTTGCGCTGACCGCCGGAAAGCGTACCCATGAGAGCCGTAAGATCATAAAGACCAAGTTTACCGAGCACCATCTTGGCATTCGATTCAAGCTCCCATGCACCGCACACATCAAGCTCATGAGCAAGCCGGCTCATCTTCTCAATCAACGAAGGATCCTCGCTGTGGCGCGTTTCCAACTCCTTGCAGACCAGTTCATACTCATAAATCAGGTCCATCGCCTTATCGCTCGACTTCAGGATAGCTTCCAGCACCGTATCCTCAGGATTGTAAGGAGAATCCTGAGGCAAATAGGCAATTGTTTTCTGATTAGCCACCATCACCTTACCCTTATCGGGAGTTTCAACTCCGGCAAGGATTTTCAAAAGCGTACTCTTTCCGCTCCCGTTCGCGCCAATAATACCGATCTTGTCGCGATCATCAATGCCAAACGAAACATCCTCAAACAAATGCTTCAGACCATATTTTTTCTGTAACCCTTCAACCGTTAAAAGCACCATACCGTCTCACCGTTCCTTATACTTATATTCGTTTCATTACCTTCATGACCATGCAAAAGAGGGGAATATAACTATTGCACTCTGTTTTGCAGCCATCTCATTGCACAGTTTCTACCCTGCCATAAAAGCCGCAACCGCATAAAAAAAGCATTTAAGGCTAAATAAAAAGCGTGTTTATTAGCTTTCCTGTTTCCGGTTTTCTATTTATTTTATAAACTGTCACGACTTACAAACAACATACAGGATTCTCCCTGTAAAACCGGGCCGAAACAGCCGCAAAAGAGTGGACGTCAGATGAGTGAATTGAAAGAATTACTGACAGGGAGCGAGCTGACCATACCGGAAGCCTTGCATCAGTTACCACACCACCAGCAGCAGGAAGTACTCTCCTGGGTGAGAAACCTTGTCAGCCACAACACTGAAGGAATTGACGATCTCTACAACGCCATCAGCATGATTGTCAAGTACATTCCCCATTTCATGGTCATTCCGCTCATGGTCGAACACATCCGCCCCCGGATTGCCGCCGGAGTATGCATTAAAATGGGCGTTGAGCAGGCTACCGGATATGCCAACGACCTTCCTCTGGAATATTTCAGCGAGGTTTCAAAATATCTTGATGCCACGACGATGGCTCAGATTCTCGAAAAAATGAAAAAGCACAACGTCGAAAAGTTCATCACGTACGAACTGCCGCACCACCTGACCCGAGTACTCGATATCGCCGAGCATCTCGACCAGAAAATGCTTGAAATGGTCGCGAAGCTTGTCACACTTCCCCATCATGAAACCGATCCCGCCAAAAACTCTCACAGAACCGTTATCGACAAAATCAGAGCAATGCAGTAACAAAAACACGAGCAACCACACTCCCCCTCACTCTGATTGTATGATTTCAGGCTGTACATCAATAACCGGACACACGGTTAAAGGGAACCCCATAATAATAATAGTGCCACCTTCAACCGGAGACTCGACACGAAGAGTTCCTCCATGTTTGTGGACAACAATGTCATAACAAATACTCAACCCCAATCCTATACCTTGGCCCGGTTCTTTGGTACTGAAAAACAGGTTAAAAATATTTTTTCGGATTTCCTCCGGTATGCCCGGCCCGTCATCTGCAATTGAACAGAAAACCGTATCGTTTTCCAACCAGGTACGGATAGTGATTTTACCAATCGAACTCCTTTGTTGCGAAGCAATTGCATGTGCACTGTTGACAATCAGGTTCAGCAAAACCTGACTGATCTGCTCAGGATTGCAGTATACATCAGGAAGCAACGTCTCAAGAGTGGTCTCAATCCGGGCATAATCGCGATACTCATGACGCGCAAGAATGAGCATTTCTCCGATTCCCAGGTTAATATCGAACGCAACCCGCTCATCAGGAGCACTACTCAAAGAAAAGTTCCTCATGCTGTTGATAATCGTTGTGACACGCTCAAAACCGTTATCCGACTCAAAAAAGATCTTCGGAATATCATCAAGCAACAGATCAATGGATAGCTCTTCCTCCATTTTTTGAAGCACTTGCAGATCAGTAACCGATAAGGTGCCCAGCGCCATATTTTTTTTAATCCGGTCACGGTACTCGTTTAAAAGCAACAGCAGATCAGCAATATCTTCCTTCAGCGTAGCATAATTGATTTTGATATAATTGAGGGGATTATTCAGCTCATGGGCAATACCTGCAGCAAGCTGGCCGATAGAGACAAGTTTGTCTTGCTGGATCATCTGCTGATACATGACTTCAAGTACTTTCGAACGATCAGATACGCGCTCTTCGAGAGTCTTGTTCAGTTGGAGAAGTTTATGCTCAGCCAGTTTGCGTTGCGTAATATTGGTACTGGTGCCAATAATTCGGAAAATGTGACCGGCATCATCCCAAACCGGGTTCAGGACGGTTTTCCACCAACTCTCTTTGCCCATGAACGGCAGAAACTCTTCATACGTTATGGAACAACCTCCCTGAATACAGGCATCATAGTTGCTGATGACCGTTGCAGCGATCTGCGGCGAAAACAACTTTTCAGGTGTTTTTCCGACCATCTCCTCATTTTTGATACCTGTCAGTAATTGATGCTGCGGATTATTGCCCTGATACTGGTAAGAGCCATCCGGCAGCACGTCAACAACAAAGATGGAATAATCGACCTTCTCATAGATACTCTTGAGAAACTGTCTGTTTTCAAGCAACTCCTGGGTATATTCTTTACGCAGACTTTCGTTGTGCTTGCGCTCCGTAATGTCGCGAATCAACCCAATGATACCTGATGAATACTCATCCTGATAAAAGTGAACATGGGCTTCTCCAAAAAAAGAAGATCCATTTTTTTTCATGAACCTGTATTCGAGTACCTGATCATTCAAATGGTCATGCAAGGTGCTGTTGAAGGCGACAAGAGCTCTAGGTATTTCGTCTTCAACAAGATATTCGGTAAAGAGATGCCCGACTACCTCTTGGGGCATATAACCAAAAATCTTTTCGATAGCTTGTGAAGCATAGGTCAAAACGCCTCTTATGTCGGTAACAAAAACCGTCTCGGTAATTTGATCAGTAATGGTCCGAAACTTCCGTTCACTCTCATGCAATGCCTCTTCAGCCAACTTGCTTTCGGTGATATCAAAAACAATTGCATACAGCAACTCCTTTCCTGCAATCTCAATATTGCTGTTGAAGACCTTCACGTACCGTAAAGAACCATCCGACCTGTAATGGCGAAATTCAAACTCGTTTTGCTCTGACGAACGGCCCTTTTCAAGATTAGTCTTTATGTCATCAACTGATATG
>CAJAOR010000156.1 GCA_903942355.1 uncultured Chlorobiaceae bacterium | reverse complement strand
TAAATAACTTACAGGCTTTTTCTTTTTACTCTAAACACAGTCAAAATACATCAAATCTGTCGACATTAACCCCGTTTATACTGGTTTTGCGACGTATATGCGACGCGAGCATGAGCAGTTGTTTTGAAATACGCTGCTAATGCGTTGTTAGAAAAAATCTTATGCGACCATGTTTACGAGAAGCGCTACTTTGACGGGAAATTTATTCAGGTTTGCTGTTTTTGTTACACCATTGTTGCACGTGATAACGGATTTTGTGTCCCATCGCCTTCCTGCGTTCAGAACTGATCAATTCAGGGCGACTTGTTTTTTATTGTACCCGGAAAACTCTATTTTGCATAGATAATCGAATATTAGTCGATTATCTATGCAAAATAATGACCTCATGCAACTTGAAAAGAAGCTTAGCTCACTGGGTGGAGTGCCTCTGACGCACGGTGCACTCGTCTCCATGCTCAAAGAGTACCGCTCTCCGAACGATAAAATTGTCCGGTTGATAGATGAAGGGTGGCTTTTACCCATCAAGAAGGGACTTTATGCCGTTTCACCTGAACGGACAACGATTCCCATTTCTACACCGCTTGTGGCCAATCTCCTCTATGGGCCATCCTATGTTTCGATGGATTATGCGCTGTACCATTATGGGATTATTCCCGAGCGAGTGGTGGAAGTGACTTCAATGACCACCAGGCGGGGGAAGGTATACGATCTTCCGATAGGCCGGTTTTCCTATACGCATTCTCCTCTGGATTTTTATCCAGTCGGAATTGACCGGATCGAGAATACCGATAAAACAGGTTTCTTGATGGCCTCTCCAGAGAAGGCGTTGTGTGACAAGCTTGTGTTTACCAGAAATCTGAATATCGCATCACCCCGCGCATTGCAGGAACTGCTGATGGATGATCTGCGCCTTGATGAAGAGAGTATCACCCGCTTTGACTCGAAGGTGATAGAGGCCTGTATCATGCCGGGAATGAAAGAAAGAATGCTGCAGGCATTGCTGGAGCTTGTCAACTCGATGAAAGGGGATCTGAAATGAGTGTACTTGGCCAAATGCTTGAGAAATATAATACGACTACTGTCGAAGGGAGAGTCAACGGACTGAGAGAGGTGATGCAGGAGGTTGCACTTGCCGGTTTGTATCGTGGCGGATTTTTTGACCGGGCAGCTTTTTACGGGGGCACCTGTCTCAGGATATTTTACGGATTGCCAAGGTTTTCAGAGGATCTTGATTTTTCATTACTGACGTCTGACGCCGATTTTTCACTGGAGCCGTATTTCAGGGCAGTCATGGCTGAATTTCTCTCACTGGGTCTTGATGTTGAGATTTCTTCGAAAAAGAAAACAGTCCGGACGGGGATAGAATCGGCGTTTTTAAAGAGCGATACGCGCCAGTTCAGTCTTGCCGTGCACGGTGAAAAAACGGTTAAAATCAAGTTTGAGGTTGATACGCTCCCGCCATTGGGATTTTCAACTGAAGAAAAACTTCTGCTTGAGCCATTCTCGTTTTATGTCAAGTGTTTTGGTTTGCCTGATTTGTTTGCCGGAAAAATGCATGCATTGTTGTTCAGGAACTGGAAGAGCCGTGTAAAAGGGCGGGACTGGTACGATTTCGAATGGTATGTCAGGAAAGGTGTTCAGCTTAATTTATCCCATTTTGTCAGCCGAGCTCAACAGAGCGGTCATTTGATGGAGTCTCAGCTCTCTGAACAGGATT
Organism: uncultured Chlorobiaceae bacterium; assembly: GCA_903942355.1. GTDB lineage: Bacteria > Bacteroidota > Chlorobiia > Chlorobiales > Chlorobiaceae > Chlorobium. The sequence goes on along the minus strand of CAJAOR010000156.1, from coordinate 7 downwards.
TTCGCCG
>CAJAOR010000155.1 GCA_903942355.1 uncultured Chlorobiaceae bacterium | reverse complement strand
TGTCCATGTATTGATTTGCTGATGAAAAAACGGATAGTTACCATTATTTCAGGTCAAGAAAAACAAATTATTTTTTTCTCTGACCGTTTGCGAAGAAAAGATTTTATCCTTTACCTTGAACTGATGTTCTTCTCGTGTTTTTCATGGTTTTTTTATAGCAATTTTTTTTTGTAAGGTAGTTGAATTTTAATGCCCAGGGGATTTTTTATGACCGTTATTGCCTTACCTGCTCTTTTTTCCAGAGTGCTGCAGATAGCTGCAGTGCTGATCTTGCTCTTGCCGAGTATTTCGCCCCCGGCATCGGCTGCTTTGCACACCCGGCACACTCGGCACACCCGGCACACCGTGAATACCGTGAACACCGTGCAAGCCTTGCCAAGAAACAGCGAGATATCAAGAATCATGCAAGAACGGGCGGCGGTAGAGCAGAACCTTGCAAGCCTGAAGCGGCAGCTTCAGGAATATCAGGACAAGCTGCATTCGACCTCACTCAAGGAGTCACAATCCTTCAAAGTGCTTGAAAATATCCGGACCCAGATTCTTGTGCTTGAAAAGATGATTACTGAAAACCAGAACTATCTCAAGAGGCTTGATGGGGATATTGCCCGACTGCGCAATGAGCTTCAGGGGAATCGTCAGATTTACGGACGGGTTTCCGATGATTTTCGCCGGACGGCGATTTCAGCTTACAAATATGGTGGAAATCGGGATAGAGAGCATCTTTTTGCTGCAGGTTCGGTTTCAAAAGCTATGGTACGGGCGCAATACATGGGTTTTTTTACCCGGGCAGTTCACCGTCATGTTGATACGTTGCAAAGCGCGGCCGTCAAACTTGAAAACAGCCGTCTTGCGCTTGAGCAAAGCTACAAGCAAAAAGCTGAAATGGTCAGGGAACAGGAGCGACAGCTGAAAAGCTGGGCAGTCAGCAAAAAAGAAAAAGAGGTTGTGCTCGAAAAGCTTAAAAAAAACAAACAGGAATACCTGTTGCAGCTTGCCTCCGTCCAGAAAAAACGCACTCAATTGCAATCGAGGATAGAATCGCTGATTCTTGCCGAGCAGCGAGCATTGGAGGCAGAACGTGAACGTCAGAGGAAAGTTTTTGAAGCGAGGCGTCTACAGGCACAGCGTCTTAATGCCGAACGCCTTGAGGCACAACGTCTTCATACTGAACGTCTTGAGGCAGAACGGATGCGTCCTAAGAGGGAAAAACTTGCAATAACAGAGAGGGAAACAGAGCGACAAACAGCACTAAGGAGTCCTAAGGAAAATAAGGCAGAGAGTCTTCCCTCAGCTCCCAGTGTAGATTCCCCTGAGCTGGAAAGAGTTTCGGCAGATTTTGACAAGGCTGCTGGTTCACTGCCGTGGCCCGTTCATAATGGTGTTGTTGCTCAACGGTTTGGAACGGTTGAAGACAAGGATCTTAAAATTGTGAGGACCAATAACGGAATCGATATTTCTGTTCCTGCCAGCACCCAGGTAAGGGCTGTTTCCGGTGGCAAGGTAGTCCAGATCGCCTTTCTTCCCACGTTCGGCAATATTGTCATTATCCGGCATCCGAAATCCTACCTGACCGTGTATGCCAATCTTGGCCAGTTGAATATTGCCAAGGATGAGATTATCAAATCACAGCAATTGCTCGGCGTGTCGGGCAGAACGCCTGAAGGCACTTCAATTGTGCATTTCGAAATATGGAAAGGACGCGTCAAACAGAACCCCGCTAAATGGCTTAGATAATTGATATGAGCGTTACAGAACTTTTTTCTGCGATTTTCAGGCTCTTGTTTCATAACAGCAGCTTATGGCACGATCTTAAAAAGGGGAGCGAGGGCGACGGGTCCAGTGTGCTCAGGGAGTATGCCGTTCCTGTTATTGCCATTGTACAGCTTGTGAAGTTTCCCTTGATCGGTGTGCCCCGTACGGCCATGATTTTTGCCATTGTCAATTTTCTTATTGATATCGCAACTCTTTACGTGATGACAGGGGGGGCGGTTTACCTTCTTGCGAAAGAGCGAACGGAGAGCATAAAGGCTTGGACGCTCACGGTTTTCTGTTATGCCTTGACACCGGTCTGGATTTTTGAACTTTTTTATTTTACAGGCTTCCCGAGCTGGCTTTTTGCCATTCTGGCTCTCAGCTATACTCTTGTCATCGGCAGAAACGGTTTAAAGCATCTGCTTGACCTCGACCAGCCTCTTTCTGCTCCGGTATTGAGAAATACGGCTCTCTTTGTGGTAATGGTCAACATGGTGGCTTTTCTGCTGATCAGTTCGACCATGCGATTATTCAATTTATAGATTTCCATTATGAAGGTCCAGGATCTCCACCTCGACTATCAACTTGTCGAGGATATTCTCAAGGCGTTTCTTTTTAATGAGCTTCGCAAATTCGGATTCAGTTCGGTAGTTCTTGGCCTTTCCGGCGGCATCGATTCGGCTGTTGTCTGTGAACTGGCTGTTCGCGCACTTGGTCGGGAAAATGTTCTAGGGCTCATGATGCCCTATAAGTCAAGCAGTCCGGAAAGCCTTGAACATGCTGAACTCATGATTCAAAAACTTGGCATCCAGGCTGAAGAGATGCCGGTTACGCCGGTTGTTGATGCTTTTTTTTCCTCTGTGCCGGAAAAGCAGTTGTTGAGACGGGGTAATATCATGGCTCGCACCAGGATGATTTTGCTTTATGATGTCTCTGCAAGAGATGGTCGGCTTGTAACCGGAACGAGCAACAAAACCGAACTGCTTCTTGGTTACGGAACCATGTTCGGTGATATGGCATCAGCCGTCAATCCGGTCGGTGATCTCTATAAGACCCAGATCAGGGGTCTTGCCCGTCACCTCGCTATTCCGGAGCCCCTTATTGTCAAAGCTCCTTCAGCTGACCTTTGGGAAGGGCAGAGCGATGAGGATGATCTCGGATTCAGTTATGAATCGGTTGATCTGCTCCTCTTTATGATGCTTGAAAAGAGAATGGATAAAAAGGCGATCCTTGGTGAGGGGATAGCGGAACCCTTTTATGACCGAGTCAGGAAGATGGTTGTCCGGAACCAGTACAAAAGGATGATGCCAGTCATCGCCAAAATATCCGGCCGCACTCCCGGTATCGATTTCCGCTATGCACGCGACTGGCAGGAGGTCAAGTAGGGAGACCGGTCTAAAACGACCTCAGTACCGTGTCGATGAGAAAGTGCTTGTCGTCTCTTTCCGGATAGTCGGTTGTATAATGCAGTCCTCTTGATTCACGGCGCTTGATGGCACTTTCGATGATAAGGCTTGCAACCTTGATGATATTTCTCAACTCAAGGATCTGTGTCGTGATCTTTGTTTTCTTGTAGTACGATTCGGTTTCCTCCTTCAGGAAATCAATCCGGCGGTTTGCACGCTGCAAGCGCAGGTCGCTGCGGACAATACCGACATAGTCGTTCATGACCTGCTGAGCTTCACGTTTGTTGTGCGAAACCAGAATCCACTCCTCTGAATTGACGGTACCGGTATCGTCCCAGTCAGGAAAATCGACGCCGTTGCTTTGTTGATGAAGCTTTTCCGAGATATCAAGATATGCTCTCCATGCAAAGACAAGAGCTTCGAGCAGAGAGTTGCTTGCAAGACGGTTTGCACCATGAACGCCCGTACAACTTGTCTCTCCGCAGGCATAGAGCCGAGCAATGGTGGTTCTTCCCCTGTCATCAGTTCGTACTCCGCCGCATGAATAGTGTGCAGCAGGAACGACGGGGATCATCTCTTTGGTCATATCGATACCAAAGCTGAGACATGTTTCATAAATATTGGGAAAATGCTCCCTCGTTTTTGCAGGGTCGATATGCGTTACATCAAGGAAGACGCATTCCTCGCCGCTTTTTTTGATCTCCGAGTCAATGGCGCGGGCCACAATATCTCGAGGAGCCAGGTTCAGGCGTTTATCATACTTGTGCATGAACTCCTGACCGTTTTTCAGTCTGAGTATTCCGCCGAATCCCCGGACAGCTTCCGAAATCAAAAATGATTTTGCCTTTGGATGGTAGAGGGCGGTCGGATGAAACTGGATGAACTCCATATTGGCAATTTCAGCTCCGGCACGGTATCCCATCGCTACACCATCTCCAGTGGCTATCTCAGGGTTAGTCGTGAATGGATAGATATGGCCGAGCCCTCCAGATGCGAGCATCGTGATTTTTGCAAGAATTTTTTTCGGTTGCCGCTGCATCGCATCAAGCACGTAAGCGCCGTAACAGTTGATGTCGTTCGTCTTGATGCCGAGGTGATGCTCTGTGAGCAACTCAATGGCAAAATGATGCTCAAGCAGGGTAATATTCGGATGGCTGTTGATCCGATTGAGCAGAGCGGTTTCAACCTCTTTTCCGGTAAGATCCTGTGCATGGACAATCCTGCTCCTCGAATGTCCGCCCTCTTTGCCGAGATGCAGATGGTCATTGTCCGATGTTGTAAAATTGACACCGAGCTCCATGAGGCGTTTTATATGCTGTGGGCCCTCGTTAACCATAAGGGTGACCATGTCGAGATTGCAGAGGCCTGCACCGGCATCGAGCGTATCGGCAATATGCAGTTCAGCGCTGTCGTTGTTATCGATGGTGGCCGCTATTCCTCCCTGTGCCCAGTTGGTATTGGAGGTGGAACTCTCTTTTTTTGTGATAATGGTGACCTTGGCATGATCGGCCATATGAATGGCAAAATAGAGACCGCCAATGCCGCTGCCGATTACGAGAACATCAGTTTTGATCGATTCAGTCATAACAGTGATGTGCACAGTTTGATTAAAAGTTACTGTTTGGAAAATACCATAGCCGGTATAATTATCTGTGAGCCTTGATGCTTAAAACGGGATAAATTTTCAGTTGTTCGCTCTTTTTTGTTGTTTGAGGCTTTTCAGTGCGCTTGCTACGATAAGGACTATCCCGGCTAGGATGATCGTGTGCAGATATTGGACGATATCGGGAAAAAGGCTTGCAATAAAGTAACCGGTCAGCGTAAAACAGAGAACCCAGATGAGTGAGCCACAAAAGCTAAAAAAAAAGAATACCCTGAATGGCATTTCCGTTACACCGGCCAGTGTTGCCGAAAAGCTTCGTACAATCGGTACAAAGCGTGCAAGAAAAATGGTTTTTGAGCCATGCTTTTTATAAAATGCCTCTGTTTTCAGCAAGTGCTCGCGATGAAAGAACCTCGAATTCTTTTTTGCAAAGATTGTTGATTTGAGTTTTTTGCCGATAAAATAGCCTGTTGCATCACCCAGAACCGCTCCACAGGCGAGGATGGCAATAACAGGGAAGATCTCGAGGCTTCCTGATGCCGCCATAAGCCCTGCGGTAATGAGCAGAGAGTCACCCGGCAGAAAAAAGCCAGCAAACAGGCCAGTTTCTGAAAAAATAATGATGAAAAGCAGCAGGTATCCACCCCAGAGAATCAGCTCCTCAAGGCTCCGGATATTCTGGAATGATGCAAGAAAAATCATAAGGGACGGCTGAAATAATGGGTTGTGATCGCACGGCCTGCAATGCAAACGGGGAACAGGGCTTAATAAGAGCCTTGTTCCCCGTTTGGCAATTTTTTTTTAACAGGAGACAAACTTTGATGCGAAAAAATGGTGTTGTTCAATTATTTTGAGTCGAACAAACAGCCCTTACGGCAGGAGAACGGCGCACGAAATGACCGTTGTCCAGAGACCGTTTTCGCCTTCGGCGGTTTCGGTGATATTGTATGAATTGATGATTTTGCCACTCATCTTGTAAATGCCTTCACGTTCGTCCCAGTCCTTGTTTGGATCAAACTCAATGCCGAGTGTTGTTGCAAGCATGGTTGCTGCCAAATCTTCGGCATATTCACCGGACTGCTCTGCGGACTCCCCGTACGGATGGTGTTCTGACAGATAGCCATACTGTGTATCGTCAGCAGGAATGGCAACGCCTACTGATGCGGCAATAAGGCGGTTGAACTCATTGGTTGAATTGCGAGCCATGACCGCAAAGGTTATCTGCCCCGGAGACAGGAGCTTTATGCCTTCTTCGACGCTGACGCGCTCACAATGGGGCGGAAAAATACTTGATACCGTAACCAGATTGCATTTC
>CAJAOR010000154.1 GCA_903942355.1 uncultured Chlorobiaceae bacterium | reverse complement strand
CCGCCCGATTCCTTCAGGCCGTCTCTCACCAAAAGAAGGATTGGCAAACAGTATCATCGCGCTTCTTCTTGCAATTGGACTTGGGGTATTTATTGGCTTGCATGTCGGTGGCGTTCGTGGTTTGATTATTGTGGCATCAATTATGTTTGCGCTTTTTGTGGCATACATTTATTCTGCACCGCCGCTCAAACTGAAGAAAAACATCCTGACCTCTGCACCCGCAGTAGGCTTTTCGTACGGATTTGCCCCTTTTATTTCGGCAAATGCCTTGTTCGGAGACATTCGTCCTGAGGCACTCTGGCTTGCCGGACTGAACTTTTTTATGGCAGTGGCATTGATCATTCTCAACGATTTCAAGTCGGCTGAAGGTGACAAGGATGGCGGCCTCAAGTCGCTCACCGTCATGATTGGTGCCCGAAACACCTTTCTTGTTTCATTTACGATTATTGATCTTGTTTTTGCCATGCTTGCCTGGCTTTCCTATAGCTGGGGTTTTATGATACCTACATTTTTTGTCCTGCTCGGTCTGGTGCTGAGCGTGGTAATTCAGGTACAGCTTTTACTCGATCCGAAAGGCGGTATCTCATTCATGAACAGTGCCGTCAAAGACGGATTCGGCAATGTTCTCGGCAAGAGCGATGTGCACGAACACAATGCATTTCTCCGATACCAGATTGCCAACAATGTTCTGTTTCTGGTCAACAATCTTGTTGTTGCCGGCATGGTTGGATTCAAATACCTGTAACGGCGCGCTTTAAGCCATTAATTTTTACGTGCAAAGCAGGATCATGCAGTAGCGTCTGATCCCGTCTGTTTTTGAACGAAATCTTTAAACATTGTGCTGCAATGGATACTCTTCCGGTAACATTTTTTTCGCTGCCAGTAGTATGGCATAACGCACTGGTTACGTTGCTGACCTTTGTCTATGTCTTCAGCGTCCCTCCTCTTATGGATTATCTGGTGACCAACCACAATCTTCCACGGGATATCAGCCGCAAGATCACTCACATCTGCGCCGGATCGGCCATTATGTTTCTTCCCCTCTACATCGGTGGTGACTGGTCGCATTTTCTCAATATTACCGTCTTTGCTGTCTGGACCGTACTGCTTATCCAGAAGGGGCTGTTTGCCGCCGATGATGACCAGGCAGTTAAAACCATGACCCGCACAGGCAACAAAGCTGAACTGCTCAAGGGCACCCTCTATTTTGTTCTTGTTGCCATGATCTGCGGAACCCTCTATTACAAACAGCCAGCAGGTGTTATGGCAATGGCCATGCTTGGCTGGGGAGATGGTCTTGCGCCGATCATCGGTACCCGGTACGGAAAAATCAAATACCATATACTCAGCGACAAAAGTGTTGAAGGCAGTCTGGCCTTTCTTGTTGGCAGTGTCTGTGCCGGACTCTTTTTTGTCCATCTCATTTGCGCGCCAGAATCGTTTGATGCCACAAAAATCATCATTATTGCCCTTATTGCCACCATTGTTGAAGGAGTGAGCCCAAAGGAGGTCGATAACCTGACCATCCCTGTTGCCGTTATTGCTGCTTCCTACATTTTGTGAGCTGAGTGCATGAAGACGGGAGATATGCCAGCCATTTTTTTTATCAGCGACCTTCATATTGGTTTGCAGGATGAAAAAAGCGAGCAGCTCAAGATGGATAATATCGAACGGCTTTTTGCCATCATCAAGGCGGAGGGCCGTTCGCTTTATATGCTTGGCGATATTTTTGATTACTGGATGGAGTTTCGCCACCTCATTCCAAAGGGGTTTACCCGATTCCTCTGTTTATTGTCGGACTTGGTGCGCCACAATATTGAGATTGTCTATGTTGCCGGAAACCATGATTTTAATCTCGGGCGCTACTTTGACGACGAGCTCGGCATTAAAACGATGTACGGTACCAATGAACAGCTTTTGGCCGGTCGCAAATTCATCGTTGCCCATGGCGATGGATTGGGGCCCGGAGATCTTGGCTATAAGCTTTTTGTCCGCCTGGTCAGGAACCGCTTCAATCTCGCTCTCCTGTCGGGATTTCATCCGGATCTGGCCATAAGTCTCATGAAAAAGTTGTCGCTGCTCAGCCGTAAGCATAAGCCTGCCGATCGTGTTTTCGAAATCGACCGGCTGTTGAATTTTGCTGAATCCCTGGCAGCGGAAAAGGAATTCGATTATTTTGTATGCGGTCATAACCATGTCAAGGGGATCAGGGAGCTGACGGGCGGAACGAGCAGGTACGTAAATTTGGGAACCTGGATTAACGGCAGCTTGCCCTACGGAGTCTTTCACAATGGTATTTTTCAGCTCAAGGAATTGTAACGTTAATTTTATTGGATAGTTGTTGTTATGAGTAATGTAAACAAGGTGCTGAAACTCGGGCTTCCGAAAGGAAGTCTGCAGGATTCCACAATTGATCTTTTTGCACAGGCCGGATTTCATTTTTCGGTCCAGAGCCGTTCCTATTTTCCCTCTATAGATGACGATGAGCTGGAAGCGATTCTGATAAGGGCCCAGGAGATGGCGCACTACGTTGAGCTTGGCGCTTTTGATGTCGGGCTGACCGGAAAGGACTGGATTATTGAAACGGACGCTGATGTTATAGAAGTTGCTGACCTGATCTATTCAAAAGCCTCCATGAGGCCGGTGCGCTGGGTGCTTTGTGTGCCAGAAAACTCGCCGGTCACCTCGGTTAAAGACCTGGAAGGGAAGCATATCGCTACCGAAGTGGTCAATATTACCAAAAAATACCTTGCAAAAAATGGCGTCAATGCCATGGTGGAGTTCAGTTGGGGCGCTACCGAAGTCAAGCCGCCCGATCTGGCCGATGCCATTGTCGAGGTTACGGAAACCGGTTCTTCGCTCAGGGCAAACAAGCTGAGGATTGTTGACACCATTCTTGAGTCCAACACAAAACTGATCGCCAACAAGGAGTCATGGAACGATCCGTGGAAACGCGAGAAGATTGAGAACATGGCCATGCTGCTGCTGGGTGCCATCAACGCCCATGGTAAGGTTGGACTGAAAATGAATGCCCCCAAATCGTCGCTCGACAAGATCATTGCCATTATTCCAGCCCTTCGTCAGCCCACCATATCAAGTCTTGCTGAAGAGCAGTGGGTTGCCCTTGAAGTTATCGTTACCGAAAAAACGGTGCGCAAACTCATTCCCGAACTCAAACGGGCCGGTGCAGAGGGTATCTTCGAATATAATATCAACAAGCTGATCGACTGACAAAGTTTGCCATACCATAAACCTGCAGGCTGCCCGCAAGGGCGGCCTTTTTTATCGCTGCCATGCTCTTTTATCAACTTGGAGTACTGCTTTCCTTACTGGTTTTTTTAGGGATTCTGCTGAGAAACCTTATCGACCTGCCGGGTTTGCCTAAGCATTCCCCTAAACAGGGTGCGCTTGTTTCCGTTCTGGTACCGGCCCGCAATGAAGCACTGAACATTGAGCGCTGTGTGCGATCGCTTTTGCGGCAGCAGTATGCTCCATTCGAGCTTCTTGTCCTTGATGACGGCTCAACCGATGCCACTCCGGAACTGTTGCGCCGTCTTGCCATCGAGTCGGGCGGGAAGATGCGGGTCATTCAGGGTGAACCGCTCCCCGACGGATGGCATGGCAAAAGCTGGGCATGTTCCCAGCTCGGCCGTCAGGCAACGGGCGAGCGGCTGCTCTTTACTGATGCTGATACCATGCATGAACCCGATGCCCTCCGGCGTACGGTTGGCGCCATGGAGTCATCAGGCGCAGATATGCTCTCCCTGATGCCCCATCAGGAACTGGGCTCCTTCTGGGAAAAGCTGGTTGTGCCGCTTGTTCATGTTATTCTCATGTGCTACCTTCCGCTTCGCTTTGTGCGGACAAGCCGCAGGGCCGCCTTTTGTTTTGCCAATGGCCAGTTTATTCTTTTCCGCCGGCACTTCTACGATCGTATCAACGGCCACGCTGCCGTTAAAGATGCCCTGGTTGAAGATGTCTGGCTCTGCAAAAGCGTGAAAAAAGCAGGCGGTACGGTTGTAGCTTTCAACGGCACTGATGTGGTCAGTTGCAGGATGTATCGTAACTTCAGGGAGATTTGGGAAGGCTTTTCAAAAAACCTGTTTGCCGCTCTTGGTTACAGTACCCCCGGACTTTTCATATTGATCACGATGATTTCCTCCTTCTATATTGCACCCTGGGTATTTTTACTCCATGCAATGCTTGCCGGTGAGCTTACGGTTTCACTCTTCTGGCTTCCCATGGCGCAGATCATGGTCGCGCTTCTTTGCAGAATCCTTATTGCCGTGACCTTCCGCCAGTCACTCGCGGTGGCTTTATTGCAGGTATTCTCACAGATTGTCCTGCTTGCCATAGCCTGCAACTCATTTTACGGTATAAAATTCGGTAAAGGGGCCAGTTGGAAGGGGAGAAACTACAATTTTTCCTGATGGAGGGTGCAGAATTCGGGGAAGGTGATATTTTTTTTTAAATTGTCTGTTCACAAATCGATTTCTCCATCCGGGCCACTCTCTGGCAGCCGAAAGAGTATCAATTCAAACAAGAGTATTGCATATGGGTTTCTTATCGAAAATATTCGGGAAAAAGGAAGTAGAGTTGAAACTTCCAAAAGTTAATGAAGACGT
>CAJAOR010000153.1 GCA_903942355.1 uncultured Chlorobiaceae bacterium | reverse complement strand
TTTACCTCCGATATCAAGGTTGATGATGCCGACAAATCGTTGCGTATCGAGTACCGTTCAAAATTGCTTAACCCAAAGTGGTTTGAAGGGATGCTCAAGCATGGCCATAGCGGGGCAGGAGAAATCAGCAACCGCGTCACCTATATGCTGGGCTGGGATGCTGTAACCAAGAGTGTTGACGACTGGGTCTACAAAAAAACGGCCGAAACCTACGCGCTTGACCCCGAAATGCGGGAGCGGCTTGCAACGCTTAATCCCCAGGCAATCAAGAATATTGTTGGCCGTATGCTTGAGGCGAACGGACGAGGCATGTGGAAAGCTGACCAGAGCATGATTGATGAGTTGCAGGAGATCTATGCTGATTTGGAAGATCGCCTCGAAGGGCTGACGGATAAGGAATAATTTGCCGGCAGGGGTGATGATTATTGTCAAGAGTGGCGGGCTTATCCCGCCACTTTGTGTTCTGTTGTGCTTGCTCGAATGCCCTTACATGGTCGTCGAATAATTCGGGGCTTCCTTGGTAATCTTGACATCGTGCGGGTGACTTTCCCTGAGGCCAGCCGATGTGATGCGTACAAACCGGGTGTTGGTTTTCAGCTCCTCAATGCAGGTTACTCCGCAGTAACCCATGGCAGATTTCAGCCCTCCGATCAATTGGTAAACAACCTCATCAAGCAGTCCTTTTGCGGGAATACGTCCCTCAATTCCTTCTGGCACATATTTCTTCGACTCACTTGAGGCATCCTGGAAATAGCGGTCGCTGCTTCCTTCAGGTTCCGACATGGCGCCAAGCGAGCCCATGCCGCGATAGGTTTTGAATTTTCTTCCTTCATAGAGAATCGTTTCACCGGGACTTTCATCGGTTCCGGCAAAAATACTTCCGATCATGATAGAATCTGCTCCTGCGGCGAGAGCTTTGGCTATATCACCGCTGTACTTGATACCGCCATCCGCAATAATTGGAGTATTGGTTTTGGCTGCCTCTTCTGCACAGTTCAGGATGGCGGTCAGTTGAGGCATGCCGACACCGGCAACAATACGGGTGGTACAGATACTGCCAGGCCCGATACCGACTTTCACGCAGTCGGCGCCAGCGGCGATAAGGTCTCTGACGGCTTCAGGAGTTGCAACATTGCCGGCGATGACTTGCAGGTCAGGATAGACTTTCTTGATGCTCTTGACCATATCAAGCACAGCCTTGCTGTGGCCGTGAGCGGTATCGACAGCAATGATATCAACACCAGCTTCAACCAGCGCACTGACTCTTTGTGGAGTATTGGCGCTGATACCAACAGCAGCCCCTACTCTCAAGTGCCCTTGCGTGTCCTTGCAGGCATTAGGGAACTGTTTGCGTTGCTGGATATCCTTGAAGGTAATGAGTCCTTTGAGGTTTCCGTCGCCGTCGGTAATCAGCAGCTTTTCGATCTTGTTGGAGAGCAGAATGTCCTCGGCTTTTTGAAGATCAACATCCTCACGGGCGGTAATGAGGTTCTTGCTGGTCATGATCGTTGTGATTTTTGCATCAAGCTGGGGTTTGATGCGAAGATCCCTGTTGGTGACAATTCCCTTAAGCTTCCTGTCTGAACTCCCTTCAAATTCCGGTCGGGCAATAACGGGGATGCCTGAAATGGAATGGCGAAGCATGAGATCAAGCGCATCCTGCATGGTAGCGTCCTCATAGAGGGTAAATGGATTGCGAATAATGCCGCTCTCATACCGCTTTACCTTTGCTACTTCCCGCGCCTGCTCCTCAATGGTCAGGTTCTTGTGGATAATGCCGATGCCGCCTGCACGCGCCAAGGCAATGGCAAGGCCTGATTCGGTCACCGTGTCCATCGCGGCGCTCACCAGCGGAATCTTAAGCGTAATGGTTTTGGTAAGCCTGCTTTCAGTGGTTGTTTCTTTTGGAAGGACGCTGGAATATGCAGGGATAAGAAGAACATCGTCAAACGTCAGCGCTTCATAGAGAATCTTCTTCATGGGCAGGGTAGGGGATTAGTGGATGGCTGTAAAATCAGTTTTGCCAATTTACGAAAAGTGAGCATAGAATGACAATGTTAATAGCGGTAAACATTCGCCGGATAAACGAAGTATTCAAAATTAGCATTGAATTAACATTGCTCTTAAAAAGCTCCTCAGGAAGAGAATGATTTTTGAAAATCAAAAATAGAGTGTAAATTACAGGCCTTTTATTATTAGGGAGAGGTCGCATAGTTGGTCTAGTGCGCTCGCCTGGAAAGCGGGTAGGGTGTCACAGCCCTCGAGGGTTCGAATCCCTCCCTCTCCGCCAGGAAGTCCGAGATATTTATGAATAGCAGCTTAGCTATCGAAGAAGCCCGCAAAACGCGGGCTTTTGTGTTTAATAAATTCGACTGAGAATCTTTTTCCCTCTATTCTTGCTTTCTTATCACCGCCCCGTGTATTATATACGGCATTGCCGTACCTTGGCATTATGCATGTTGTTATTGAAACACCGGATTATCTTGTCGATGCCAAAGCTCTCGGGTTAACTGCCGATGAGCGTCGATCAATCGTCGATTGTATCGCGCAAACCCCTGATGCCGGAGTTGAAATGAAAGGTACGGGCGGTGCGAGAAAAATTAGAAAGAGCAAATTTATCGCAAGCTGAAAAAAATGAACTGAAGCACATTTTAGGATCGCTTGCTGATGTTTACCAGAAAGGAGTTAAACACTATGTCCAAAGCAGGAAATAAACTTATCAAGTCCGCGAACCAGGCACTGGCCTATGCTCGCGGTGAAATTTCTGACGGCTTTACCGTCAATGTTCCTGAGGAGATCGACGTTAAGTCTATCCGCAAC
>CAJAOR010000152.1 GCA_903942355.1 uncultured Chlorobiaceae bacterium | reverse complement strand
GCTTAATCCTTCTCGTAAAAGTTCTTTAACTTTGTTGTACATGGTTAGCTTTTTTAACTGTGTCCTCATAGCTCTGGGGTTTGATTTGGTTTGCACCTTCAAACTACGAGCTATGGGTCTTTTTTACGCTAACCCTGGGTGATTCTTATTTTCCGTTTTTGGCTTATTCTTGTTTTCCGATCACAAAATGAGATTATTTCCCTTAAAATACGAAATATTACTCTCATTTCATGACGCTAAATCATTACAATTTATAAAGATATATCATTTGAGAATTAATAGAGGCACCCTGAATAGATTAATCCCTCTCTTGCTGAAAAACAGAACTATGGCATAACAATCCATGAAAAAACTTCTCACGATTTTCATAGCACTTTTTTTTTCTGCTTCCAGCTCACTTTTTGCTGAGGTAAACATCCCGACTCCCCCCATCCAGTTCGGTTCGATCACGGTACATATCACAGGTCTCAAAAACGTTACGGGCATGCTTGGTGTTTCTCTCTTCAACTCCAAAAACGGGTTTCCCGGCAAACACGAAAAAGCTTATGCTACGGAGCTAAAAAAAGTGACCGCCACTACCGACAGGGTTTTCTTTGAACATCTTCCATACGGCACCTATGCGGTCAGCATCATGCATGATGAAAACAGCAACGGCAAACTGGATACCAACTTTATCGGCATACCAAAAGAGGGCGTCGGGGTATCAAACAACCCGAAAGTCGGAATGGGCGGGCCAAAGTTCAAGGATTCCGTTTTTACCCTTAATACAAAAGAGATTGAGCTGACGATTCCCATGAGGTATTTATAGCAGAGGAGCAGCACCATGCTCCCCTGTTTGCACAATCCATCCTAAACGTTTCCGGTATAAAGGGCTGCTGCAATCCATACGAACAGTTCCGTCACCTCGCTTCCGGCTCCAAGCACATCTCCGGTAACTCCTCCTATTTTGCGGTAGCTCAACACTCCCGTCAATACAGCGGCAGCAAGTGCGGCAGGTATCACCGCAACGAGCGCATAGAGATCAGTACGAAAAAGAGAAAAAAGGAAAATGAGCGTCAGGATAGAGGTAACCACGATATGAAACGCACCGGCGCCGCTCACAAAGGCTTGCGCCGTACCACCCTCACTACGGGCGTAAGGCAGCGCTGAAGCGAGAGATACCTGCACCCAACGGGCAAGCAGAACCCCGGCAGCAATGAATTCAAAAGCTCCCAGGCCGACAAGTTTAAGAATTGCAATCCATTTGAGCAGCATCATGCCAGAGAGTGCAATAGCACCAAAAGAGCCGACGTTGGGATCTTTCATGATCCTCAGTGCCGCCTCCCTCGTCCTGCCTCCCCAGAATCCATCAGCCAAATCAGCAAGCCCATCAGCATGCATTCCCCTGGTAAGGGCAATACCGCCAAGCACCACAATTGCCGCTGACAGCTCATTCCATGCGAAATGAGAACCAAAATAGCCGATTGCCGCCTGCATGAGTCCAAGCAATAACCCGACCACGGGAAACCAGAAGAGCGATCGGCTGAATGTTTCCGTATCCCTGCCCGGAACAGGAAACACCGTAAGGGTTCTCAAGGCTGTAACAAGGCCGCCGAGCATTCCTTACTGCCCGCTTTTTTCACTGACCCTTGCGGCACTGAAGGTCGCCATCTCGTTATAGATTTTGATGGCACCATCAATAAGCTGCATGGCAATTGCTGCGCCTGTTCCCTCACCGAGACGGAGGTCTAGATCAAGAATCGGCCGGGCACCGAGCTTCTGCATGACCGCCCTGTGTCCCTGTTCATTGGAGAGATGGCTGAAAAAGAGATAGTCATCCACTGCCGGACATAGCTTGATTGCAACCACTGCTGCTGCAGAAGAGATAAAGCCATCCACAACAACTGGAACCCGGGCTGCTGCCGCGCCAAGAATGAATCCTGTTATGGCTGCAATTTCGTAACCGCCAAGCGCAGCAAGCGTACCGAATGGTGTTGTGCAGTGCGGAGCGTTAACCGCAATCGCTCTCTTGATAACAGTGATTTTATGGCTCAGACGCTCATCGTCAATACCGGTGCCCCTGCCGGTAATGCTCTCAACCGGCACATCAAGCAGAACAGAATAGAGCGCCGTTGCGGGAGTTGTATTGGCAATCCCCATCTCTCCGGTTCCAAGCAGATGGTAGCCCGCCTCAAAAGCTTCAGTCGCCAATTCCGCACCGCAAAGCAGGGCCTGCAAGGCTTCCTCCTGGCTCATCGCGGGACCGTTGGCCATATTGGCGCTGCCCGGACGCACCTTTCTTTTGACAAGGCCCGCCATATCAGGAAACTCATGGTTCACGCCCATATCAACCACATCAAGTGAAACGCCCGCATGGCGCGTGAGCACGTTGATGGCTGCACCGCCACTGAGCATGTTATAGACCATCTGGGGGGTCACCTCAGCCGGAAATGCCGAAACTCCTTCAGCAGCCACACCATGATCGGCCGCAAAACAGCAGATTTTCTTTTTTGAAAGCACAGGCTTGAGGCTGCCGGTTGCCAGTACATATTTCAGGGCAATCTCTTCAAGCCGGCCAAGGCTTCCCTGCGGTTTGGTAAGATCATCAAGATGGGTCTGGGCTGCATCGTTGAGCGAATGTGAGGCCGGTTGAATACAATCCAGAAGCTGCTGCAACTCTTCATGCATGATAGGTGCTTTTATTAAAAGTTATTGATTACTGAACAAATCCATCTGGCTACTTCAGCCGAACCGGCAGGCCGCTGCAAAGCAGCCAGGCCTCCGTAGCCAGCGAAGCAACTCGCTGGTTAATGATACCGGCAATATCACGAAACCGTCTGGCCATGGTATTCTCCGGGACAATACCCATACCCACTTCATTGGAAACAAGAATAATATCGCAGGGAGGATGACGCAATACATCCAGAAAACGTTCGATCTGCGCTTCAATCTCCTGCTCCCCCTTCCCTTCAGCATAGTGCATAAGGTTTCCTGTCCAGACCGTCAGACAGTCGAGCAGTACGACATCGGTGCCTTCCGGCAGTTGCCTGAGTGCACGATCGAGAGCGATCGGCTCTTCAACTGTTGTAAACTGCTCGCCCCGCTCCTCCCGGTGCTTGCCGATACGCAGTTGCATCTCATCATCAAAGGGCTCTGCCGTCGCGAGAAAGACCCTTTTCACATATGGTGCGGCAAGCTGTAAAGCAAAGGAGCTTTTACCGCTCCGTGCCCCTCCGGTCACATAATAAATATCAGGCTTCATTAAAAATAGAGGACGAATGTAAAAATAACGGTCTACAATATTGAGCGTTGCAGAATATAATGATCAGCGGGAAGGCCACGGCCATAAAAAAACTATTTTTTTCCATTATGCTCGCTTGCCATCCTGCCAGATAACGTTAACCGAAATGATGGAGAAAAACCCTCCATGGATGCATCAACACCCGGTATCGATAGCCTGACTGTTACAAATGCACTGTCGAGAGAACATCATACCCCTGACTGACAGGATAACTGATCGGACTCCGTAACGATATTTCCTACCATAATGTAGAATGCTCTGCAAAAACCACCGTTTCGTCCATATTTCCAGGTTTCTTCAAGAAAAAGAAATCAGCCAACCTCTTTTAATAAAAGCTATTACAATAAGCACTCTCACTCTGGCACAATACTTGCATTTATATAAGCAAGGAGAAGTAACATGAGCCCGGAAAAAACACCAAATTCAATCATCATGAGCACTGCCAGTACCATATACGGCGATCTTTCAGGTGTCGAGTTCCGCACCTTATATTCAAACGGCAAAACGGACGGTTGCCTTGTCACCGAGCCCAACATGCTGACCACTCCATATGGCATACTGGTACCTCAATACGAAGCGGAAGACATGGGACGACGCTCCGTCAAACCCCTGTACTTCTACAAGGATGGGGCGCTGAAATCAATCGCCCTACAATCGCAAACCATGCTTGAAACACAGGTCGGTACCATCCCGGCAGAGCTGGTTACCTTTCATAAAAATGGCAGCATCAAACGGATTTTTCCGCTGGACGGCAAACTGAGCGGTTTCTGGTCGTGGAAAAACGAGTTTGCCCTTGCAAGCACCCTCACCTTCAGTTCACCGGTCGGAACTCTTGCCACCAAGGTGATTGGCTTGCAGTTTTATGAAAGCGGTGCGCTCAAAAGCATCACCCTCTGGCCGGGCCAGAGCCTTACGGTACAAACCCCGATGGGAGAGATCACGGTGAGAAAGGGGTTGGCATTCTATGAATCAGGGGCCATCCGCTCCTTTGAGCCACTCAGGAAAATCGATATTCTGACCCCGATCGGGATGATTACCTCATATGACAACGAACCGAACGGGATTCACGGCGACATCAACTCTGTTCAACTTGCAGAGGATGGTTCCATAGAGGCACTCAGCACGGTAGACCATGCCATCCACGTTTCAGCCTCTGAGGAGAAGGGAGAACTCTTCCATCCCGGAGTAAAAAACAACGTCTGCGGAGATGAGCGCAAGGTCAGCATCCCCATGAAGGTTCGCTTCGAAAAAAGGCGGGTGATGTTTCACGATAATCCACAATTTTCCTTCGACATCAAAGAGTGCCGGTTTGAAGTGAGGATGATGGACAGCGCAACAAAAGAGCCGGCTTACAGCTGCTCTTGATGGCAAATGCAGGGCGTGCTGCGTTGAAAACCATCAATCAGCACGCTGCGTTGCGTGGAGGGCACTCACGCCTGCCATCCATCCGGTTGAAAACGCGGCCTGCAGGTTAAAGCCGCCAATCTCACCGGCGTAATCAAGAATCTCGCCGCAGAGAAAGAGGTGCGGAACAACCCTTGAGCACATGGTTTTCGGATTGACCTCACCCAGCGCAACGCCCCCGGCAGAGATTTCGCCCTGATCAAGCGGCACTTCACGAACGCTTCCAAGAGGAAAGCGCTTGAGCACAGAGAGCAGAGACTGGCGTTTTTCCTTCGTAAGTCCGCTCCAGGTTACATCGTCATCAAGGCCCGCATGGCGCATGACAACCGGCACGAGAGCGGTCGGGATCGTCCCTTGCTGAGCCACACCGAAAGAGCCTTTGAGAGGAGCTATCGGGCATCCCTGCAGGAACTTGCGAACCATCTGCGTCCCACTCCTGCGTGCCTGCAACAGCAACTCCGCCTCAAGTTCGGCGCTGCTCTGTTCAGGAAAAAGGTCGGCAAAGAGAGCACAATTACCCAGCTCCGCGACATCCCGTGAAAGCGAAAGTGCAACCGGACCACTGAAGCCTCGGTGCGTAAAAAGCAGGTCACCACGCCGCTCTGCACTCCGTCCCCCGGCAGTGGCAACAAGGCTGATTGAGCGAAGCGCCAGCCCTGCAAGAGAGGCAGGAGGAGCTTTTATGGTGTAGAGCGGTGCCAGCGCAGCCGAAGGCTTTATAATTGAGTGGCCAAGCGAACGCGCAATCACAAGGCCGTCACCTGTCGTACCGGTTCCGGGATAGGAAACGCCTCCAGTTGCCAGAATGAGACGATCTGCCGTAAACACCGCCTCGGCAGTGGTCACAAAAAAGAGCCCTCCCTTTCGTTCAACCATCCGAACCCGGCAGGAATGGTGCAGTTTCACCCTCGACTCCTGCAGCAGCTCCTCAAAAGCTCGGGCAACCGATGCCGCATCTCCGCTCACCGGAAAAACCTTGCCGTCAGGCCGTTCCTCGGTCTCAACACCACGTGAACGCAAAAGGGCAAGAAGGTCACTGTTTGAAAAGCTGTACAGGGCGTGACGCAAAAAACGAGCTTCATTGCGACGCAAAAAACCCTGCTCAAGCAACTCCGCCGGAGATCCACTATGCGTCACATTGCACTTGCCTCCCCCCGATATCCTTATTTTCGTTCCGGGACGGGGATTACGCTCAAGAAGGGTTATGGAGCAGGGCTTGCCGGAACCTTTTGCACTCCGCCGCGCGGCTATGGCCGCAACCATCCCTGCAGCACCGCCACCTATAATGAGAATCGTCGAGTGGTTTAGGTCCGCACTCCTGACTCCTTTTGCTGTTATTTCATTATTGCTCATAGGGAGATAAAGTTACTCCGTACAAGGAAAACTGCAAGCACTCTTTTTCACCCCATCCCAACCAGAGGCATACAGCACCTCACTCCTGAACCTGCACCGTCATGCCATCCTTGAGTTCATTGGTTGGATGCACCACCACCCGCTGCCCCATCCTGACCCCTGCAAACACCTGCGCCTGCAAGGTTCCTCGCATACCGACCGTTACCGATTTATCAAACGCCCTGCCGTTCTCAATAACAAAAAGATGCCAGCCCTCTTTTCCCCTGAACAGGCTGCTGACCGGTACCTGGAGCACATCGGCCGCTTCACGGAGCACAATACTTGCCTGGACACGGAAGTTATCGCCAAGCAGCGGCTCATCCCGACTGAGAACAGCCTTGATGTTCACCCGTTTCTCTTCAATGCCAAGCGCTGACGTTTTGGTAAAGGCCGCAGGTTCAACCGTTTTCACCACCCCCTGCAGCTCCCTGTCGCCACCCCAGTCCATGATCACCACCCGGTTTCCCGGCTTTACCCTGATGGCATCCGAAGAGAGTACATCAATCACAATTTCAATAGCCGAAGGATCGCCAATATCAACCAGCGGTGAACCGGCACTCACAACCCGTTCGCTTTGCTCATGGATGCGAAGCACACGACCGTCAACCGGAGAGAGTACCGTGACAGGTTTTCCCGCTACCTGCCGGTCGATAATAGCCTGAAGCGCACCAAAGTTGTAACGGGCTGCCTCCGCCCCTGACCGGGACGCCTGAACCTCTTTCCGCAACGTTTGAGCCTCATTCTCTGCAAGTTCATAGGCCTCTTTTGACACAGCCCCTTCACCATAGAGATTGCGGTAACGACCGAAACGGCGTTCTGCCTGTGCAAGCGTCAGCGCAGCCCTGCGTTGGCGGGCAATCGCCTCATCAAGAGCTGCCCGGGCTGCCTCTGATCTGGCAGAGGCTTCACGAAACTCACGGCTGTCAAGCTGGGGAGGAAGCAGCGAAGCCACCACACTCCCCTTCCGGACACGGTCACCCTCTTTAAGCTCAATCCTCACCAGCTTTCCGCTGACCGGCGCAGCAATAACAAACCGGTCATTCACCCGGGTTACTCCCTCTGCTTCAAGCGTTACCTGAAGGGGGCCGCGGCGTACAACACCCGAATCCACAGGAAGCGGAGAGGGCCGGAAGACAAAAAAAAGAATAAGTGCAGCGACTGCAACTGAAATCCCTGCAATGCGCTGTGTTTTCGAAAGTACCATAATATCTATTCCCTTGTTTTTAAAACCTCGACCAGATCAAGGCCTGTAAGCCTCCTTCTGACAAGGATAGCGGAGACAACCGAGACAAGAACAATAACCAAAAAGGCAAAGAGAAAGTTAAAGGCACTGAACACCAGTGGAAGCCGATAAAGTTCTGAACTGAGCGCATGAGCCAGCAGTGCAGAGAGCCCGATGCCGATCAGAAACCCGACCGGTATAGCCGCCATCGTCAGCAAAGCCTGTTCACCGAGCAAAATAAAGGAAATTTCCCCTTTTGTCATACCGAGCACCCGAAGACTCGTCAGTTCACGTGCCCGCTCGGAAAGCGAGATGCGGGCACCATTGTAGACCACCGCAAAGGCCAGTATACAGGCAAAGGAGGTAAGAATGACGGTCGAGGTGTTCATGCTCTGGGCAATCAGCTCATCAAAACTCTGCTTCATCGCCTTGAGCATCATGATGCCCGAAACCCCCGGCATATCCTTGAATTTCGTGTAGAGCTTCCCGGCCTTGGCTTGATCGAGACGCAGGTATGCTGCGTTCAGCGCTCCGCCATCTCCAGCCAGACGGTTCAGCGCCCCAAGATTCATGTAGGCCGAAAGCCCGAGAATTTCATCAATGGTTCCGCTGACAAGAAGCTCGGTGTGACGTTGCCGGCCCTGCAGAAAATCAATCTGCAGTTTGTCGCCCGGCCTGACACCAAGAAGCTCCGCCAACGTTGAGGTGAGCAGTATACCATCCTGAGGCAGGCTAAGCTGACGGTTTGCCTTGTCAACAAGCCTCTGCAACCCTTCGGCAGATTCCATTCCCTTGATTGACTGACGACGGACACGGTGACCAAAACTCATCTTTACCGGCTCTTCACGATAATATTCATGTTCAAGCACCCCGTCGAGCGAGGCAATGTTATAGCGTACCGAAGGTGGCATTGGATTATTGAAAATTACCGTAACATCCTCGCGGTGTTTCCGGGTAAACTCCACCTGAACCATCCGGTCAAGAGAGTCATAGGTATAGCGGCCAGCAATGAGAATAGCAACAGAAAGAGAGGTCATCAGCACCGAAAGCGTTGCTTTCCACGGACGACGCTCAAGATTACGCACAATAATCCGCAGGGGGACCGGAATTTTTTTGCGCAACGACTCCCTATCAAAAACACCTGGTTTGTAGAGCACCGGAGAGTCCGGGCGCATCGCTTCCGCCGGAGGCAGCAGCACCGCTTTACGTACCGCACCGAGCGCGCCAAAAATGGCTGCCGCAAAACTCAGAAGAACCGAAAGGGCAACGTCCTCAAAGCGAAAGTAATAGACCAGCTCGGCAAAATTGTAGAACTCGGCATAGATGTTCATCAGCCCTCTGCCGAGCCACGCTCCGAGCAGCGTCCCCACAACAGCGCCAAAAGCGGTGGGAATCATGGCAAAACCAAGATAGTGCAGTCCAACATCCTCATTGGAGTAGCCAATGGCCTTGAGCACAGCAATCTGGTCGCGCTGGGTGGCCACAATACGTCGAAGTACGATATTGAGCAGAAAGACAGCAACAGCAAGAAAGACAACCGGAAGAAAGGTAATCTGAATGCCAACCTGCTTGATCTCATCGACAATGAAGCGGTCTGAAAGATGCTCGCTTCGACCGTAAGCCCCAAGCGAACCATACCGTTTGAAGAGGTTGTCGAGCTGCATGATGACATCTTTTTCCGATGCCCCATGAGCAAGCGTCAGCGAAAGGTCGTTGAACGCCCCGCTCATGTCGAGCGCCGACTCAAGCGAGCGGCGCCCCATCCAGAAAACCCCGAATCGGCGCTTGTCGGGGAAAAAAGAGCCGGGCTGCACCTCATAGATATACTCGGGAGAGAGCCCCATGCCGACAATCAGCAAACTCCTCTTTCGACCGTTGATCACCGCACTGATTCGGTCGCCGGGAACAAGGTGGTTGGCTTCGAGAAATGGTTTGCTTGCAATGACCTCTTCAGGCTTGCCCGGTTCGATATATCGCCCCTTTTTCAGAAAAAGATCATTCAGCACCGGCGTCCGATACTCGGGAATCGACACCAGCCTTGCCGTTGCAGGTTCGTCAAGACCCGGAACATCAAGGGTAACGTCAGCCGTAATACGCGTGCTGACCGATGCCACCCCCGGTATACGGCTCACCGTTTCGCGGTAAAACTCCGGTGCGCGCTTGACCTGCACAAAAACATCCGCAAAACGATACCTGTTATAATAGCGCTGCCGCGAAACCTCAAGAGAATGCTTCACGCTGCTCATGGAAACAAAAACTGAAATACCGCAGGCCACAACAGCAGCAACGGCAAGCATCTGGCCCTTGAGGCGCATCAGTTCGCGCAACAGCTTTCTCTGAATTGGCTTCATCTGGATGCTCTACCAGACCAGTTCCGAAGGTGACATCCGGGTAAGATTTCGCCGGTCCTCGGAGAGCTCCCCGCTCCGCAGACGCACAACCCGGTCAGCCATCCCCGCAATCGAAGCGTTATGGGTAATGACCAGCGTTGTCGTACCCAGTTCGCGGTTGACCTTCTCAATCACATCAAGCACCAGCTTCCCCGTCTGGAAATCAAGCGCCCCCGTAGGTTCATCACAGAGCAGCAGTTCAGGCCGCTTCGCAACCGCCCGTGCAATTGCTACCCGCTGCTGCTCCCCGCCGGAAAGCTGCACAGGGAAATGATTCAAGCGATCACCGAGACCAACCAGCCGCAAAGCCTCATCAGCCTGCATCGGATTTTCGGCAATCTCGGTCACAAGCTGCACATTTTCAAGCGCAGAAAGACTTGAAATCAGATTATAGAACTGGAACACAAAGCCAATCGAACGGCGGCGGTAAGCCGTCAGCTCTGCCTCAGTGGCTGCAGTTATTTCACGACCATGAAAAAAGAGCTTGCCCGAAGAAGGCACATCAAGACCACCGATAATATTCAGCAAGGTTGATTTCCCGCTGCCGGATGCCCCCAGCAGCACGGCAAGCTCCCCCGCATGAAACTCAAGGGAAATATGCTTGAGCGCGTCAACCCGCACCTCACCCATCATGTAGAATTTCGACAGGTCGGTGATCCTGAGCACCTCCACGTGCTGCCCCCTATCAAACGGATTGTCCGGCATGGAAATTATATCTTATTAAAAAAGAAGATAAGGCTTTGAGCTGGGAGATTCGCTTTACAGCGGAAACAAAAGAGGATCTTGTGCAACAGCCCTTACTTCTCAAGGAACGCATCAAGCGGTCATTTAGGCAAGGTAATGTCACCGATGACACTGTCAAAATCCACCGGAAAAGAGGGCTCGACGTTATTGAAGCTATCCCGTCCTTCAGGCATAAAGTGAATCCCTTTGGGAAGGCTCTCATGCGCAACGATATACTGACGCAGATAATTGGTGAGGCGGTAATATCCGCTCGGCCTCCCGGTAGACTCAAGTACCGGCTTGCCCACCGCCCAGCCATCAACGATTTGCTCGACTGTCGCCAGATAGAAAGCCTTTTTCCGGTTTCGGTCAAGGCTGTCTTGCTCTTCTTTTCCTATCAGAGCATGGTGGACTGGTTTTTTGGGGGAGGCGCACATTTCAGTGTCCGGATTTATTGTTCAATCTCTAGCATTTTATTTAAAATATAAGCAAAACCATTCTTTTTTTGTTGTATTGACGAGATGGTTTCTTGGACGGATTGGGAACGATGCTTTCTTGATTGGTGTTCAGATAAAAGCAATCACATTTTTGTAAGAAACCTAAACTGTACGAAAATGAAAAAGATTATTTTTACGCTCGTTTTGCTTGCAGGCATTGCTTCAACTCCTGCAATTGCAAAGCCTTATGTCAGCGGTTCTGTTGGTCTTGGCCTGCCCGGCAATTGGGATGAAGTTGGTTGGGATCAGGAGCTTGATAGTGGTGTTGCATGGAATGGTGCTGTTGGTAACAATTTTGGATCATACAGGCTTGAGGCTGCTCTCGGATATGAAAGCTATAATTATAAAGACCCCAGCAATGGAGATGCCTCATTCCTGACGGTAATGGCAAACGGGTATTATGATTTTGATACAAAATCTGACCTCATTCCATATCTTATGGCCGGCGCAGGTGTTGCGGATGTTAATGTCACTTGGTCACCAGATAACGCAACAGCATTTGTGTGGCAGGTTGGGGCTGGAGTGGGCTTCAAGGTTGATGACAATGTCACCCTGGATTTGGGGTATCGCTACATCAGGACGGAAGGGCTTGAATGTCCAAATCAGGGAACTGACGTAAGCTGGCATAGTCAGCACCTTATGGCGGGAGTCAGGTACCAGTTCTGAATTGTTGGTTTCTGTTAATTTTAAGACCAGGGGTTCTTCTGCTTCTGGTCTTTTTTTATTTGAGCTTTAGGCTTTTACGCCCGATGTGGAAATTTCTAATTTTTTTTCTTCTTGTAATTTGTTGTTGCAATAGGCCACCAGTGCATGCGCACCAGAAATCTCCAAATGAAGATTTTAAGGGTGCACGTCCATCCAAGATGGGAACTATTCTTTCATTAAGGCGGTCATTTTTTTTAATATATTGTGCGATTAACCTTAAACAGTACTAAAATGAAAAAGATTGTTTTGATGCTTGGATTACTTGCAGGTATTGCTTCAACTCCTGCAATTGCGAAGCCTTATGTCAGCGGTTCTGTCGGTCTTGGCATTCCCGGCAACTTGAAAGAATATACCTGGGATGAGAAAATTGACAGTGGTGTTGCCTGGAATGGTGCTGTTGGCAACAATTTCGGGTCATACAGGCTTGAAGGTGCTGTCGGATATGAAAAACATGATTTTACAAACATCTCTGATGATGTATCAATGCTGACCGTAATGGCAAACGGGTATTATGATTTTGATACAAAATCTGACGTTATTCCATATCTTATGGCTGGTGCAGGTGTTGCGGATGTTAATCTCACGTGGTCAACGGATTCCATAACCTCTTTTGTCTGGCAGGTTGGTTTTGGAGCAGGCTTCAAGGTTGATGACAATATCACCATGGATTTGGGGTACCGATACATCAAGCCTGAAGGTCTTGTATGTCCTGGCGATAATTACGACATAATCTGGCATAGTCAGCATCTTATGGCCGGAGTCAGGTACCAGTTCTGAATTGTTGGTATCTGTTAATTTCAAGGCCAGGGGCTCTTCTGCTTCTGCTCTTTTTTTTATTCGAGCATTCGGTTTTTACGGCCAATGTGGAAATTTTTAACTTTTTTGCTTCTTATTTGTTGTTGCAATAGGCGCCGGCACATGCGCACCAGAGATCTTCAGATGAAGATTATATAGGGGGCACGTCCCCGCTGGAGGCTATTTTTTCTTTTAGGCTGTTAAAAAATTTTAAATGTATTGTGGAGTAACCTTAATTAGTACAAAAATGAAAAAGATTGTTTTGATGTTTGTGTTGCTTGCAGGTATTGCTTCAACTCCTGCAATTGCGAAGCCTTATATCAGTGGTTCTGTTGGTCTTGGTATGCCCGGTGATTGGGATGAGGTAGAACATCATGAAAAATTTGACAGCTCTGCCGCATGGAATGGTGCCATTGGCTACAGTTTTGGATCATACAGGCTTGAGGCTGCTCTTGGGTATGAAAACCCAAATTATAAAAACGACAGTTCGGCTGATGCATCCATCCTGACGGTAATGGCAAACGGGTATTATGATATTGACACGAACTCGAAAATCACACCATACCTGATGGCTGGCGCAGGGATTGCTGATATCAACGTCTCTTGGTGGACGGCAAACAGCAGTACCTCTTTTGTCTGGCAGGTTGGTGCCGGGGTAGGCTTGAAGGGTAATGACCATGTCACCTTTGATCTTGGTTACCGCTACATCAGGCCTGAAGGTCTTGAGTGTCCAGAGGATCATAGCAACGTAAGCTGGAGCAGTCACCACATTATGGCAGGGGTACGCTACCAGTTCTGAATTCTTTGACATATGCTGAAATCAAGGCCAGAAGCAGAAAAGCTTTTGGCCTTTTTTTATTCAAGCAATCGACTTCCATACCGGGTATATAAACGCTTCAAAATTTTATACCGAACGCTCTTGCAAAGCCTTAAAAGTTATTATTTTCCCTAAAATCGCCATCTGCCGAGTCGCTTAAGCTCAGGCATGTTTTCTCTTTCCAACCGCAATGACCCTATGGAGCTCAACCTCTTCCTTCTCATCCCTGTTGTGCTCATTGTCGGCATCATAGCCGGTATTGCAATCGGCCTTTTCCTTGCAAAAAAAGCTTCGGCAGGAGAGGGTGAACTGGTCACGATCGGGGCATCAACCGTGAGCGGACGGGGGGCTTTTGCTCTGAAAAAGATCAGTGAGGGTGACATTATCGAGCGCTGTCCTGCCCTTGAGGTGACCGATAAGGACATCGGGGGTGAACTGCTGAACTATGTCTTTTACGGGAGCACGGAAAGCGCCCGCCTTGTGGTGATGGGCAACGGCATGCTCTTTAACCACTCTGCGACGCCCAACGTCGCCTACTATCGCGAACAGAGCGCACTCGGAGTGGAACTTGTCCTCTATGCCTTGCGCAATATCAGCAAGGGTGAGGAGCTTTTCTACAGCTATGGGGATGACTGGTGGACCACCAGAACATGATGCACTTTACCAGCGCTTTGAGAGAATCCGTTTCATGGCAGCTTCGTCAAGCTGAACAGCATTGCTTTTGCTGCGGGTAGCGGTGACTATACCATCAAGATCTCCAGCAAAGAGCCCGTAACTGCGCAACTGGGGAAAAGAGAGCTGTTCCTGCCATGCCTCAAGCGTATCAACCAGCCGTTCGCATCCTGCATGAACTTCCTCGGAATCAACACCCGAGAGAATGGCACCTGCCTTTGCATATTTTAGCAACGCCGGATGGCCGCTATCAATGGAGCGGAGTCGGGCGATATTTTCGCTGGTTGCTTCGGCAAGCAGCGTTGCGCAAAGTGTACCATGCGGTATGTCGATCAAACCGCCTACCGATGAGGCAAAACCGTGAACAATCCCGAGACCGGCATTTGCAAGCGCAATACCCGACATCAGTGCGGCATAGGCAATATCGCCCCGCACATCGCTGTCAGCGGAACGGTCAGTGCATGCAGAAAGAAAGGATCGGCTGAAGTGTTCAAGCCCGCTGCAAGAGAGGGCATCGGTATAGGGCGTTGCAAAAGGCGACGTGAAAGCTTCAAGAAGCTGGGTACAGGCGTCCATGCCTGATGTCGCCGTCAGTTCCGGTAAAACGGTCACCATAAGTTCCGGATCGATGAGGGCAATATCGGGCACAAACGCTGCATGACGAAGGGAGCGCTTGAAACCGCTCCGGCCAACCCGGCTGATGACCGCATTATTCGTCACCTCGCTGCCGGTCCCGGAGGTTGTTGGAACAGCAATAAAAGGAACCTTCCGCCCGTCATGCGGCATGAAGCCTTCCTGCCCCTCAATAAAGCGCTCGACCGGCAAATCATAACGCAACATGGCTGAAATAGCCTTCCCGGCATCAAGCACACTGCCGCCGCCAACAGCAAGAACAACATCAATAGCAAGTCTCCTGTACTGCGAAACAGCACCGTCAACAAGTTCCGGAGAGGGCTCACGGTCAACGACCAAATAAGCAGAACGCATTCCGGCGGATTGGAGCCCATCCGTCAGCTCCGCCAGTCGTCCTGACCGCTGCAGGGCATGGCTTCCGGTAACTACCAGAATATTTTTGCCGAAGGTTCCGGCAAGTTCGGCCAACATGGAAAACCGCCCCGGACCGAAATAAATGGCTGGAAGCGGCAACAGCGAGAAATCAGGACGCGGACGAGGTAGAAGGATCATTGGATTTCAATAGTCAAGCTGGAAATATAACGTTCCATCACCCTGGACGAGGAATTGAAATCTTCCTCTGAAAAAATTTCAAGGGTAAAAACCCGGTCTGGAACAGGGATATCCGTGAGTGCTTTCATTACCAGATCAAGCGCTTCCGGCTTCATGAAGGCGAGGGAATTATGATCTTTTCCATTAAGGGTGCCATGCATGTGCAGCACCTTGGCATGAGGCAGGTAACGCTCCAGATACTCTCCGGTGGGAAAGCCGTAGTACTCAAGATGGCCAACATCAAGCGTGACAGAGAGGCCAAACTCTTCGACCACAGGCCAGACAAGCTCGAAGGGGTAGTTGAGATTTTCTGCACAGAATGCTGATGCCGGTACAGCGCTACCCTTCAGAAGCATTGCAACAGAGTCACGCAACGCCTCCGTAAACAGTCTGTTTTCATCCTTCGAAAAAGCATTGATATCAACACCCGGGCCCGCTTCGAAGTGCATGACGTAGGCTGATTTCGGCAGATCGCGGGTCAGCTCGATAATTCTGAGGCATTTGCCGACGGAGCGCTCCCGCTCTCCACGGTCAGGATGGCCGAAATAGACGTCGAGCGGCAAGTGCACCGAGTAGGTCAGCGCCCACTCTTCGGCCATCTCCGCAAGTTTCTGCATATCTTCAGGAGAGGGCAGGTTGCTGAACTCATCCGACTCGAAGAGTACCAGCTCGACATCATCCACCTTGTCCTTGAGAAACTCAATATTTGGCATGATATCGGCGGGAATGATATAGGAACTTGTGCCGAAACGAAAGGGAAATTGCTGTTTGCAGATCATGGCGGTCATGAGTGTGATGGTTGCTGGAGCTGGATCATCAGCTCATGAATGGTGTTCCAGTTGAGAGCCCCGGCATGCTTCAGCCGGGCGGCAAAATCAACTGCCAATTTACCTTCAGTATAGTCTCTTTCACCGATTCCGGAGGCCAGCAAAACTGTTTTGCCTCTTTTGAGGGCCTCTTCGGCAAGCTCAAGGTTGACCAGGTTTCCGGAGCCGAAAGGCACCTGACTGAGAACCACTGCGTCAGCATTGGTGATCATCTCCATCGCTTGAGCAATGGCATCGGCGCCGACCGGCGAAAATGGCTGTTCAAGTACCGCCGGAATGTTGAGAGCCCTTGCGGCTTCCGCATCAGAATCAAGGCGGTTCAAAACGCCGGTGGTCACCTCGTACCCCTCAATGAGGAGCCTGCGGTAAAGCTCAATGCCGCTTCCCCCGCCGGCTATAACATGAACACTTTTCTCCAGCTTCCTGCGTCGCCTGAGACTGTCAATCGCTCCCGATACCTGGAGATAACCGGTATAGGGATCCTGCTGGACAGTTAAATCGCAATTGTAGACCCGGCTCAGCAGTTCTGGCTCCAGCACCTCCGCGGGCGTTCCGGCTTTTACGAGGGTACCGGCTTCCATCAGCAGAAAACGGTCTGAGATACCGGCAGAGAGTGTCAGGTCATGGCTCACCAGCAGAATGGTCATCTTTTTTTCGCGGTTGAGGTTCATCAGAATCTGGAGCACCTCCTGGCGATGGTTGATATCGAGATGAGAGATCGATTCGTCGAGCATGATGATTTTCGGCTCCTGCGCAAGCACCATCGCGAGGGCAACGCGCTGCTGCTCTCCTCCGCTCAACTCGGTAAAGAAGCGATCGCGCAAAGCAAGTACATCGGTATAGATCATGGAGCGCTCGACAAGGTCGTGATCGAGCGAAGAGGGGGTTCCCCAGCGCCCCATTGAGCTGATGCGGCCGTTCATCACAATCTGGCTGACGGTAAAGGCCATTGGTGAATCGATCTTCTGGGGAAGAACACCAAGCAGTGATGCCCGAACGGCAGGCTTGATGTGCTGGACATCATGTCCAAAAAGCTCAACCGTACCTGACAGAGGTTTCAGGAGTGCTGCAGCGGTTTTCAGCAGGGTGCTTTTGCCGCAGCCATTCGGGCCGATAAGCGAGACAAACTCCCCCTCCCTTACGGTGAAGCTCACGCTGTCGAGCACCCGTCTCTGCTTGTATCCGGCGGAGACATTTTTGAATGTCAAGGCGTCCTGTTCCATGTGTTATGCTATCCAGGCCTGTTGCATTCTCCGCTGGAGAATAATGAGAAAAAAGGGCCCCCCGGCAAGGGCGGTCACAACGCCGACCGGTATCTCAACCGGAGCAAGCAGGGTGCGGGCCACGGCATCGCACAAGACAAGAAAGGTTCCCCCGCCAAGAGCGGCCAGAGGCACAAGCTTGCGGTGATCCGGCCCGAAAAGGGCACGCATGACATGGGGCACGATGAGGCCGACAAAGCCGATCATGCCGGAAAGAGAGACTGCTGTTGCGGCAAGAAGCGTTGCAAGAAGAAGACCGATAACAATAACAAAATCGGCACGCAATCCCTGGTAATGGGCCATCTCGCGCCCAAGCGCAAGGGCGTTGAGTTGCGGAGAGAGGAGCCAGATTCCGCCAAGGCCTGTAATAATAAGTCCGGAGGAGAGGATCTGCTGGCTAGCGGTGACCGGCTGCAGGCTGCCAAGCATCCACCAGATCACATTGTGCATCCCTTCAACACTTGCCGTAGAGACCAGAAACATGACAATGCTTGAGCAGATTGAGCTGACGATAACACCGCTGAGAATCAGGCTGTATACCGATGGCTGGCCACTTGATCCCTGGCTTGCAATGCCATAGACCACCATCAGCGTCAGAACAGCGGAAACAAAGGCCACAACCGGCAAGCCGAAGGTGGCAAGCACTCCCGACCCGGCAAGAATGGTGAGGGTGGCTCCGAGACCAGCCCCGCCGCTCACACCAAGAACATAAGGCTCGGCCAAAGGATTGCGCAAAAGCGCCTGAAAAACAACACCGGATGCCGAGAGCGCTGCACCGGTCATCATACCCATCAAAAGACGGCTGAACCGCAGCGAAAGAATTGCACTTCCCGATGGCGACTGCATATCAGGAATGCCGATACCCGATGGACCGAGAAGCAGGGAGAGTGCAAGCAGCAGAGGGAATAAGGCAAGAAAGAGAGCAATCCTCAACCCGCTCTTGACCTTGCGTTTACCGGTAAAGCTGTTATCGGTACATATCGCTGAACCTTTCATGCCCATCAGTTTTCAACACCCTTTTGTGCCGCAATACCCTGCTCATAACCGTGTTTGACCATCTTCATCTCGGTAACCGTATCAGCCACGGCAACAAGCGCCTCAGGAGCATTCCGGCCTGTCATCACCACAATCTTGCCCTCACCCGTCGAACGGAGCGCCTCAAGCAGAGGATCAAGAGGGATGAGCTCCTGGCCAAGGGCAAAACAGAGTTCATCGAGCAGCACGAAATCGTAATCGGGCGAATGAATCGCCGAAATGGCCGCTTTAAGCCCTTTGCCAGCCGCGATACGGTGCAGCTCCATGCCTGGGCTTGCCGGATCTCTCGGAAGAAATCCTTCTCCGAACTGCTCCCACTCTACTCCGTCAAGCTGGCTGAAAAATTTCTGTTCACCAACGGAATTGTCAGACTTGACAAACTGGATCACTCTGGCACGCATACCGTGGCCCAATGCCCTTGCAAGCATCCCGAATGCGGCAGTGCTTTTTCCCTTGCCGTTTCCAGTGAAGAGGAGGACTCTTTGTTGTTTCATGACATTATTTTTTTTCAATTCACCATAGCAGTTGCCATAATATTCCGACCCCGATGCCCGTTACAAGAAAGAGTAGAGCAGTCAGGCGCATCAGCCTCACACTTTGCCGGATGGTGAGTGACGAACACTCCCCCGCCCTGATGCCAAGCAGTGGTGCGTTGTGAAATTCTCCGCCATAACTTCTTTCGCCTCCGAAGGTGACGCCTAGCGCACCGGCAAAAGCGCATTCAGGATATCCGGCATTGGGGCTTGCATGAAGCCGCGCCCCCTGACGGACAGCTTGAAAGATATCAAAAAATCTCAGGTTACTGACTACCGCAGCCAGCGCTATGGCAATAACCGTCACCCTTGCCGGTAGATAGTTTGCAAAATCGTCAAGCTTTGCCGCAGCCCAGCCAAACTCCAGATAGCGTTCATTCTTGTACCCGAAAGTGGAGTCGAGGGTGTTGATGGCCTTGTAGGCAATGGCGCCAACAGGTCCGAAGATGAGTGCATAGAAAAGGGGTGCAGTAACACCGTCAACACTGTTCTCCGCAACGCTCTCCGTTGCAGCAAGTGCTATACCCGCCGGCGTCAAGGCAGCCGTATCTCGACCGACGATAAAGGAGACCTTCTGTCGGGCCAGCTCAATATCACCGGTATCAAGCGCCCTCTGCACGGCTCCTGCATGGTCACCAAGATCTTTCACGGCAAAGCAACTGTATAGAAGATAGGCGGTCACGGCCATCCCTGCCCACGGATGCAGCTTCGCCGCCAGCGCAATGAGTAACCAGGCAACTCCGGCAGAACCTCCAACAACAATCAGAACGGCAAGAATGCCCGCCAGCCGAAGCGGCAAGGTGGTGTGCCTCAGCAGTACCTCGCTCTGCAAGGCAAGCCAGCCGATTCCTTTGACCGGATGAGGTATCCAACTCGGATCACCGGCAATGAGGTCCAGCACGAATGCTGCCAGAAGAAGAGCGTCAGCAGGAATCATTTTCGCTCAGTTAGAGGATTGTGGGCTGAAGTCTTCCGGCAAGAGGTTTATTTGCGACGGGTCAGATAAGGAGAGCATCGCCATGCGCAGTGCAGAAAGAAGACGATCATTCTCAACAGGTCGCCTGATGGCAAAGCGGAAATAGTTCTCCTCAAGGCCGGTGAAGTTCCGGCAATCCCTGACATGGAGCTGACGCTCGGCAAGCCATGAGAGCAAAACATAAAGCGGACTGCCTCCATTCCACTGTGCCAGGAAAAAATTGGCTGCACCCCCTACAAGTTTTATCCCTTCAATCTGAGAAAACAAAGCCGTTATCCTCTCCCTTTCGGAAAAAACCATGGTACGCACTTCATCTTCATAAGCGCCAAACTCAAGCAGTAAAGGGGCAACCGACTCGGCAATGGCATTGACCGTCCATGGCTCTTTGTAGTGAAGCAATCGCTGGATAAGAGTCGGATGGGCAATGATGGCTCCAAGACGCAATCCCGGCAACGCATAGAATTTGGTGAGTGAATGGACCACGATGACATTTTTCAGTGCCATCACCTTCGGCATAAGGGAGTTATCGGGGAATGCGGGAGTGAACTGTATGAATGCCTCATCAAGAATAAACCACTTCTCGGGAAAGCGGCTTGCGAGCGCCATAATAATTTCCGGCGGCACCTCCGTTCCTGTGGGGTTGTTGGGATTGGCCACAACAAAGGCGTCGGCATGTTCCAGGGCTTCGGCCAACTGCTCAATAGAGGGTAACTGAAACCCGTTTTCGGCAACAAGAGGAAGAAACGTAATCTCTGCACCGACACTCCTTCCTGCCCGTTCGTACTCATAAAAGGAGGGTGAGAGCAACAGCATACGGCGAAGCCCAAGGGCTCTTGGAAGCAGATAGATCCCTTCAATTGCCCCGTTAAGCGGAAGCACCATGGTCCCATCCAGGCCAAGCTTTCCTTTGTAAAAATCTTTTATGCCCCGTCCATCAATCGAAGGATAGCTCTCGAGGGAAAAGTTGTCAAGCAAAAGAGTACCGATGGGAGGAGAGATCGGACTGATATTGATGCTGAAATCAAGCACCGCTTTGCCATCCTGCGTCACGTGGTTAAGATGCGCACCACCATGCTGATGATGATAAAGAGTGGTCATGAAAATACCTTGTCAATGATTGTAAAAATTTTTTTCAGGTCAAGATAACTGGAAAAGTGAGCCGCCAAAAGTTCGTAGCTTTCCTGGCGACCTTTTTCATGCTTTTGCGGCTTGTATGAAGGTTCAAGAAGAGAGAGAAACCATTGCCTGGCCGCCGGTTCATCGAAAACGCCATGAAAGTAGGTGCCCATAACCCGGCCGTCACTGCTTACCGTTCCGTCAAGGTCACACTCCGGACAGTTGTTCCGCGCCGATACCCTGATGAAAGGAGTCCCTGTATCGGCAACAACACTCCTGCCCATATGAATCTCATACCCGGATGCTTCAACGGTTGTTCCGGCTATGGTTCCCCATGCATTCGAAAGACATTTATCTTTTTCAAGCACCGTTTCAATATCGAGCAAAGCAAGCGCATGAGTTTTACCGGCAGCTCCCTCAACTCCGTGAGGGTCGGAAATGGAGTTGCCCAGCATCTGGTAACCTCCGCAAATCCCCATAATGATCCCGCCCTCTCTTCTGAATGTGCGGATTTCATCCTCCCAGCCAAGCGAGTAAAGCCAGGCCAGATCGCCCCGAACATTTTTTGACCCCGGAAGAATGAGAGCCTTGTACCCTTTGAGTGACCTCGGATAATGGAGGTAGTGCAGCGCAACGGCAGGGTCATGTTCAAGCGGCGAAAGATCGGTAAAATTTGAAATATGGGGGAAATAGATAGCTGCAACCCCGATTTTTCCCTCGTCAGGACCGCAGACCGGATCCACTTTGGCGGAAAGCGGCACAGCATCTTCAGCATCAATCGTGAAGCCCCTGAAATAGGGAATAACCCCAAGCACAGGAATGCCAGTCATCGATTCCAGCATCTCAACCCCATCACGGAACAGATCGATATCACCGCGAAAGCGGTTGATGATCACTCCTTTGACCCGTGCGCGATCTTCAGGAGGAAGAACAGCAAGGGTTCCGACCACCTGGCCGAAAACGCCTCCGCGGTCAATATCGGCAACAAGAATAACCGGAGCGCCAGAAAGTCTGGCAGTTCTGAAATTGACAAAATCGCGGTCGTAAAGGTTCATCTCAGCACAGGAACCCGCCCCTTCGATAACCACCAGCTCGTGACGCTGCATGAGCCGTTCAAGGCTTTCCCGGGCAGCTTCAGCCCAAAGAGTGGTATCCCTGAAATAGCCTTTGGCTGTCTCGGTCGTGCAGACCTTTCCCTGCAGCACCACCTGTGCTCCGGTATCGGAGTTCGGCTTCAGGAGCACAGGATTCATATCAGCCGTTGGCACAACCCGGGCAGCCTCGGCCTGGGCAATCTGCGCCCGACCGATTTCAAAGCCTTCCGGGGTGACGCCGGAGTTGTTCGACATGTTCTGTGCCTTGTAGGGGGCAACATCAATACCTGCATTGCTGAATATCCGGCAGAGCGCCGTTGCCACAATGCTTTTGCCGACATCAGAGGCTGTGCCGAAAACAGCGAGGGCCCTTGATTTTTTTTCAGCCATTACCATGTTTCGTGGTGAACCAGGGAGTCGAGTTCCATTCTTGGCAGCCAGCCCGCCTGTTCAAGCTCCGGCGTTGCATGAAAAAAGCTGACATAGCCGACGGTGAGATACGCCACCGGCACAATATGGTCAGGAATGCCGAGCGCCTGGCGAATATGGTCGTGATGGATGATGCTGACCCAGCCAACACCGAGGTTTTCAGCCCTCGCGGCAAGCCAGAGATTTTGCACTGCACAGACTGAACTGTAGAGATCCATCTCTGGGTTCGCTGTCCGGCCAATCACCACATCCCCGCTGCGCGAGCGGTCGCAGGTAACACAGATGCCAAGCGGTGACTCCATGATCCCCTCAAGCTTGAATGTGCGGTAGGCATCCTGCTTTTCACCGCTGAACATTTCAGCTGCCTCAGCATGGGCAATTTCAAACCCTGCCTTCACTTTGCTGCGCGTCTCGACATCTTTCACCACAATAAAATCCCACGGCTGCATAAAGCCGACACTTGGAGCATGGTGCGCCGCATCAAGCAGCCGGGCAATCACCTCATCCGGCACCAGGTCAGGCAGGAACTGCCCCCTGACGTCGCGACGGCTGTAAATCACCTTGTAAAGTGCCTCTCTTTCCGCCTCGGTAATGGTCATGTTCATAACGGTTTCATTTTTTATGATCGGAAAAGAATTTGAGTTCAGAAGTTGACCTTTATTCCTGCATAAGCAGATCTTCCAGGCGTTGCGTAGCTCCAGACCTCTTCGTAATACTTGTCGAACACATTGTCGATTCTGCCATACAGTTCGACATTCGGCTGCAACTTGTATGAGGCGGAAATATTCGCCAAAAAGTAACTGTCAAGTGACGTAACGGAATTACCATCCTTGTCAAACCCATACACCTCCTTGCGTTTTCCGACCCAATCCATTTTTGTGTTCAGGGTAAGCTTCGGTGTAACTTTCCATGAACCCGACAACCCGATTTTGTTTTTCGGACGCCATGCCTCCGACACCGGACTGATCGCATCTATCTCGGTGTAGGTATGCGAAAGGGTAAGAAACGCCGAAGGTGCTGGCTTCCATTCGATAAAGCTTTCGACACCACGTGTCTTTGTGACACCGACAACCTGAAAATATTTACCATCATATGTCAAGGGATCAGTCAAAACCCAAGAAATAATATCCGTATAATCTGTACGGAAATAGGTTGACCCAATTTTGAAATTAGCAGAAAGTCTCTGTTCGATACCGGCATCCCACCCTTTGCTTGTTTCCGGTTTCAACTGGGAGTTTCCATAAGGGCCATAGAGTTCATAGAGAGCAGGCGCTCTGAATCCCGTGCCATAGCTGCATTTCAGAGTGGTATCGCCAAATTTGTACGAAGGCGCGATTCGCCAGGTCGTCTTGCCGCCAAACAACTCGTGGTCATCATGCCGCAACCCGGCAACCAGATCGATTCCCTCGATATGCCACTGATCCTGGACAAACACGCTCTTGAGATCGACATCCGTATCAAGCGCTGCTGGTGTCCAGATATCGATCCGTTCATTCTGGTAATTGAATCCGGCGGTGACGGTGTTGTTCGATGTCACGGCAAGATCACCCTGCCAACCAAACTCATTCACAAATCCCTTGTAGGCACTCGCCTTGATGGAGGCGTTATTGAAATACTGGCGATCCTTGTCCGAATAGTTATAATAAAAGGTATTCGTCACCGGCTGGGTATTGATTCGCAAGGCAACCCGTCCTGACAACTCTTTTGAATTGGTATATTTGTAAGTACCGTCGAGATCAGCAGATGCATCGGAATACCTC
The DNA here is from genome assembly GCA_903942355.1 of uncultured Chlorobiaceae bacterium. Classification (GTDB taxonomy): domain Bacteria; phylum Bacteroidota; class Chlorobiia; order Chlorobiales; family Chlorobiaceae; genus Chlorobium. The sequence continues at coordinate 13,827 of CAJAOR010000152.1, read as the reverse complement.
AAAACACCCGAAAGGTCAACGTTTTTGCTGATCTGGTAACCGAGACTCGTCGAAAGGGTGGTATTGCTGTATCCGTCGTTATCAGCCTTGTTGGCGGGGTGCAGAATCAAAGGGTTCCTCTGGTCCACAATGGAGAATCCATCCGATTTCAGCCTTGCGAGATTCACAGTGTACCGGAAAGCGTCGATTTTCCCCGTAGCACTGCCATAAGCCTTCCATGTTCCGTATGCGCCAAATTCAGCTCCAAGGGTAAATTCAGGTTTGCCATTTCCCTGTTTCGTAATAATGTTGATAATGCCCGCCGTTGCGTTACTACCGTAGAGAACACTGACTGGGCCTCGAACGATTTCGATTCGCTCGATATTGTCCACGGTGAGATTGGTGATATTGGCGGCTCCGTTTGCATCGGATGGATCATTGAAGGGAACTCCGTCCACCAGGACAAGCACATTTTTCGCATCAGCGCCTCGCATGAAAATTCTGGTTTGCGTTCCCAATCCGCCATTTGCGACAATGTCGATCCCTGGGGTCCCCTTGATGACCTCATCAACAGTCGGTTTTCCCGATTTCCTGATCTCTTCCGCTGTAATGACCGTCACCGAACTGCCTCCGGCATCGGCAATTGAATTGAGCGTTTTCGTGGCCGAAACAACCATCTCCTCCCCTGCATAGCTTTTTGGTTGTTCTTCAGCCAAAAGCCCCCTGCTTGAGAGCAGCCCGGCCATGACGACGAGAAATACTTTTTTGTTCATTTGTTGTTCACCTGTTTTCAGTTTTAGAAATACATAAACTGACAGGGGCTATCTAAAGGCTGCGTGTAACGGTATAAAACAGTGCTGCTGATTTTTTAGCGACAGGATTTGGCGGGGGAAAACAGAAACGCGAAACCGGGAATAAAGCCCTATGTTTCGGGTGGTTCTGCAACATCCCGCAAAAAATACTGTGCAAAAAGATCAAATGGAAAGCAATGCAAAAGTGGTACAGCTTTGCCCTGACTATAACCCGTAGTCCGATCTTGTAATGCAAAAAATAACTGGCAGGTCTCCTGACTATAACGGCTGAATGCTGTCACAGGCCTTCCCGCAGTTTTCCCTTGGAGAGAAAACAGTGCAGTGACCTGAAACGACCGACAAAAACTTGTGCATGTGGCCATGCATGGCTTTTGGCAGGTTAACCGTTGTACAGTTGCGGGTACAGTTTACGATTTTCACGTAATTCCCTATTCTCCGGCTTTTAAACCGGCACCAGCTACGAAAGAACAATTATTGTGCCTTAAATAGTAAATTGTCTGCAATAATGCAAACAATTTACCTGTCAGAGTCTTGCTGAACCGGGAATGCATCCTGCAATACTCTTGCAGTAATGGTGAACCTGTTCGAGCAAGTTGATTATCTCCATATGAATATCATGGGTTCGTTCTGCTTCGGGGAGAAGGAAAACTCTTTTTAGATGAGCGGTTTCAGCTTTCGCCACCAATCGTTTAAAGCGATCCTCACCCTGCAGAAGTTCCTCGGCTTTCTGCGAGTCCATCTTCTTAAGGGAATCGGCAAGCTGTTCAATTTCCATGCAGACCAGCTTATGTATCTCCATGAGTTCATCTTTCCCCTCCTGGCTCAGATCGCCCTCCAATCCCCGTTTTTTTTCAAGAAGTCTTGCTTCAATAGTCTCAATAACATCACCGATCGATTCGAGGCCCTTGACAATGTTCATGAGAGCGAAAATCTCCTTCGATAACCGTTCACTCTGCGCACTGTGGCTGATTTTAATGAGATAATCCGATATCCTGCGTTCAAGAAAGTCAAGTTTTTCCTCTCTCATGTTCATCCCCTTGATAACCGAAAGTTTTGGAAAAACCTCGTCATGACCGGGATCACTGCTGATAAAGGGGTAGAGCGATGCGTGCACCATTTTGGCGGCAATGCTGCCCATCCTTGCCACCTCGGCCTTCACATAGCTGATTGCCAGAAAAGGTGTTGAGAGTGCAGACTCCTTCAGGTACCAGACGGCGGGAATGAGTCTTGTCTCTTCCGGATCATCCGGAAGCAGCCGATATACCACCCGATCGAAGAGCGAAAGAAAAGGAAGGAAAAAAAGCGCCATGAAAATATTGAGCATCGAGTGAGCATTGGCGATCTGCCTCGGAACCTCAAGAGCAAGCTTTCCCGTTCCGAGGCCTTCTGCGGAAGGAGAGAGCATACGGATAAGCTCCGCAAACTGCGAAATGAACGGAAAAAACAGGAGCACTCCAGCCACATTAAAAAGTACCTGCGCCAGTGCAACCCTTTTTGCTGCACGCTGCATTCCGGCGCTTGCCAGAACAGCCGTTATACAGGTGCCGATATTGGCGCCATACAGCAATGCAATTCCTGCCTCAAGGCTCAACGCACCCTGCAGGGCCAGCGTTATGAGAATACCGATAAATGCTGCGCTGCTGTGCATCAGGGCGGTCAGGAGCATCCCGGCAACAACACCAAGAAACGGATTGTCGAGATAACGCAACAGAGAGAGGAATGGCGTATAGCTTTCAAGGGGTGCGACCGCCTCCGACATGACCTTCAATCCAAAAAAAAGAAGACCAAACCCAGAGAGAGCCTCTCCGGTAAAACGCAGGGATTCCGATTTTCCAAGCGCATTCAAGGCAAAACCAGCTGCAAAAATTATCAGGGCATAATCGTGTAAATTAAAGGCTACAAGCTGGGCCATGGCGGTTGTGCCAATTTCAGCGCCAAGAATAACGGCCAGTGCCTGGCTGTAGGTCATAAGCCGGGACTGCACCAGTCCTACAAGCGTCGCAATAATGGTGCTGCTGCTCTGAACAACCATGGTGGCAAATGCTCCTGCAAGCAGCCCGTAGAAACGGTTTCCGGTCACCTTCGATATCATCCGTCGCATCCGCTCGCCCGAGGCTTTTTTAAGGCCGCTGCTCATCATCCTGATTCCATAGAGAAAAAGGGCCAAGCCTCCGGCAAAAAGAACGGCTATCGTGGTTGGTGAAAATGTTCCGTCCATTGCAGCTTCTCCCTATTATCTTTTAATCCGGTTACATACGGCCTAAAATCGCTTCTATTTTGTCCCTTCTGTAGGTAAAAACCTCTTCAAGCCGACGGCTGACAATAAGCGTATCGACAATATCACCGAAAAAGTCCATCGGCATGACATAGTTAATATGATCAGTCATTTCAACGCCACCCGGAATTTCACGAAACTTATGGAGGTGATGCCAGCTCTCATACGGCCCGGATTTCTGACGATCCTCGAACAAAAACGGTTTGTCAACCCTGGTTATTTCGGTTTCCCACTGCACCGGCAGCATCATGAAGGGATAGAGCGTGTAGGTAATCAGCATCCCTTCATAAATCTGCTGCCTGCCGTCGCCACTGGTTATCCCGAACATCATTTCCGGCGGGGTTATCCGTGCAAGGTTGGCCGGAGAAGAAAAAAAATCCCATGCTTCCACGATTGAGACCGGAATACACTGTTTGTATGTAAGGGAATGTGCCCCCATGATGTTGAAGAGTTAAAAACCTTTCCTCTGGTTGTCTTGAGCTATAACGATTTTGCCTGGTAAAAAGTATCCGCAAGGCTTCGGATATTTTCATCCTTCAAAAATCATCTTTTTTTACCATTTTCCCTGACAAAGAGACCGGTAAACCTTTGATAAAATTCAGATTCAATAAACCGTCAAAATGACAAAAGCTACCGTTGCGGCCATCATCACTCCGGCTGATGATCACAGCAATTGCATACTGCTCACAAAAAGAAGTGTCCCTCCCTTTCTCGGGCAGTGGTGTCTGCCGGGCGGGCATATTGATGACTATGAAACGGCCGAAGAGGCTGTCGTACGCGAAGTTCGCGAAGAGACCGGACTGCTCTTTGCCTCACCGCTTTTTCTCCATTATTTTAATGAGGTGTTTCCGGAGCACCGTTTTCATGCTGTGGCACTTGCCTTCTACGGGAAAGGTATCGGTTCGATAGAACTTATGGAGGACGAAGTAGAAGAGATTGCATGGTTCCCCCTCGATGAGGCCCTCACCCTTCCCCTTGCCTTCAATCACCTGCACATCATACGCACCTATTATTCCAAAATACTTTACCGTTGATTTGTTACAAATCCCAAAAACCCACGCGACTTCACCGACTATTACAGACAGGAAGAACGCTTCTTCTAATCTCCATCAGCGACGTTATGAGAACCCTTTGATACTGCCTGCATCTCCTTGTGAAGCCTTCCGACTTCATCGGCTATCTGAAGGCTTGTTTTTGAGCTGACCAGCCTAAAGATTTTTACCCCATTATCCCTTATGAAACCACCAATTCAATCAAGTCAACCCCATCACTCAATGTCATCTAGTGTTATTTTTATTAAATTATAAAGTAGTATATGTGGTGTTTCAATAGTTATATCCTTCAAAAAAGTAGTTTCACGAGTTTTTACAGACATTAAAACCAGGAAAAAATCATGAAACGCAAATTATTATTGACGGTAATTGTTATCGGTATTTTTGCAGCCCCTTCGCTTGCTCAGGCCGTAACTCCTTATGTAAGCGCCAACGTCGGCTTGGGGTTTCCGGCAAATTCAAGTAACTCGCATGGCTACGTCATTAGCTATAAAACTAGTGTACCTTTTGGGGGCGCAGTCGGATTGAAAGGTGACGGATACCGAGTCGAGGCGGCTCTCAGCTATGTGAACAACCATTTTGACCAAGTATATGGCCGATCCTATAATGACAGTTATTCGAACTTCTCATATATGGCAAACGCTTACTACGATTATGCCATAAATGATTCAACCGTTACGCCCTATGTGATGGGAGGCATCGGCGGTGTGTCCATCTCTCCTCATGGTCTTGATCTGAATAATTATACAACTAAATCACTCTTTGCGTGGCAAATCGGCGCAGGTATCGGCGTAAATGTAGATAAAAACGTGGTGGTTGATCTGGGTTATCGCTATTTCAAGCCATCCAATTATCATAATGATATTACTGGAAGCATTACAACCTTTGCAAGCAGCAACATCCTGCTTGGAGTGAGATACAACTTCTAAATCACTTGCGAGTAATGGATTAGCGTGTGTTCTCCGTCGTATATTCCATTATAACCCCAGTAATGCACTGGGGCTTTTTATTGATGCACCCTGCAACCTTTAAATACATCGCCACCGACCCGGGGTCGCTTCAGGAAATTCCTTATCGACATTCAGCGTAAAACCGCCGTCTTTTCCTGCTCATGTCCGTCCCACCATATTTCCCGTCGTTGGAGACCCTCATTGGAAAAGGGGTAAACGGAAAAAAAGATGCGTATATTTAACGGTTTTATGTTCGATCCCAAAAAGCGCTAACCATTGACCGTTATGGTGCATAAGGAAGCAGCCGCCCGCATTAAAATCAACAAGCTGCTTGAAGCTGCCGGTAGGCGTTTCTTTACTGAAGGGAATCAACGGGCAAACATTCAGCTTGAGCCAAAGGTTACCATAACAACGCAGGACATTGACGTTCTTGGCGAGAACTTTGAAAAGGTAACCCGAGGGTTTGTTGACTTTCTTCTTCTCAACGACAATGGCTTTCCCTTCATTGTTCTTGAAGCAAAATCGGAAGAGAAAAATCCACTTACAGCTAAAGAGCAAGCCCGAAAGTATGCCCGCTCCCAGAACTGCCGGTTCGTCATTCTCTCAAATGGCAACCTTCACTACTTCTGGGATCTTGAACGGGGAAACCCGTACATCATAACATCCTTTCCAACTCTTGACTCAGTCATTGGCTATCAGAAAGTATCCAGTGATCCTCAGTGCATTATTGACGAGCAGGTTGGAGATGATGATATCGCCCTGACACAGCGCCCGAACTATTCCGCTGAGGCAGCATGGAAGAATGAGGCTGAACGTCCCGGCTACATACAAGCCAACAAGCTCAGGTTCCTGCGCCCCTACCAACTGAACGCCATTATTGCCTTGCAGAAGACTGTCAAGGATGGAAAGGATCGATTTCTTTTTGAAATGGCTACAGGCACAGGCAAAACACTTGTTGCTGCTGCTGTAATCAAGCTTTTCCTGAAAACCAGCAATGCACGGCGAGTTCTTTTTCTTGTGGATCGCCTCGAACTTGAAGATCAGGCAAAGAAATCTTTTGCAGCCGCGCTTGCTAACGATTATAAAACCGTTGTCTACAAAGAAAATCGTGACGATTGGCGTCGTGCCGAAATTGTTGTAACCACCGTACAGTCACTGCTTTTCAACAACAAATACCAGCGGCTCTTTTCGCCAACAGATTTTGACCTCGTCATCTCAGACGAAGCGCATCGCTCTATTGGTGGAAATGCACGAGCCGTTTTCGATTACTTTATCGGTTACAAGCTTGTCCGAGGATAAAACCTTTAAAAATAGGAATTACCCTATTACAGAAGACGATAATGATTCTCGCTGAACTAAAAAACAACTAATATTCGTATGAACTTTGATTATTTGGCATACAACCGTGAAGAGCGGGACTTGTGCGCACACTTGTTCAGACTTCTTCTCGAAGATCAACCAAATTGGCGGCCTCTTAAGGAATTTCTCGGGATTGACTTCATTGGATCTCCTCGCGTCTATTGTGAAGCTGCGCTGGTACGAGATGCCTACTACGAAAGAAAAGTCCGGAAAAATATGGCCACTGGAAAACCAGAAAGTGCCAATTTCCTGGAAGATCTTTGCGAGTTGATTGCTAGCCAGGAAGGGGTGGCGACCGGCGAATTCACAAAATTTTCCGAACTGGAGCCAGAAGAGTTGCGTCAACCATGGAAAACCCATCCGAAACAAATCGCTTACAAGCTCAAAGAAGCTGGTAAACTTGAAAAACCGGGGGATAGACAGGTTTATGGATCACTCCAAGCAATATTCAACGCTAAACCTGATCTGGTCATCTGTGTTGATGATACCCTGTATATCTTTGAGGCGAAATACACCATGCCATTCGATGAAAAACAGCTTGAAAGGACGGAGAATATTGGGAAGGTATGGGCAGAGCTCCTTTATGCTGATTTAGGTTTTGAATCAAGACCTGAAGTCGTTGTATGTAAGCTCGGTCTCGACAACAATAATGCCCAAATGTCTGGAGCGTCCCAGTATTCGTTCACGTCATGGAAGAACGTTTACCAGATAGCCCACAAATACTTGGATGAATCTGATTTCTCAATGCAGGTATTCTCAAAACGCATACGGCGTGAAGTTAGCCCTTTAAATCTTTAAAACTTATACAGAAAGGTCACGAATAAGAATGTAGTAGAAAGCCATAGATATGAAAACCTGCAGATCATTCAGCACTATGCGAATCAACTTCCGCGCTAAAACCGTCTTTCCTGTTTTTTTTTCAATACTCCTGCTTCTGGCAGCGGGATGCACAAAAAAGCCGAATGAACATCAGCATCCTACCGGCAAGCTTGCCATGGTGAGCCTTGCACCAAGCCTGACTGAGATGATTTTTGCTATTGGTGCCGGCGATCAGCTTGTCGGCAGAACCAGCGCCTGCGATTGGCCTGCGGCTGCAGCCAAAGTGCCCGTCGTTGGAGCCTTTGGACGCCCTTCGCTTGAGATGCTTGCCTCCATCCATCCTGATCTGGTGGTTGATGTCGATCTGGCCGATGAGGAGATGGGGAAAAAAATATCGGCTTTGGGCATTCAGAGAGAGAGCATCACCTGCAAAAGCCCTGACGATATCCCTGCTACCCTCAGAAAACTGGGAAAACTGACCGGCCACACCAGAGAGGCTGACAGCCTGGCGCTCTCTCTCAGTAAGGGTCTTGCGATGTTCAAAGAAACGGCACAAAACCTGAAGAGCAAAAAAAGTGTCTATCTTGAAATCTGGAATGATCCGTTCTGGACAGGCGGAAAAGGAAGCTATACCTCGGCACTGATTGCTTACGCCGGTGGCCGGAATATCGGTGACGTCGTGAACAAGGATTATTTTGAGATATCTCAGGAGTGGGTCATTGAAAAAAGTCCCGATGTCATTGCCTGCATGTATATGGCAAAAAAATCCTCTGCTGTAGATAATGTCATGAACCGTCCCGGATGGAGCACTATTTCAGCCGTCCGGCACAGTCAGGTTTATGACCGGTTCGACAACAGCCTTTTTCTCCGTCCCGGACCGAGAGTGCTTGAAGGGATTGCACAGTTACACCGAATAATTTATCCAGAGAAGAAACCCGCCCCCTGATTTTTTCGCCGCTCCCCTGTCAGAATCGGCGTTAATTTTTTTATCTTTGTGGCTTTAGCGGAACAAAACAAAATGCACGGCATGAAGCGCTCTCCACTGGTCATCTTACTGTTGACGGTTTTACTGGACCTGATCGGGTTCGGAATTGTGCTGCCTCTTCTGCCGACCTATGCCAAGTTTCTTCACGCAAGTCCGTTCATGATCGGACTGATTGCTGCAATTTTTTCGATCATGCAGTTTATCTTTTCCCCTCTCTGGGGCAAACTGAGCGACAAAATCGGCCGGCGACCGGTTATGCTGATCAGTATTTTTATCACGGCACTCTCTTATCTGGTTTTTTCGCAGGCATCCACTATTGCGCTGCTTATTTTTGCTCGGGGACTGTCAGGTATCGGATCGGCTAATATTGCTGCGGCGCAGGCCTATATCACCGATGTCACCGACAGCAAAAACCGCTCAAGTGCGATGGGCATGATCGGAGCTGCTTTTGGAATTGGCTTCATTATCGGCCCGGTACTCGGCGGATTTTTAAAACACAATTATGGTATTCCTGTCGTTGGATATGTTGCCGCCTCTCTGATCTTTATCGACTTTATCCTTGCTATCTTTTTGCTCCCCGAGTCAAACAGGAATGCACAGAAGATGGCGTTCGGCTTTCTGAAAAAACGGCCACTCGACAGCGAACCCCGGCGATCGGTCTCCCATTTTCTGGATGAAAAACGAGTCGAGTATGTTGACGGACTGAAACTGACCTTCAGTTCACGCCCCCTTGCCCTGCTCATGACGTCAAACTATATCTACACGTTTGCCATCGTGAATATGCAGGTCGCCTCCATTCTCCTCTGGAAAGAGTACTTCAAGGCTACTGACGAGCAGATCGGCTACATCTTTGCCTATGTCGGGGTCTGGTCTGTCGTGGTGCAGGGTGGTCTTATCAGAAAACTCATCAAAAAACTTGGCGAGCACAAGCTGTTCCTCTGGGGCCACCTCTTCACCTTTATCGGTGTCTTTTTTGTTCCTTTCGCACCTCAGAGCTCGCTTTTTTCAATCGGGCTGGTGATCCTCTTCTTTTTTGCTATCGGCACCAGTCTGGTTGCACCCATCAATCTTTCCCTGATCTCGCTTTACAGCTATAAACAGCAGCAGGGGCAGATTCTCGGTCTTTCACAGTCAGTCAACTCATTTGCCCGTATCATGGGGCCCTTCAGCGGCAGTATCCTTTACGGCATGAACTTTCATGCGCCCTATATTGTGGCCGGCATTCTGACCGTTGCGGGAGCAGCAATTGCACTTAGCCTTTTCAAGTATAAAATTGAAGCCCTTGAACCTTCGACTGAAGCAAGCAACAGCTGAAAGAACTTATCCAGCCACATTATTGATGCAGGAACGAACATTATGAAGATTGGCGTTATCGGAGTAGGAAAGCTTGGAGAGTTTCACACAAAGCTTCTGACGGAAATCGCGCAGGGTTGCAGTGATCTTCATTGCGCCGGTATCTTTGATCTCGACAGCAAGCGAGCAGAAGAAATTGCAAAAAAATACAGTGTTCCCTGCTTCAGTTCCCTTGATCTTCTGGCCAAAACTTGCGACGCGGCCATCATTGCCACCACCACAAGCTCTCATTACAAGATCGCCTGCACACTGCTGCGCGAAGGGTTACACCTCTTTATTGAAAAGCCCATAACCACAACGGTTGAAGAGGCTGACGAACTGATTCGTCTCGAAGCAGAAAACAGGGTACACATTCAGGTCGGCCATATTGAACGCTTCAACCCGGCACTTCAAGCGGTAGAGGCTTATATCGGACGTCCGATGTATATTCAGGCTGAACGACTGAGCGGCTTTTCACAACGGGTTACCGATGTTTCCGTGGTACTTGACCTCATGATACATGACATCGATCTGGTGCTCTCGCTCATACCATCCGAAATCAAACATATTGCCGCTTCGGGTGTCAAGGTATTCTCCAACAAGCTTGACATGGCGACAGCAAGAATCGATTTTGTCAACGGTGCAACCGCAAATATTACCGCAAGCAGACTGAGCCGCAGCAAAATGCGCAAGCTCCGTTTTTTTTGTACCGACCCGAAAAGCTATGCCTCGCTTGATCTGACAACTGGCAAATCGGAGGTATTCAGGCTTGTAAAACAGGGTGAGGCATCTTCGAGAAATCCGCTGAAATCTTTTGCAGCGCGTAAAATACTTGAACAGTTTGGTGAAATCCATGAGACCATGCAGGGAAAGGTGCTCGACCATATTATCCCTGAAGTTCCAAAAACAAATGCGTTGCGCGAGGAACTTGAACATTTTATCAATACCGTCAGAAACAACATTCCGCCAACCGTCAGTTCCTTCGACGGCCGCCGGGCAATTATGGTTGCAGGCAAAATCGTTGATGAAATTGCTGCCAATGCAGCTCTCATTGAATGATTGACCCTGGCACTGACAAACAACAGGTAATGACAACAAGCTCACAGAGCCCTATACCGGAGATCCTCTACCGTATCGGCGACATGGCCGATAAAAGCGGGATCGGCTGTTACCTTGTCGGCGGATATGTCCGCGACATGATCATGCAGAGATCCTGTACCGATATCGATATTATGATCACCGATGATCCGGTCTCTTTTGCAAAAGCGGTACGTGACGAACTGAACGGCCGGAATTTCGTCCTTTTTGAGCGCTTCCGCACCGCACAGCTTGAGCTTTCAGACCTGTTGGGAACCTTCAAGGTTGAACTTGTCGGTGCCCGCAAAGAATCGTACAACAGCGATTCAAGAAAACCGGTAACCCTCATCGGGACACTCGATGACGATCTTTCACGCAGGGATTTCACGATCAATGCGCTGGCCCTCGTGCTCAACAGCGAAGGGCGGAACCAGATCATCGACCACTTTGAGGGTATGAAGGATATAGAGTCCAGAATCCTGAGAACCCCGCTTGATCCACTGCAGACCTTTTCCGATGATCCTTTACGCATGATGAGGGCTGCCCGGTTTGCTGCCCAGCTTAATTTCAGGCTGCTCCCTGAAGTAATTGAGGCCATGAAGAGCATGCGCGAAAGAATCAGGATTGTTTCTATGGAGAGAGTAAGCCATGAGTTTTTTAAAATAATGCTCTCCTCCCGCCCGTCAACGGGACTGATTACCCTCTATGAAACCGGAGTGCTGAAGGAGATTCTGCCGGAAGTTGTTGCCATGGCCGGTATTGAACAGGTTGACGGAATGGGGCACAAGGATACCCTCTTCCACACGTTTCAGGTTATCGATAATGTTGCTGCACACTCCAGCAACCTCTGGCTCAGAATCGCCGCGTTGCTGCACGATATTGCAAAGCCTGCGACAAAACGCTTCACGAAAAGCGCTGGATGGACATTCCACGGCCATGATGCCGTTGGCCCGAAAATCGTAGCCAGGATATTCCGGCAGATGCACTGGCCGCTCGATCCGCTCGCCTATGTCCAGAAAATGGTGCGTCTCCATCACCGGCCGATCCCCTTGTCGAAAGAGGAAATCTCCGATTCGGCCATCAGGCGCCTTATGTTTGATGCAGGAGAGGATCTTCAGGACCTCATGAGCCTCTGTCGGGCAGACGTCACCAGCAAAAACCCGCGAAAAGTTGCCCAGATCATGAGCAACTTTAACCATGTTGAAGAAAAAATAGCCGAAGTTGGCGAAAAAGACCAGCTTGCCAAATGGCGCCCCCCTATCAGCGGCGAGGATATCATGACAACGCTCGGCCTGACAGAAGGAAAGATGGTCGGAATGATCAAGAAAAGGATGGAAAATGCCGTTATTGACGGGCTCATTCCCTACAGCCGTGATGCCGCTCTCGACTACATCCGGCAAATACACCGCGAACTGAGTAATGAAACTAAAAAAGCGTGAAAAGCCATAACCCAGCTCTTTTCCGAAAATGTGGTTTTTCATGGATCCGGTCACTATATTGAACTGGCTTTACGACAACACCCTAAACCGAACCCAACAAGTGATACCACGCTATTCACCCAAAGACATTGCAGCTATCTGGACAGAAGAGGCCAAATTTGAACGCTGGCTACAGCTTGAAATTGCCGCTGTCGAAGCACGTATGGAAGCCGGATTTGTGCCGGCTGAGGCGCTTGAGATGATCAGGAAGAAAGCCTCTTTCAATGTCCCCGAAATTCTTGAGATCGAGAAAGAGACCAAGCATGATGTCATAGCTTTTCTGACCAACGTCGCCAATCATGTCGGTCCCGATTCCCGTTATATTCACGAAGGCCTGACCTCTTCGGATGTTGTCGATACTTGCCTTGCCATGCAGATGCGTGATGCCGGCAAAATTCTGGTTGCCGATATCCAGCAACTGGTTGGTGTTCTTGCGAAAAGGGCTGTCGAGTTTAAATACACCCTTGAAATGGGCAGAACCCACGGCATTCATGCCGAGCCAACAACCTTCGGCCTGAAACTGCTGTTATGGCACCAGGAGATGCTCAGGAACCTCGAACGGATGAAAAAGGCAGTGGCCACCATCTCCGTAGGAAAAATCTCAGGAGCAGTCGGAACCTATCAGCACCTTTCACCCGATATTGAGGCCGCCGTCTGCCGCAAACTCGGTCTCGAACCCTCCTCTATATCGACCCAGATTCTCCAGCGCGACCGCCACGCTGAATTTGCCACGACCCTGGCCATCATCGCCTCATCTCTCGAAAAATTCTCCGTTGAGCTTCGCCACCTGCAGCGGACGGAAGTGCGTGAGGCCGAAGAGTTTTTCAGCAAGGGACAGAAAGGCAGTTCCGCCATGCCCCACAAGCGCAATCCGATCACCTTTGAACGTCTTACCGGTCTTGCCCGCGTGGTTCGCTCGAACTCCCTGGCTGCCATGGAAAACGTCGCACTCTGGCACGAGCGGGATATCTCCCACTCATCGGTTGAGCGCATTATCATGCCCGATTCAACCACTGCGCTCTGCTACATGCTGCGCACCTTCAGCGAAGCACTCGATACCCTTCTCGTCTATCCGGAGAGAATGGAGGAGAACTTCAATTCATCCTACGGCCTGACCACGTCACAAACCATTCTTCTTGCCCTCACCGCCAAAGGGCTGACCCGTGAAGAGGCTTACCGTCTGGTACAGCGCAACGCCATGGAGAGCTGGTCGACCAAAGTACACCTGCGTGACCTGGTACTGAAAGATGAAGAGTTACTGAAACACATCAACCCCGATGAGATCGCCGAACTGTTCAGCGCTGAAAATATCCTGAAAAAGCTGAAGAACAGTGTCGATATCATCTTCGAGCGCAACGGACTATAACCATGATGAAGATGAAAAAGAATCCTCTAAAAACTGTCGGGATTACTCTTTTTCTTTTCGGACGTTATCTTTTTGCCCTCTTTTTTCTTTATGGGTTCTGGCACAAGCTGGTAAAGGGGTGGCTATGGAGCGACCTCATGCAGGGGTTTTTCATCCGTCGGCTTGGTGAACTCCCCGCCAGCTCCTTCCAGGCTATCTACCTTAAACAGTTTGCCATTCCATTAGCCTTTCCGATCGCATGGATTGTTACGGTAGGAGAACTCATCATCGGCCTAGGACTTGTTTTTGGCCTGGCAGTCAGGGCCAATGCGGCTTTTGCTCTCTTTATGGTGCTTAATTTTGC
>CAJAOR010000151.1 GCA_903942355.1 uncultured Chlorobiaceae bacterium | reverse complement strand
CGACATTGTAGCGGTTTCCGCTGATCGTGAATTTATATTTTCTCATCCTTGAAACCCTTTGAAATTAATGACATTGTAGATTTTTGAATTCCAGGGCGAATAGCTTTTGCCGACCTTTCTGATTGTCAGAATTGCCGTCTCCTGATCGTGAAGCTCATCGAGATAGAGTGAGATAGCCATACCGATGGCGGCACTGACCTCTCCGGGAATCGTATTTCCTCCCAAGGCTTTTTTTGTCTCGTCACCCTGATTGTCAAATGTTCTTCTGACATTCCAGGAGAGAATCTTCGGGATCACGCTGAAGAGCAGCGCGAGTAGAAAGAAGGTAAGAAAGACGACACTGTACCCAATGACAGCCAGCGCCAGATGCTGGCTTTGGATCGCCGAGAGATTGATCGGAAAATATTGAATGATTGATATCATGGTTTATTTCCGGTTTACAATGGTAGGGTCGAGTGCTTTTTCGGGGGATTCTGATCTTTTTTGGTCAGCAGCGTCTGCAGGGCGCGGATTATCCTGAAACGGGTATTGCGCGGTTCGATGATATCGTCGATATAGCCGAATTTTGCCGCCTCATAGGGATTGGAGAATTTTTCACGATACTCCGCCGCATTATCAGCAACGAACTTGGCCCGTTCATCCTTATCTTCGATGGCGTTCAGATCCCTGTTGTAGAGTACCTCAATGGCACCTATCGGGCCCATAACAGCAATTTCGGCTGTCGGCCATGCATAGTTGACATCACCTCGAAGCTGCTTGGAGCTCATGACGATGTATGCTCCACCATATGCTTTTCGCAGGATGATGGTGATTTTTGGCACCGTGGCTTCTGCATAGGCAAAAATCAGTTTAGCACCGTTGGTGATAATGCCGTCGAACTCCTGCGCACTGCCGGGAAGGAAGCCGGGAACATCGACAAGGGTAACGATGGGGATGTTGAAGGCGTCGCAGAATCGGACAAACCTTGCCGCCTTGCATGATGCGTTGATATCAAGACAACCGGCAAGGTAGTTGGGCTGGTTGGCAACGATACCGGTTGAGATGCCGTTGAAGGTGACAAAGCCGATAACAATGTTTCTTGCATATTGCCGCTGAACTTCGAGGAACTCTCCGTTATCGGCAATCGAATAGATAATATCCTTGACGTCATACGGGATGGATGGCTTTTCGGGTATGATGGAGTTCAGCTTGTCGTCAAGGCGGTCGGCCGGGTCATCACAAACGGCAAGAGGCGGTTCTTCAAGATTGTTCTGCGGCAGGTAGCTGAGCAGCTTTTTGATCAGCAGGATTCCTTCGGTTTCATCCGCGCCTACAAAATGGGTGACTCCTGATTTTGTTGCATGAACCGAAGCGCCTCCAAGATCCTCATCGGTGATGGTCTCTCCGGTAACGGTCTTGACAACTTTCGGGCCGGTGACAAACATATGACTGGTTTTTTCGACCATGACCACGAAATCAGTAAGTGCAGGGGAGTAGACCGCGCCGCCTGCACAGGGACCGAAAATTGCGGATATCTGGGGAATGACCCCGGATGCCATGACGTTCCGCTGAAAAATGCTGGCATAGCCGGAAAGGCTTCTGACCCCTTCCTGGATTCTTGCCCCACCGCTGTCGTTGATTCCGATGAAGGGGGCGCCGACTTTCATGGCCTGGTCCATCACCTTGCAGATTTTCAGGGCATTGGTTTCTGAGAGCGAACCGCCAAGAACGGTAAAGTCCTGAGAGAAAATATAGACAAGACGACCATCAATGGTACCGTGACCGGTAATGACTCCGTCTGAAAGATAGTTTTGCTTGTCAAGGCCAAAATCAGTTGTCCGATGTGTGACAAACATGTCATACTCTTCAAAACTGCCTTCATCAAGCAGCAAATTAAGACGTTCGCGAGCCGTAAACTTGCCCTTTTTATGCTGCGCTTCTATGCGTTTTTCTCCACCCCCAAGGCGGGCTTTTTCGCGTTCGGCAATCAAGCGTTTCATTGTGTTTTACGATATTGATTAACTAACTTGCCGGGCGAAAATTTCTTTTCAGGTGTTTCTCCGG
>CAJAOR010000150.1 GCA_903942355.1 uncultured Chlorobiaceae bacterium | reverse complement strand
GACCATTTTCCTCAAAGGCCGGTCTCGATGCGGTAGCGATTGGCGGAAGGGTTGCCGATGTATCGGGCAGCAGCAACGGTGTGAATGGTTTGGTTTGGACTAGATGCTGAAGCAGCAGACGGATATCACTTACCTCCTGCCGAAGCTGGAGGATGTTACTGTAGATAACCTGGAGCTCGTTTTTTTCCGATTTGGCAGGGTCATGCACCAGACTCTTGTACCTGTTTCGCTGAACCAGATGTTTTTCAAGAATTTCCGGGGTAATGTATTTTCCTTTTTCAAGCACAAGCAGGGATTCAATAAGATTTCTGAGTTCTCTGACGTTACCCGGCCAGGGATAGCGCATCAGCATTTCCGTAGCATCAGGGCTGAAGCCTTCAAAAACTATTTTATGTTTTTGTTCAAACTCATGAACAAACGTCTCGGCAAGCAGGAGGATATCGCGCTCTCTCTCCCTGAGTGGGGGTATCTGAAGTTCTACGCTGCGCAGACGGTAAAAGAGATCTTCGCGAAAGTTTTTCTCTGCAACAGCCTGGTACATGTTTTTGTTTGTAGCAGCGATAATACGTGCATCAGAGTAGATGGTCTCCGATGATCCGACCCGCTGGAATTCACCGGTTTCAATAACCCGGAGAAATTTTACCTGGGTTTCAAGAGGCATTTCACCGATTTCATCAAGAAAAATGGTTCCCCTGTCGGCACTTTCAAAGTAACCTTTTCTGCTTTGCACCGCTCCGGTAAACGCACCTTTTTCATGGCCGAAGAGTTCCGATTCGAGAATGCCGGACGGAATGGCTCCGCAATTGACAGGGATAAAGCTTTTGTCGGCCCGCAGGCTGTTGGCATGGATAAAGCGTGCAAGCACCTCCTTGCCTGATCCGGTCTCTCCGATAATCAATACCGTAATATCGGTTTCGGCAACCTGGAGGGCAAGTTGCTTGAGTTGTGAAATCAGGACAGATTGTCCGACGATGGTGTTTTCTCGTTTCATCAGCTTTTTTTGCCTTATGTTCAATGTGGCGCCTCGTTTTCGTCAACAACAATTGCGCTGAACGGCATCTCTTTGACCACATCCGCCGCCTCTTTTCTTGTGGCATAGGCTTTTTTCAGCCGCACTTTAAACAACCCACCTTGCCGGATAGTTTTTGTCGTTTCATAAACGGAGATCTGATCAGCAAGTGCTTCTGCCGCCTCTTTGTTTGCGAAACTTCCGAACTGCAAGGTAAAACCACGTTTTTCTGACATAGCCGATTCCTTTTTGGATCTCTCTGGCAAAGGCGCCGGGAGAGGCGCGGTATTTTGCCTTGTGGTGTCCGGTATTTCTGCAAGACCCGGTTTCGGCGGAGGCAGGGGTCGTGAAAGCTTAGGAAGCGAAGCCGTACTTTGGAGCGCCAGTCTGTAGGCGGAGATTCGTGAGGTGCTGAGCTGATCAAGCAGAGGATCCGGATAATCTCTCAACTGTTTCTTGAAAAGCTCTATTGCCTGCGGGCCACTTTCACAAAGAAGGGCATCAACCACCATTTTTTCAGAAGGGCGGGTGATGTTTTGCCGGATATTTTCTAACAAATAAACCTTATCTTCACCAACATATTGCTGTATTGTTTGTGCATATGAGTGTTCTTCAGCGCTATGCAGAACGGGTGGCGATAAGAGCACAACAGAAAGTGCAAAACACAGAGATGCAGCGCTTTTGCGCATGCGTAATAACCTCTTTTCAGAAAGCATGGATTTTGCAGTTTATTCTTGTTCAGCATTTTACTGCGGCATTTTGTCTTCTTTGAATATGCCAAATATTTCTCTATAAAATCAATTGCATTCTATGCTTCCGCTCACCGTCAAAGCCTTTGCTAAAATTAATCTTGGTCTTCTTATCACCGGTAAACGCCATGACGGGTATCATACCCTTGAGACCATCTTTGCGCCGATTAACTGGTATGACACCATCGAATTCACTGACTCTGAATTGATTTCGATGAGTTGTTCCAATATTGATCTTCCGGTTGACGATAACAACCTTTGTATCAGGGCAGCGAAATCCCTGCAGCAGTTTGCTGGCGTCAGGAAGGGTGTGGCCATGAAGCTGCAAAAACAGGTGCCTTTTGGCGCAGGGCTTGGAGGTGGAAGCAGTGATGCGGCAACCGTACTGAGGATACTTAATGAGCGCTGGCAGGTCAACGTCTCTCCAGTCGAATTGCATGCTCTCGCAGTGAAACTTGGTGCTGATGTGCCCTATTTCTTGAGCATGAAAGGGCTCGCCTATGCGCGAGGCATCGGTGATGAACTTGATGATCTCGGCCTTACTCTTCCTTATTATATTGTGACCGCATTTCCTGAAGAGCACATTGCAACCGCCTGGGCATACAAGAACTTTTATCCGCGATTTGATCGTCAACTGCCCGACATGAAAAAACTGGTATCTGAGCTTTGCCTTTTCGACAAAAAGGAGGGTTTGCCAGCTTTTGAAAATGATTTTGAACTTGCTGTGTTTGATCATTTCCCAGCCGTTCGCCAAGTCAAAGTAAGCCTGCTTGAAGCCGGATGCGTTTTTGCATCCCTTTCCGGAAGTGGTTCTGCAGTTTTTGGTCTTTTTGAGCAGGAAGCGCAGGCATTGGCAGCCATGAAGCGACTGCCCGAAGCCTACAGAAAAAACCTTACGCCACCCATGTTTTCGATGCAGTGCTGAATAATCACGGGGGGCTCAATTGGCCTTATTCCAGCAATCTCAAACAGGCAAAAATAATGAGATTGCTGGAATTTTCTTGAAGAGGTAAATAAGTAACCGGAGTTACCTCGTTATTCTGCTAACCTGTATAATTCAATATTTTCACCAGCACTTTCAATTGCCTTAACCCATTGTGGTTTTGGTCCTCTGCCTACCCAGTATTCAGTCTCGCTCTTCCTGTACTTGATGGGTGATGGGCTTCTTGGTGCAGATTTTACAGCCTTTCCCTTTTTTTCAAGTTCCTCCAATGAGATATTATAGGCAGTCATTTTGGCTTTGATATCATCAATAACAGCTTTACGCTCCAAGTTGATAATATCCTGAGCCTTTTTCTGAAGTTCAGCTATTTGAGTCTGGATTTCTGTAAGTGTTGACATGAGTAATTCCTGATAATTGAAATGTTTTTACAAAATGAAACCTCATTAAGGTAAAATATCTTTTGATTTATTCCAATTCAAAAATACGGTTTAGACTTAAATGCTTTTCTTGGGTACTCTGAAATTAATAGTGCAATATTTAACAAGCAATCATACCGTTAAGACAACTCAAATACTTAATTTCAAAAACCGTAAAATATTGGATGTTATGGTCTTTGAAATTTAAAAAGCTCGTATAGCCCTGACACGATAGGCATATTCCGGCTTTCCGTGATCCCACTGGCTCCCGTCACGAAAAGCCTGAAGCCATGCGATAGCAGCACTGCTTGGAGTAGAACTCCAGTAGGTATCGACCAAAAAACCACCAACAATATTTCTTTTGAGATAAAGTTTGTTCAGTTCACTTTTGCTTGGCAAGTACCAGTCGGTATAACCATTTTCATTGAGGTCAGAACATTCTGCTTTGGCCTCTTCCCATTTAAAATACCCCTCAGGATAATTTTCAGAATGACCCGCCATATCCGCTCTGGACGCAATCAAGCCGTGTTCCCCTGTTTTATCAACATAAAAGACAATTCCTCCACCATAATTTTCACCAACAGTAACCGCTGACGATACGGCTGTAACCGAAACCATACTTAATCCGGCGACCAGCAAGATTATCCATAACCGGGCAATGCCTGTTTTTGCAAAAAGTTTCATGATTTTTCTCGTTAAGGTTCATGTATTGATTGTTACAGATGCATCCTAAAACGGCTTATAAAGATACTAATGAAGATAATTAATATGGACAGGTTGAGAACTTATGAGTCAGAACTGTCGGGTTCCCGAAATACGCAATAATCCATGCTTTTTGCAGACTAATACAGTAGTGTCCGGTAAAAAATAAAGAAGGTCTGGAAAACACTTGAGAAACGGCGATATTAAAAGTGACGAAACCTTTTCTATCAGCCCTATACACAAGGAGTTCCAGACCATGAAACAAGTTACAACGATGTTGGGTGAGT
>CAJAOR010000149.1 GCA_903942355.1 uncultured Chlorobiaceae bacterium | reverse complement strand
GGTGTGGGTTCTGAGGAGCACGTCGGAGCCGGGGTTGCCGCTGGTGACGAAAAAGGTGTCCTGCATGTCGCGAGCCGGGTGGTCGGGCGGAAAGTTCAGCATGTCGAAATTGTAGCTGTCGAGCTCCAGTTCGGGGCCGGTTGCTATGCCGAATCCCATCGCTGAAAAGATCTGCTTCATCTCGCCAAGCACCTTCTGTACCGGATGTTCGCTGCCGGTAAAGGAGCGTCGTCCGGGGAGGGTGAGGTCAATGCCTTTGTTGCTGCTGCTTTCGGTTGATGCAAGCCGCTCCTCCGCTTCGGTGAGCTTTGCATCAGCCGTCTGCTTGAGCTGGTTGAGCAACTGACCAATTCGCGGTTTGTCAGCAGGGTCAACCGACTTGAGCTGGCCGAAAAGAGCTGCAATGAGCCCTTTCCGAACCGTGTACTTGAGGCGAAAGGCTTCAAGATCGGCCTGCGCTTTAATCTCAAACTCAACAATCTCCTGCTGTAACTTGCGAATGCTCTCTTCCATTATGGTACCAGTGTAAATCTTATTCGATAACCGATTTGACAATCTGTGCAAAGGCAGCCGGATCCTTGACGGCAATCTCGGCGAGCGCCTTGCGGTCGATTTCGACATTCTTCTTCAGCATGGCGTTAACCAGGCGGGAGTAGGTGGTGCCGTTCAGGCGTGCAGCGGCGTTGATACGCATAATCCAGAGCGAACGGAAGGTGCGTTTTTTAACGCGACGGTCACGGTAGGCGTACTGTTCAGCTTTATCGACCGCATGTTTGACAACGGTCAGAATATTGCCGCGTGATCCCCAGAACCCTTTGGCTTTTTTTAAGACTCTTTTTCTCCGTGCTTTTGAGGCAACGGCGTTATTTGCTTTAGGCATCGTTGTGTCGAGTTAATGTTAAAAATTTAAGCCTGAATCATCCGTTTGATCTGCTTCGCCTTGGTGCCTTCAAGCAGCGTAGACTGATGGAGACGGCGTGAGCGCTTTCTGTTCTTCTTCTCAAGGTTGTGCGATCCATTCATGCGTTCACGCTTGATTTTTCCGGATGCTGTCGTCTTAAACCGTTTGCATGCTCCACGGTGAGATTTCATTTTAGGCATGATCGTCCTTTATATTTTTTGTAGAATAAAATTGCTCGAATTTTCTTGATTACTGCTCTTCTTCAATCAGATCCTCAGGAGCCAGAGGCGCAAGTGGCGCTGCCGGTGGCTGATTTGTTTTTGCCCTGATGCGATCATAAGCGTCGATCTTCTTCTTGTCGGGCTCAAAATAGACGAAAAGCTTTTTACCCTCAAACTTTGGATCACCGTCACGGGTGCTCACCACGCTCAACCGTTCAGTCAGGCGCTCGGCCAGCTCCAGCCCCTTATCCTTGTAGATAATGGAGCGTCCCAGAAAAACGATGGTTGCCCTGACGCGGTTGCCCTTGCGCAAAAACTCCTCAAGATGCGCGGTCTTGAAGTCGAAGTCGTGCTTGTCGGTGTTCGGATGAAACCGCAGCTCCTTGAGGGTGGTGGTCTTCTGTTTTTTCTTCAGATCCTTGTCCCTCTTGTCCATCTTGTAGAGCAGCCTGCCGAGGTTGTCGAACTTGCAAACCGGAGGTTCGGCGTTTGGCTGTACTTCAATCAGATCCTGATTCCGCTCTTCGGCAACCCGCTTGGCATCAATGGTGTTCATCACCTCCTGTGTTCCATCCGGAAAAATAATACGGACTTGCGGAACACGAATCTGCTCATTGACTCGATAGGTGAGTTTTGGCTTTTGAGTCGTAACCTTCTGTTTCTTCATGCGTTCAGGTTTGGTTTAGCCTGAATAATTCATGATAGCCACAAAAATCGAAATTTTGAGTAAAAAATGGAGATGCTCATGGCTGTGTTCATGTGATAAGTGTCGTTATCGCAAATGAAGCCACTTGCAGG
>CAJAOR010000148.1 GCA_903942355.1 uncultured Chlorobiaceae bacterium | reverse complement strand
TCTCTACCTATTTGGTTGTGTTCTATTGGGTGGTAATTTCGACGTTACCCATTTTAATATAACACTTTATCCTATAAGTTGAGGGCTTTTTTTATTACTTATCGATCAGGTTAGGTATTAATAACTTGAACATAACGCCAAGTTAACTAAGCCTCCTGCAGTTGCATCCAAATCTTCGTCTGTAAGCTCTCCACCCGGGTTTCGCGGGAGAATAACATGAAAGAGAGCCGGCGTGTTTTCAACAACCTTCACAGTGATGCCCTCAGGTACTGGTAATCCTTCTTCCTTGAGTACGTCAGCAGGGTTGTGTATCAGTCTCAGCTTATAGGCTTCATCAGCCCATGCTTTGGCAATGATTTTGCCCATTGCCTGTTGTTGTTCCTGTGCATTCACGGGGGCCTCGTTGGTTTGGGGGTTGAGAAATAAATCCATCATGGTTCAATCCTGATTCCAGAGCGGTTTATGACCACTCCGGCATTGTATAGGTAGACTGGCGATAATCGGCCCAACTCTCGGGGTTTACGGGAAGTACGGTGTTCAACAGAATGGCAAATTTGACAGGCCAACCGTCATACACCCCGTACCTGGAACCTTGCCGCCGCTTACCCCATCGAGTTGGTCATCACTCAACTCGCTCTGTACCTCTTTGACCTCCTCTTCAGTAAACTCAAATCCGGCTTCGCTTGCCGCAGCAAGTCTCGCATCAACATCTTTAATTGCCAAAATGCGGTCCCTAAAGGCTTCCTCCGACTTCATCTTCTCGATGAACAATCTTGCTTGGTCTAATGACATGACGGTAATTCAATTTATTTTTATTCAACATTTAGGACTATTCCGGCAGAGCAAAGGTATCGTAGCAAAAATCTGCCCCCCGAAAGGGGTTAGCCGAAGGTGTGGGCACTCTCTAACATATTGTAATTTGATCTTTGAAGGGTCTATAATATCCGATCCTTTCATTACTCTTACATACCCCCCCTGCAACACTATCTAATTCATCATCACTCAACTCAACCGAAACCTCTTTAATCTCAACCTCGCTACAATCAAACCCCTCGCTCTGGATGCACGCCAACCGCCCGGCAACATCCTCAATTGCAAAAACACGCTTGGCAAACGCTTCGTCTAACTTCATCCTCTCGATGAACAATCTTGCTTGCTCTAATGACATGATATTTTCCTTTGGTTTGAAATGGAAAATGGTACGCACTCGATGTTCAATATTATACCGAATTATCCACTCATGCCGAAGCATGATTTATGCTGCAATTCGGGCGGGTTATAGGGGTGCGAACCCCTTGCGGCATGCTTGCCTTTGCCTGACGCTGAAGCGCCCTGCAGCGGAGCGAAGCGGAGTCATTCTGGTGGCTGCTGCATTGCGGCTACTCTGCCCTCCTGCTGATGCTGCCACTGCAACTGGGGTGCAAAGCGCCCAACCACTGCGCGCACTGCGATGCGGCATTGCGGGCAAGCAGCAATGCTTCTGCTGCAAAAGCGCTGGCGGGGGCAAGCGAATGCGCGCAGATTTAAAGTGCGTTGATGCGCCGTTACAAGATCAGCGAGCCACCGCCTGAGCTGAGGATACTGAGAGAAGAGAAAACCGTAAATTCTTCAAATGGTAGACTCCCTGTTTCGGGTTGGTTTACTTCAGCCAGGCAGATGATAGTCTTTTTCGCGAAACAGGCGGAGCATGGTATCAACTCAGGGTCGAAGTGCTTCTCCCGATGACTCTCAATTTCATGAATGGCAGCTTCAAGGCTTAAAGAGGCCCTGTAAGGGCGATGTGAGGTCATGGCTTCAAGCACATCGGCTACAGCAAGTATGCCGATTCAATCAGTATCTTCTCTCCTTTCAGGCCCTGCGGATAGCCACTGCCATCCATACGCTCGTGGTGTTCCCGGATGATTTCTGCAATCGACAGAGGGAACTCGACATTCTTGAGGATTTGATAGCCTTGTTCAGCATGAGTCTTGACGAGCTCAAACTCCATTGCTGACAATTTGCCCGGTTTGGAAAGTATCTCGGAAGGTATGCTCATTTTGCCAATGTCGTGCACCAATCCGATGAGCTGCAGACTGTTACACTTTTCTTCGCTCCACCCCATTTCCCGTGCTATATCCGCCGAAATCTGGCCAACGCGCAACTCATGACCTGCAGTGTAGGGATCATGGGCTTCCACTACCCTTGCTACAGCCTGGAGCGTGCTTTCCATTGCGTTTCCCAACTGCTTTACATAATCCAACACGGCCTCCTCAGCCTTCTTCCGTAGGGCGAATTCCCGGTTGACCGCAACATAAGATAAAAACAGGAGAGAAATACCTGAACCGAATCCTATGATCATGGCATAAATCGTATCCTGCAACTCTGCAGATGCTTCATCGGAGCGTTGCTTGAGAAGCACTGCCTCGATATTGTTCATCTCCAGCAGTGCACGACGGACTTGAACCATCATCTGCCGACCACTGGTTATCCGTGTCGAGCGATTGCTGTACCTGACGAGTACGTTCACTAAAGGCCTGCAGATGGATGCCCAAATAGAAACTTGAGCCGACAATCAAGGCTGAAGCTAATGCAAATACAGGTATGGAGAAGCGTTTCGTTTTGGGGGTATGCATAATCAGGTCCAAACAACAGTGTTAACTCGTGTCCTTCCCGTCAGGTCAAAAGGGCCTGCTTCCTTGCATGGAGCATACCCTCCAGAGTAAGAATTTAATACCCAAAAGGAAATATTTTTATACAAAGCGGAACAAATCAAAATAGTGTTCAGCTATGCATTACGCTACCAATTCGGTAGGCTTCACATCACAGGGGGCATGGTTCAAACCTGATGCCTGAGCGGTTTATGACCACTCCGACATCATACAAGCCTTACGTGGAAAAATGACCTCTGCAAAGGGGTGTAAACGAGTTATGCTCTAACTTAATTTAAGTTTAATGCGTATTAACACGGTATCCACCGCCCCCCCCCTATAATGGCAAAAGCAAAAAAATTTCCTGACGTTAAACCGCCCGCCGCCGAATCTAATTCAGCATCACTCAGCTCACCTGATACCTCTTTAATCTCTACCTCGCTGCAATCAAACCCCTCGCTCTGGATGCACGCCAACCGCCCGGCAACATCCTCAATTGCAAAAACACGCTTGGCAAACGCTTCGTCTGACTTCATCCTCTCGATGAACAATCTTGCTTGGTCTAATGACATGATATTTTCCTTTGGTTTGAAATGGAAAATGGTACGCACTCGATGTTCAATATTACACCGAATTATCCACTCATGCCTGAACCTCGCCCGCTGCGATGCAAAAAGCGTGACTGAGCGGGTGGACTACTGCAGACTGCCGGTGCAGGACAGCAAACAGCTGCTAACCAACGCACTGCCCTTGGGAAGCTGCAAAATATAGCGCTGCAGGTCAGGCATCCTTTTCACCTATTCCCATTTTTTCCCAAAAATCGATTTGTTGAGTTTTGCTGGCCCAAGGTGTTTCCCGCAGACTCTGCACCATTTGTCCGTCATTGTGAAAACGCCGATATTATTCTGGCTGATAGTAAAAAGCAGATGGGGACATTGATTCTTAGCGTCGTAGCCGAACTCCCTCTGTAATTTATAATACTCATCTTGAGCTCTTCGCAATCGACGACCAATAACGATGTTGCCAGTTATCACGACCGCACCGGCAAGTAGGATAATAGAGCCAGGAATAATGAAAAACTTCGGATTGTAAAAGCCCGCGATGACGGTGCCACCAATAATGAGATATAGAGCAAGGGAGCCAAGAAAGCTAAGGATGGTGCGTAACATGTCTTCACCTCGCGATAGTTATGCAAGTTAAACGATGTATTGCCTTTTATTTCTTCGTCTTATACTGTCCCCTATAACAACACTTATCCCTGCATCTATTGCTGGATGTGTTTGGGGGTAATGTACGCAGGGATTATGAATATTGTACTGCTTTTGGCGTATTTATCATTTTTTGAGGGGTGCAAGCTATTTTTTCCGGGCAAGCAGCAATGCTTCTGCTGCCATGCGCGCAAGCTAAAGAAACAGCATGCCGCATTACCTGCACGCTCAATCAGGAACCAATCTGAACCAGCCCTGCCTGATAGCGGGTGATATCAATGTTGCCATAGATCTCGATGCGGTTGGTGCGGTGCTCAATACGTAACCCGCCAATGCTGATGGCATCGCCCTCATTGGCAAATGGTGCTCTGCTTTTCGCTTGCTTGCTCATGCTCGCTGCTCCTTGCTTCTGGTTATTGATATCAATGTATTGATGTATCGTTTGACCGCATTATTGACAGAGAGGCAAGCGCTGGCGCGGGCACCTGAACGATTTTGTTTTACGAGTCATGGCAGATATATTTGAAGTGATCAGGGCTGATTGTGGATTGTTGCCGCAATGGTGTGCTTTTGCTGAGTTGATGGTGTTGAAACAAAAAGAAAGGTATGGAGAGCGCGAACGATCATTACGACAGCCCGTGGAAAGAGGCTATTGAGCATTATTTTGGAGAGTTCATGGCTTTTTACTTCAAGGATGCTTATGCGCAAATTGATTGGTCGAAAGAGCATGTTTTTCTGGATCAGGAGCTTCGGGCGGTGGTGCAGGATGCTGAGTTGGGCACACGCTTTGTTGACCGGCTGGTCAGGGTGACCGAGCTTTGTGGTGATGAAAGCTGGATATACATTCATGTTGAAGTGCAGGGTACCAAGCAGGCCGAGTTTGCCGAGCGGATGTTTGTATACAATTACAGGATTTTTGACCGATACAAAAGGCCTGTCGCAAGTTTGGCGGTGCTGGCCGATGAACACAAGATGTGGAAGCCGGCCTCTTATGGTTTTTCTGTGCTGGGATGCCGCCATACGCTGGAGTTCCCAGTTGCCAAGCTGACCGATTATGAAGACAAACTTGATGAGCTTCTGGCATCGGATAACGCTTTTGGTTGGATTACTGCGGCGCACATTTTAACGCAAAAAACCAAAACGCAGGATGATGAACGGTACTACGCGAAACTCCGGTTGTTGCGAATACTGTATGAGCAGCATTGGGATAAACAGCGCGTTATCAATTTATTTAATGTGCTTGATTGGTTAATGCAATTGCCGGAATTGCTGAATAATAAGGTCTGGCAGGAACTTGAAACAATTGAGGAGAGAGAAAAAGTGCAATACATTACGAGCGTTGAAAAAATTGGAATGGCCAAGGGTATGGCTAAGGGCATGGCTAAGGGCATGGCTAAAGGTATGGCCGAAGGCGTTGCAAAAGGCGAATCACGGATACTGAAAAGGTTGCTTGAGCGCCGCTTTGGCGTGTTGCCTCAGTGGGCACAGAAGCGCTTAGGGAGTGCCAAAGAGGAGGAACTGGAAGCATGGAGTGATGCTGTTCTCACTGCTCCGACTCTGGACGCTGTTTTCCTCGAACGCTGATCTCTCATAAAGAATTTACAGCCGTCTGGCTTTGGCGGAACATGATGGCAGACTGCTGCAGCCGATGAGCATGACTCCTTACCACGGCAAGTATTTTACCTATGTCCTGACCCGTGGCGCGGCGAATGGGATGGACCGGTTGTCGATGGCGCTGTTTTTATCTTGCTTTTCCAATTTACGACACAGTGCGTCGCGAATTGAGTCGCAGACGCTTGAATTGAAACTCCTTTTTTTGGGCGTTCACTTCGTTCACTTTTGTCGCATCCCCTGCGTGGGCATGGATTGAATTCTATCGCAGGGTTCTAAAGAGTACCCTTGTTTTCTGAACTGGTAACCAGCTTGTGCAGAACGCCGATGACAAGAAGAGAGGCAAGCAGAAGGCCATAATGCCAGAGACTTGTAAGCTGTTCCAGGTTTTGTCCGGATGTTGCGGTGCGAACTGGTTCAACAATAAGCTGCCGAAGGAGACTTATCATGGCAACTTCAATAAAAACGATAACATGAAACCGTCCGCTCTGTACATA
>CAJAOR010000147.1 GCA_903942355.1 uncultured Chlorobiaceae bacterium | reverse complement strand
GTAAAAAAAATCATTTTTTTCAGGAATGCCATCTTGCGGAATACTGGAACCCAATGGGCATACAGGAGAAAAACTCCAAAAAGCCCGACAGCCCAGGCAAAAAGCGGATAAATATTATAACCGCCTACTACCAGCAATTCTCGATTGTAACCATACTGTTCCCTGGCAACAAATAGCCAGCAGCAGGCTAAGACAGAAGAGACCAACAGATGAAAAACCGCATGTCTTCGGTGCGTCAGATAGAGGTAGGGGAAAAGAAGCAGATAGAGTCCGATAATCATGAAATCAGCACGGATACCGCTGAAACCAAAAGAAAGCAGAGCCAGAACACAGATAACCTTGTCAGCGATCTTGATGTATTTGTATAAATGCTGCAAGGGAACAACTGACTCCTTTAGAAAAATAAACGTTGGACACTCCAATCCGCGCCTGTCGTGCTGTATGTGAAACCGTTAACCCATTGATGAGAACATCAATGTAAAAAAATTTCACCGATCTCCCCGTTGCCTCCGACAGCATGCCTTCATCACGGTACCCCTCTCAGCGGAGACTTTCTTCATGGGCATATAAACACTAATATGACCACGAAAAATTGACGCAACAAGAGCAATCCGGACTTTTTTGGACGGGAGGTGACGGATTTTTTTTATTTTCGTGGACTTAGTCTGACTTATGCCAAGTCATCAAGGAAACAGAGAGATTTTGAACAATCAGTCGTGAATAAAGAACATACCCTCATTTTTTTAACCGGATTCAGCGGATCAGGTAAGTCAACAATAGGCCCGCTGCTTGCCAACTCACTCGGCTATGAGTTTGTTGACCTCGATCAAAGTATTGAACAACGAGCTGGAAAAACCATCAACCGGATTTTCGAAGAAAAAGGCGAAGAGTATTTTCGGGGACTTGAGTTGCAATCACTTACTGGCTTGGTTGAAAGAGCTGATCTGGTAATCTCACTCGGAGGAGGCGTGCTTGAAAATGATGATTCATATGCACTCATCCGGAAATCAGGCACCATGGTCTATCTGAAATCTCCAACAAAAACTCTTGCCAGAAGGCTCTGCAACAAAACTGATCGCCCGTTGCTGAAAGGCGATAAAGGGCAAAAGCTCTCGCATGAAGAGATAGAAAGAAAAATCACGACAATCCTTGCCAAACGGGAACCCCGCTATAAAAGCGCTGACATAACTGTAGAGACCGATATCAAACGCATCGGTTCAACCGTTGAGGAACTGACCCGTAAAATAGAGCGGTATTTGCGGACCGCAACTGCCGGTGATCAATAATCAAAAAAGAAACCGTGAGCACGATAATAGTAGGAACACCGGTTATTGCTGGACTGGGAGCATTATTCAAAACCCATGGCCTTGCAAAAAAAACCGTGGTACTCTTCGATGAGCACACCCGCAAACTGTTCGGAGACTCAATGCTCCAGACACTTCGCAATGAGGGCTTCCAGTACAAAGAGCTGGTTGTCCCGGCACGGGAAGCTTCAAAAAGCTTTAGCGTTGCCTACCATCTCTACGGCAGCATGATTGAGGCCGATGTTGACCGGAGCTGGAATCTGCTTGCCTTTGGCGGGGGTGTTATCGGTGACCTTGGCGGATTTATCGCGGCCAGTTACTTTCGTGGCTTGCCGGTTATCCAACTGCCTACCACGCTGCTGGCCATGACCGACAGTGCCATTGGCGGAAAGGTTGCCATCAACCACCCGCTCGGAAAAAATCTGATCGGCTTTTTCCATCTGCCGGAACTGGTTCTGATCGATCCCTCATACCTTGTAACCCTGCCAAAGCGGGAAATCTATGCCGGAATGGCCGAGGTGGTCAAATACGGTTTTATTGCCGACGAGCCATTTTTCAGCTTTCTTGATCTTCATTTCAGCGACATCACGAGCCTGCAGGAGCCCTTTTTGACCGAAGCGATCAAAAAAAGCGCATGCACCAAAGCAGATGTTGTCGAAAAGGATTTCCGCGAAACCGACGGACTTCGCGCAACCCTTAATTTCGGCCATACCTTTGCACACGGACTTGAAAAGCTTGCAGAGTACCGTTACCTGCGACACGGCGAAGCGGTCACCATCGGCATGGTCTGCGCCCTCTTTTTGTCGCACAATCTCGGCTATCTTGATCAACGCTCTCTTGAACGCGGCCTCGCCCTGCTGCAGAAGTTCCGTTTTCCGCGAGGGTTGGTCAAACGAAGGTTTCTTGATATCGACAGTGTACTTCTGCTTGAGGCGATGCTCTCCGACAAGAAAAAACTGGATAAAAAACTTCGTTTTGTCCTGCTGAAAAAACTGGGCGAAGCTTTCCTGCTAGAGGAGAGTGTTAAAGAGGGCCTTATTGTGCAAGCCATTGATGACGGGCGAAGATTCTTCAGCGGAAAGGGTGCCTATTGAGCGAGAAAAGGTAGCTGGTACCCCTGAGCACCGCATGCTCCTCGATCACAGGCGAGGAGTCGAGCATACCAGCCACAAGCAGTGCGTTGCCTCCTGTGGCAATCACCCTGATGTTCTGCTCATGATGCTCATCTCGAAGCCAGCGTCTAATCTTGAAGATGATCCCCTCTAAGCTGGCAGCACAACCAAAAGCAATCCCGCTTTTGATGCAGTCAACCGTCGAAAGACCGACAAGCGCTTCAGGCCGGTCAATACCAACCAGGGGAAGCCGTGCGGTATGTTCATGTAAGGCCTTTGCCATGAGGTCTAGGCCTGGCATAATGAGACCACCGAGGTAGTCCTGACCGGAACCAAGAACGTCAACCGTAATGGCGGTACCAATATCAAGGGCAATAACAGCCTCTTCAGGATAGAGCCTCCGGCAAAGGGCACAGAGCGCGATGCGGTCAGCACCAAAAGAGTCCGGTGAATTGTAGTGCAACGTGAAGGGGAGGTGCATGGAGGAGGCAACCATCACGACCTGGCCCGGCAAAAAAGAACGAAGAGAGGTACAGATGGCCTCATCCAGTGAAGGCACAACGCTGCAGAGCGCAGCATCACGAAGGGCCGGATAACGCATCACAACCGGCAGGAGCAGGGCGTCAACACCATTGTTGTCCGTCATGGCAAGCGTTGGTACCTTGTGCACTTCAAGACACTCTTCACCCCTGAATATCGCAATTGATGCGGTGGTATTGCCTATTTCAGCAACAAGAAGCAGGTCACAAGGAGACGGTTGCTGGCCGGAAAAAAGCATAGTCGAATATCCTTGAAAAAATCAGCGGAGCTTTGGCGCAATACCGGTTTTCTTTGAAAGATCAGCAAGAAAACGTCTGTAGTCGGGAAGTTTTGTTGTCACAAACACCGAATCCCTGACAGAAGCTTTGGCTGCCACAATAAAGATTTTCGGCGGCGGATTGTAGGTGATGATCTCCTGGTAAATGGAGGTAATATCAGCAAGTCCCAGTTTTTTTTCATTGCCTTTGCGGTCAAGATAAAGCAGGGTGTCACCGGCAATTTTTATGGAATCACCATCCTGGCCATGCTCCCCCGCAAAACGGGTGTTGTAATACATCGGCCCGCCAAGCGAAACAGTGGTAAGCAAAACAAGCAGGGCCGTCTTCCAGAAACAGCCCAGATCAACACCATAGGTAAATTTTCCGTACCGGTAAAAAACAGCCCAAACCAGACCAAGAAAAAGCATGCTGAGAGACCATGTCGCAAGAAAATAGAAATCAAGCCATAAGGCAGGATAGCTCATGGGGTATTGAAAAACCTCAAGCATGTCGGGTATGGGTTACTTTGCTGAATAAGGATGCACTGATTTTGAAAATAAGGGATAACTCAACGTTTGCAATAAAATAATTTCATCCCTTGACAAAGAAAAGGCCCGCCGAAGCGAGCCTTTTCCCAGAGTCAATACCGTAATGCGGTTTTAGTGCTCAAACAGCATTTCCGAGTAGGTAGGAAGCTGCCAGCGACTGCGGTCAACAATCTGCTCAAGAGTGTCGGCAACAACGCGCACCTTGCTCATGAACGGAAGCAGTTCTTCGGCACAGTAATCAGCCTTCTCCAAATCGGTTGCGAAGGACTCGATTTTTTCGACAGCTTCATCAAGCTCGCCGGTCAAATCAATCAGGGTCGAAAGATTGTCTGCCAGGAATTTAAGGTTGCCAGCCTGGCTGCCAAGAGCCTTATCCGAAAGACCGATAACTTCAGCCGCAGAATAAAGGTTATTGAAGGAGTTGCCAAGATCGCCCTGGTATTCGGAAGCATCAGGAATAACAAAGGTTTTCAGCATAAGCTGCAGGGTACGGGCTTCGATATCGATACCCTTGATATAGCGTTCGAGACGGATATGCAGACGTGAATTGGTCTCCTCTGCAGTCAAAACACCATACTTGATAAACATATCCTGAACATCCTTCTTGAGCAGCACCCTGAGTGCTTGC
Organism: uncultured Chlorobiaceae bacterium; assembly: GCA_903942355.1. Lineage (GTDB taxonomy): Bacteria > Bacteroidota > Chlorobiia > Chlorobiales > Chlorobiaceae > Chlorobium. Next base: position 7,540 of record CAJAOR010000147.1, on the reverse strand, counting down.
GGCGTGTTCTTCAGGTTCGGCAGGCCTCTATCTTTTGCAGCCTGCTGAAGAGCTTCTGCGTAGTTGTCTCCCTGGTAGCGAATCGGCTTGGTAGCGGTGATCTGCTCACGAAGGGTTTCAAGAATTGCGGCATCCCGCTCTTTTCCTCCATTGATTTTTGCCACAATAGCATCGGCAATCTCATCAACCGCTTCGGCCATCAGGGTGTTGAGCACCATGTTCGGCACAGAAGCTGCCTGTGAAGAGCCGACGGCGCGGAACTCAAACTTGTTGCCGGTAAAGGCGAACGGTGAGGTACGGTTACGATCGGTATAGTCCTTGTTGACCAGCGGTACCTGTGAAAGGCCGAGGTTAAGTACCTGTTTTTCAGTTTTCAGGTCAACCTTGCCGCTCTCGATTGCATCAAGCACCTTTTCGAGCAGCTCACCCAAGAAAACGGTAACCACAGCCGGAGGAGCCTCATTTGCACCCAGACGGTGATCGTTGCCCATACTTGCGATGGACATCCTCAGAACATCAGCCCTCTTGTAGACACCGTTCAGAACGGCAACAAGGAAGACAAGGAAGTGGACATTCTTTTCAGGAGTATCGCCCGGATCAAGAAGGTTGATTCCGGTATCAGTACCGATCGACCAGTTATTGTGCTTGCCTGAACCGTTAATGCCGGCAAAAGGCTTTTCGGCAAGAAGCAAGGCAAAGCCTTTCTTGTCAGCAACCTTTTTCATCACTTCCATGACCAGCAGGTTGTGATCAACGGCGATATTGGCCTCTTCAAAAATCGGGGCTATTTCAAACTGGTGAGGAGCAACCTCATTATGGCGAGTCTTGGCTGGAATGCCGAGCAGATAGAGCTCATGCTCAACATCCTGCATGAATTCAAGCACACGGTCAGGAATCGAACCGAAATAGTGATCCTCAAGCTGCTGGCCTTTCGGAGGAAGGGCGCCAAGCAGGGTACGTCCGCACATCACAAGATCAGGACGCTCGGAGTAGAATTTTTTGTCGATAAGAAAATACTCCTGTTCGCAGCCGGCAAAGGTCTTTACCCGTGAGACGCCGGAGACGCCGAGTATTTCAAGCAGCCTCATGGAAGACTTGCTGACGGCCTCCATGGAACGCAACAGCGGAGTTTTGGAATCCAGCGCTTCGCCATGATAGGAAATGAAGACCGTCGGAATACAAAGAGTCAGATCTCTTCCGCCCTTCATGAGGAAAGCCGGGCTGGAAGGATCCCATGCAGTGTAGCCGCGGGCTTCAAAGGTAGAGCGCATGCCGCCCGAAGGGAAGCTTGATGCGTCAGGCTCACCCTGGATAAGCTGTTCGCCGGAAAAGCGCTCGATTGGCGTGCCATCACGATCAATCGACAAAAATGCATCATGTTTTTCAGCCGTGGAACCGGTCATTGGCTGGAACCAATGGGTATAATGGGTAGCACCGTTCTCCATGGCCCACTCTTTCATGCCATGTGCCACAACGCCGGCAATTTCACCGGTAATTTTTTTTCCTGCCTTGATGGTATCCTGCAATGCGGTAAACTCCTCTTTTGGAAGTTTTGCGCGCATGGCCTTCTGATCAAATGTCATCGAACCAAAATAGGTAGAAACTGGAATTTTACTATCGCTGTTCAAACGAACCTCCTTGTTAGTTTGCGTGATATAACTGTATTAATAATAAAAATGAAACACACGTTGTTACTTCCTTGATTTCTTTTCATCAAACGTTATCAGCACCTGACGGTCCTGCAGGTTGTTGCGAACTATTTCTGCACTGATCTTTTTATTTTTCTTCAACTGCGTCAACACAAAGCTGGTATTGGTTCCAAGAACGCCCGGCCAACTCTGTATTCTTGAAAGAAACTGCTCAAGCGATGCGGTGTTGTGGGTCATGACCTTTAAAATATGAGACCCTTCGCCGGTGACAGAAAAACACTCCATGATCTCATCCTCTTTCATCACATGCTCCATAAACGACTTATAGTGCTTGGACGAATCGATTCTGACTCTTACAAACGCATGAATATCAAAACCAAGCTGCCGTTCATCAACCTCCATGGTAAAACCTTTGATGATACCGTTCTTCTGCAGCTTGTCAAGCCGCTCACTGACTGAAGGTATTGAAAGGCCTACGATTTCAGCGAGTTCACTTAAACGAACTCTTCCATTTTCCCCAAGGGACTCTATAAGTTTCAGGTCAATCAGATCAAGATGGCCAGACATAACACTCTTTGGTTTTAATCAGTTTATCAGAAATTACATAATAATAAGAAATAAACAACCATTCTCTTTAATATTCGCAACTTTTTCAACAAATATCTTAACTAATTTAGGCGCGCCGCGATATTCCTGTATTTCTGCGGATTTTCAAAACAGTTGGCGGTCGATCTCGCAACAATCTAATGCTCTTCCAAATAGAAAATATTTCAATATCTTATTCCCAGCAAAAATACAGATTTTTGACCATGCGAAAAAATGCGGTTCTTCTTCGATGAGTAACGTTTCATCCCGAAGCAAGATGGAATTGTTAAGAACATAATCTAAAGCGACTGAGAGTTAAATAAAAATATGAAAATAGCAATTTTCGGCGCAGGAGTTGCAGGTCTTAGCGCAGCCGTTGAGCTTGTAGATCGTGGACATACCGTGGAGATTTATGAAAAACGTAAGGTACTTGGCGGAAAGGTTTCCGTTTGGAAAGACAGTGACGGCGACTCCATAGAATCAGGACTTCATATTATTTTTGGAGGGTATGAACAGCTTCAGCAATACCTTAAGCGGGTTGGCGCTGAAGATAATTACCAGTGGAAAGAGCATTCCCTTATCTACGCTGAACCGAATGGCAACCTCTCATTTTTCAAAAAAGCAAATCTGCCCAGCCCCTGGGCAGAGGTCGTTGGCGGCCTGAAGACCAATTTCCTCACCATGTGGGATAAAATTTCGCTGATCAAGGGACTCTATCCTGCCCTTATCGGCAATGAGGACTATTTTCGCAGCCAGGACCATCTGACCTATTCAGAATGGCATCGGCTCAGGGGAGCTTCGGAGCATTCACTACAGAAGTTGTGGCGTGCCATTGCACTAGCCATGAATTTCATCGAGCCGAATGTCATAAGCGCGCGCCCGATGATCACCATTTTCAAATACTTTGGCACTAATTACACGGCAACAAAGTTCGCCTTTTTTCGCAAAAACCCCGGCGATTCAATGATTGAGCCGATGCGGCAGTATATCCAGAGCAAGGGTGGTCGAATTTTTGTTGATGCAAAACTGAACCGCTTTGAGCTGAACAGTGATGAAAGCATTAAAAACGCAGTACTTCAAGATGGCCAAACCGTCGAGGCTGATGCCTATATTTCAGCCATACCTGTTCATAACATTAAAGCTATTCTACCCAAGCAGTGGCTGGTCCATAAGTATTTTCGCAACCTTTACGAATTTGTCGGCAGTCCGGTTGCAAACTGTCAGCTCTGGTTCGACCGGAAAATTACTGACATTGATAATCTGATGTTTTCACAGGGCACCATTTTTGCCACATTTGCCGATGTCTCCATTACCTGTCCCGACGATTTCCAGAATGGCACAGGCACGGCCAACGGCGGCAGCGTCATGAGCCTGGTGCTTGCCCCTGCACACCAACTGATGGATATGCCCAACGAGGTCATCATTGACCTTGTCATGGCTGACATGCACAACCGATTCCCGCAATCACGGCAGGCCAAACTCCTCAAATCAACCATTGTCAAAATACCCCAGTCCGTTTATAAGGCCGTGCCGGATGTCGATAAATTCCGCCCCGACCAGATCAGCCCGGTCAAAAACTTTTTCCTTGCAGGCGATTACACCGATCAACATTATCTAGCCTCCATGGAGGGTGCAGCACTGAGCGGCAAGCTGGTTGCAGAAAAGCTTCTCAGCAGGTTTGGCAACTGAACGAATTATTACAGATAACGTTGGAATAGGTCGAACGATTCAATTGTCTAAAATCCTTTTATGGAAAAGAAACAATCGTTGCACCGTCAGGGCATCATACTTGCCGCCGCTGACGCTCAAGTAAAGGTGCTGGAAGAGAAAAACTGCGACCTTCTTCCCTTCAGCAAAAAAGTGGCCGAATCTGGAACCGGGCCACTTTTAGCCGCAGGTATCGATATCCTGCAAATCAACATTGGCTACACCTGCAACCTTCTCTGCCGCCACTGTCATGTCGATGCCGGACCAGACCGCAAAGAGATGATGACGCGCCAAACGATGCAGGAATGCCTGAATGCTCTCGACAAAAGCGCTATAAAAACAATTGATATAACCGGTGGAGCGCCGGAAATGAACCCGGAATTCCGCTGGTTCATTGAACGCATAAGGATAACAAAGGCTGACGCAACCATTCTGGTACGCTCAAACCTCACCCTTTTAACGGACATCGAAAAATACCGCGATCTCCCTGAATTTTTTAAACAGCAGAGGATAACCCTTATTGCCTCACTTCCCTGCTACATAAGGGAAGATGTTGACCATATGCGCGGAGAGGGTGTTTTCGACCATTCCATCAAGGCACTGAAACTGCTCAACAGCCTCGGCTACGGCGTCGAAAAAAGCGCTCTTGAACTCAATCTCGTCTATAACCCCGAAGGCCCCTCACTGCCAGGATCTCAGCAGCAACTGGAGCAGGAATACCGAAAACGGCTTTTTGAAGATCATGGCATTCTCTTCAGCCATCTCTACACCATCACCAATATGCCAATCAGCCGTTTTCTCAACGATCTGCTTGAAAACGGTCACTACTGCAAGTACATGACGCTCCTTGCCGAAAACTACAATGCTCTCTCTGTGCAGAACCTGATGTGCCGAACAACCGTTTCTGTCGGCTGGGACGGTACCCTCTACGACTGTGATTTCAACCAGATGCTCCATCTGCCGTTGGTGAAATCTGCGCCGCAGCACATCAGCAAGTTCAACGAAGCGATACTAAGCAATCGCCGCATCATCGTCGGACAGCACTGCTACGGATGTACCGCAGGAGCCGGTTCAAGCTGTCACGGCTCTCTGCTGTGAACGACGGCCGCCTTCTTGTTATTTTCACCAAAAACCCTGAAGCTGGGCGCGTCAAAACACGCCTTGCACACGCTGTCGGCGACAAAAAAGCTCTTGAAATCTACGAAACCCTCAGGGAGCATACAGCTCTGGTAACAGCGAAAATTGAAGCAGAACGGCAGGTTTATTACTCCCGCTTTATCCCCTCTTCCGATCTCTTCCTCACCAACAAATTCATCGCGAAGCTGCAGGTGGGAGAAGATCTGGGAATGCGCATGCTGCATGCCATACGCACCGGGTTTGAAACCGGCTTTAGCCATATTGTGCTTATCGGAACAGACTGTTACGAACTGAGCAGCGAAATTCTCAATGAGGCTTTCAATGCCCTTGAGCGATCTGATGCCGTAGTTGGGCCCGCCATCGATGGAGGGTTTTACCTTATCGGACTAAGCGGGCCCGTACCTGAACTCTTTTTGAACCGGCAGTGGAGCACCCCGGAAGTATGCATGGAAACCATCGAAATACTCCAGCGATTCGCCATTCCGTACGAACTGCTTGCACCACTCTCGGATATTGACACCGTTGACGACCTAAAAAAAAGCGCATTATGGCAACGCGAACAATAAGCATCATAATGCCGACCTGTAACGAGGAGCCGCTCATCGCTCGCACCCTTCAGTCACTCCTGGCCATGACTGAGCGTTCGGAAGGAGTCGAGGTCATTGTCAGTGATGCCAGTACAGACCGCACGCCGGACATCATTTCAGGCTTTCCGGTAACACTCTGCCACAGCACAAAAGGGCGCGCCATACAGATGAACAGCGGAGCCCGCCTGGCCGGCGGCGATATCCTCTACTTTCTCCATGCCGATACCCTGCCACCCGAAACCTTTATTGACGATATCCGTTCGGCTTCTGCCAATGGGAAAAAAGCAGGCTGTTTCAGGATGAATTTTGATGACGACCACCCGCTCATGACGCTGTTCGGCTGGTGCACCCAGTTTCCGCTGATGATATGCCGAGGAGGAGATCAGTCACTCTTTATCGACAGAACGCTTTTTCTCCATATCGGAGGGTTCGATGAAACCCTGCTTATCATGGAAGATTACGACATCATCACGCGCATTGAACAATGCACACCGTTCCACATCCTCCATCAGCAGGTCACCACATCGGCCAGAAAGTATCACCAGAACGGCATCATCCCCCTCCAGCTTGCTTTCGGGACACTTCATCTCATGTACGCACTCGGATTTGACCAGAAATCCATTATCCGCTACTACAGGGAAAATATTGTCTGAGTCTCAAGTTGCCCGTTCTGACTGTAGCCTTCGCAGACAGCCGAACAGAGTAACCGAGCACGGCGGCATGCAGCTTTTAAACCCACTCTTCAGAAAGCGTTTCGCCTTGCAGACTGATCACGACCTTTTTCACCGGCACCTTACGCGAGGCTTTCCTCTGTGCTTCAGCAACAATCGACATGAGTCCACCGCAACAGGGCACTTCCATGATGGCGACCGTAATGGTATTGATGTGCGACAGTTCGATCATGGCTGCCAGTTTGTCAACGTAGATATCCATCTCTGAATCCAGCTTTGGGCAGGCTATCGCAAGACTTTTTCCCCGCATGAAGGAGCCATGGAAGTCGCCGACAGCAAATGCGCAACAGTCAGCTGCAAGCAAGAGATCAGACCCTTGGAAATACGGGGCCTGCGGCGAAACAAGGTGAAGCTGGATCGGCCACTGGCGAAGTGCGCTTTCTGCTGGCGCACCAGCCATTGTGGCAGCTGCTGCTTCAGAATTGCCATTAGCGTTAAAATCTATTGTTCTGCTGCCCGGGCATCCTCCACCAGCATGCGATGCATGGCTTTGGGCAGGATGAGCATGTTGCACAGTCTTTCTGGCAGATTCACGTTCAAGAGGGTTCGCAATCCCCTGCTCCTGGAGGTATTCGAGCGCCTGCCGAACAAAATCACTCTGACCGTGATCCATAAGGTGGTGCAGATGAGCTGCTATTACATTGGGACCTCCTTTTGCAATACTCTCATGCATAACGCGCTTTTCGTCATAGGGCTCAGCTTCACGGGTTTCGATCTTCATGGCACCGGTCGGACAGTGACCTATACAGGCACCAAGTCCATCGCAACAAAGGTCGCTTATGAGACGGGCTTTACCGTCAATCACCTGTAGCGCTCCTTCAGGACAACCAGGAATACAGTCACCGCATCCGGTACATCTTTTTTCATCTATGGTGATAATCTGGCGTTTCATCTGTTACTCCTTTTAAAGGTTCAATTTCAGCTGATTGTTGTTGCTTTGGGACTCACCTGATTTGCCGCTTCAAGGTCCCTAAGCAGCTTTCCGATGGTAAGCCTTTCAAACTCGCCCTGAACGACCTGCTCAATCCGCATGATTTCGTGACGCAGCACACAGCGGGCACGATTGCCGCAAATCTGTTTGCGGAACATGCATTCCGACACCTGCACCTTGCCCTGAAAAATTTCAATCAATTGTGTTACGCTG
>CAJAOR010000146.1 GCA_903942355.1 uncultured Chlorobiaceae bacterium | reverse complement strand
TCAATCATTCCTTTTTTATTATTCATGAAATGATGGAAGATAACAAGCATTTTCAAATCGATTACACTGAAAAATAGCTGCAAGACGTTGTTTTATATGCTATTATAAGGATTTGTTTTTTCAACAACCGGACACTAGTGACCCTCATTATATAATTCATGGAAGTGTGTCTCACCTTCTGCATGGGTTTGCAGAACCATATAATTTTTATCTGATGGGATTGATTCATAGAGTGAGATAAATGCGTTTAGGGTTTTATCACTGACTTGTGAGAAAGCTCGCATTGCACCAATTAGATATACCTCGTTGTTCCAATGATCTTTGTAAATGAGTGCAAGAGCAATCACTCCGACTTTGGAGTGGGTTTGACGGATAGTTTCCAATGCGGCATAGAAGCCGTTTGAGTAATTCTCGTTTTCAGTGATCCTGTTGATTAGTTCGTTGTCAATTTCTGCGTTAGATAGAAATTTTACAAAGCGCTTCTGGAGATGTACGTCGCAAAAGTGCTGAGCAAACTTAGCCAACAATCCGATACCCGGGATTCCAATATCATTCGAAAGACCGGCCAAATCGCTACAAGTCTGTATAATTTCTTTACTCCACTCGATTTTCTTTTCTTGCATTAAGATAATTTCCTCTGCTCGCGCTTAAAAATAATTTGATTAATCCGCCTAAACTGCAGACTTTTGAAAGACCTGTCAGCAGCCGTGCCGCATTCGATTTTAGTTCTTCTCATATCGCTCTTTTGCGGACTCAAAATCTACAGCTTTCAATGAATCATTGTTGTGAATAGTCTTCTATCATTGCACGTAATGCCGATTTGTGCAGAAACCAATGGTTTTTTTCTCGTAGGTTATCTCTATGCCTCCCTTCGTTTTTCTTCCACTCGTTCACTCCTTTGCGCTTGAAATTGCGAGTTCCAATGCAGCTTTGGCTGTATCAACGACCTCTCCATCGGCTTCCACGGGCGTAAACTTCCATGTTCTTTTTTCGACCAGGCTTGGCGCGTGTTCTATGGCTCCCATCGGTTCAATTCCCATAGCCGTGAGGCGCGCCAATAGTTCTTGGAGCACATCATTTTTATGAAGTGACCATGTGGACGCGAAGCAGCGCCAGAATACCCAGCCTGCACGTTCGAGGACGCGCTGCCGGTTCATGTCATGCGGCCACCGGTCCGGGCCGTGGTATTCGTCGCCATCCAGCTCGATTGCAAGGCGGTTATCTCCTGCACCTTCAACAACCATGTCGATGCGGTATGCGCCGGTTTTCACTTGTGGAATAATACGATACCCACGAGAGGCAAGGTTGGTAAACACTTCCCGCTCAAACCCTGACTCGCATTGGTCAATCAGCACTTCGGCTTCCTCTTTGTCGGTTACCATCGGCTTGCTGTAGTGATTGAGCAGGGTAAGGCGTAAATCCAAATTTGACAAATCGGATGTTTTCACGGAGCGAACCAGATACATTCGATCTCGTGCACGGCTGGCTGCCACGTTAAAACGCTGATCGTATATTAAGCCAGAAAGTGCGTGACAGTTCTTGTTGTCTGCAACCATCGACAGGAACATGATGTCCCGTTCACTGCCTTGAAATGTGGGAGCCTCCCCGCATTTAAACTTGCGGCGAAGTAATTCTGCGGCGTCGCACCGTTGGCGCACGATGGAATCAATGTGTTTGGCTTGAGCCAATCCCAGCAGTGAAATGACACCAATCGTGCGGCCTGCAAATGCTTCATTTTTCAGAATAGCCGAAATTTCCTCGGCGATGGCCTGAGCTTCGTAATCGTTATGGTCGTGCTTATCACGGTAGCCATCCTTTACGTAAATATCGACAAGTGGCGGGTTAATTCGCTCTGAGGCTTTTGGAATACGTAAGGGCTGAATTTGGTCTTTATAGAACACGCGATTGGAGTAAGCAATGATAGGCGGGACACAACGGAAATGCTCGCGTAGCATGACTTGACCAGCAGCGAATACGCGGGCCGCCAGATCATAGAGAGACTTTTCCGGTGTCATTTCTGTTCCATAAGGCTGTTCGGAAAGAAAGCGAACTTTTAATTCTTGAATCTTCTGAGCTGAGATAAAACTACCGACAGGGGAGATCTGCTTATCGTCACCCACCACAAGAATCTTCTTGCCGCGTAGAATGGCAGGCAGCGCCCATAAATCAGACTGGCTCGCTTCATCGACAATGACAAGGTCGAATGCTCCAATATCCGGAGGCATGGACTCCGATATGCGGGCATGGTTCATGATCCAGCAGGGGACAGCCCCGGCAGCATCCAACATTGCCTCTCTGGCATTATACCGTGTTGGGTATGGCCCAGTTCCCGGACCGATGGGGTGGATAGCAAGTGCGTAGACCGTCGCAAGAGCCTGCAGAACCCTGGGCGTAGCATTCTGTTTGGTTGCCAACCATGCAGCTTTCGAAACCAACTCCGTGTAGAGGCGAGAGAGGCCATCCTCAAGGTTTTTGCGTCTGGCCGAAAGTCCAAGCAATTCCTCTCTTGCTTCAATGTTGTCGAGGTACGTTCGAATACGAGCCCAATTCCATGCTTGCCGCCAGGTAACAGGAAAAAAGGGATCTTCTCCAGCCATTTCAACTGGCTTAGAACGGAGACGAGAGGCGAATTTCGGAGCGCCTGCCTGTTCAATACGGGCTGCGGAATCCTTGATTTGTGAGAGATCCAGTGTCAGTGAGGCAATTCGCCTCAGTTCTGCCATCAACTCTGCATATTGTGCAGAAACGCGTTCAGAGGAAATATCCGGATTTCCAAGTTGCTTTTCGACCAGCAGTCTTAGCGCAAGAGATACCGGCCCTGTTTTGCCTGAAAGTTTTTCGTGAAACGTGCCTAGTTGGGTTGCTGCTCTCGATAGTTCTGCCTTGGTCAGGTGGCGCAGTAACTGGTTCTTAATTTCATGGAGTTCGGCAGAACCGCCCAGCAATGTTTTGGCTGGAGCTGAACAGAAGACGGCATCGGCCTTTTGTGGCAATGTGGCATCGAATTCTGTCGCCAGTCGATGAGCCTTTTTTGCCAGGACGGCAACCATCTCGATCCGACGCAAGGCAGCAATACCACCTTCGAGGCGGGGGATGGTAAGCTCGTCAGCAAATTGGTTCCATCGGCTCACGAAAGAGAGTACTGTTGTGTCAAGTTCAATGTGCCGCTGCACATGAGCCCAGTCATCTGTCGAGGCAGGGGAGAGTCCAGAGACTTTGACTGCAGCGATATGCTCTTTTGCCTCTCCGGCTCCAAGAGCGATGAAGCCAAATGGCTTGCCGGTCTCGACTGCACGGGCAACAGCTTGTCGAGTTTTGAGGGTACGCAGGCCTGCATCAGGGAACTCCACCGGCCGCTGGAGAAATGCAGCGCGTGCTTCAACGAGCGCTGCAATATCTGAAAATAAAGACTCAAGCGCCTGTCGTTCGGAAGTAAACGACGACTGTCTGCATTTGATTCGCAAATCAAGGGGCCAGCCGCTCTCGGCGGATTCCAACTCCTCGGCTAAAGATTTGGCTTCTTCGACTAACTCAAGAAGATCCCTTGCGGCGATGAGAACCTCGGCAGTTGTAGCCTTCAACTCAAGAAGGTCGCCTCGCTCAATCTCCGCATCAATTTTCTTGATACTGGATAGCGCTTCATGTAGATCAGCGATTGCAGCCGTTGCGGGAAGTGAATCAGCCGACGGGTAGCTGGCCTGTACATACACCAAATCCAGGCCAACCTTCTGCCTTGCTTCACGGAGTTTTCCAGCCTCTTCCTCGGTCAGAGGGGGTGCATTTTCCGGCGAAAGTGTAATGTCATCATTAAACCAGCCATGCTGTTCCAATCCGGAAGTAACCAGCTCTGCAAGTTGTTGTGCGCGCATCGGTACGCCATCAATTTCCACCTCTGAAAGCTGTGCAATGGCAATTTCATCAATGCGCATGTCAATGGAGGCCAGTTCGTGGTGGGCGCGATCAATGGCGCTTTTCAGTGTTGCGATCTCCTGTTGCGTCTGTTCCGGATTAAGCTGGGATAGCCGATGCGCAATGGTCTCGATTGATGCCTGGGACTGGAGGACACCTTCACGGTCGCTGGTCATCAGCGCTACGGTCAGGGCGCGGACTTCCTCGGGTATTTTGGATTGGAGTACTTCAAGCGCTGGCTCTCCACGTGAGGTTACAAGTACCCGTCTGCCAGTTGCCAGATAGTGGCAAATAATATTGGCAATAGAGTGTGTCTTGCCAGTTCCGGGCGGCCCTTGTACAGCTACGCCCGCAGCTTTTTCGAGCCGTTGAACGATGGTGACCTGCTCTTCATTGTATGGCAGGGGAAAATAAAGCTCTTCTACCTTGCCGTGACCTGATCCGCGACTTGAACGTCCCCGAAAATAAATGGCTTCGAATGCAACGGGCTCGTCTGAAGGCGGGGTTACAAGAGCGAGCGGGCCAGGTGGAATATCGCATCCGGTTGCCAGCTTCGCCTTCAGGCGTTTCAGGTCATCAGTTAGATAGTGAGTGGTCCTTGGACGTGAAAGCAGTGCCCAGCCATCCGTCACAATCAAGTCGGTGGCTGGTGCAGGAAGAGGAACTCCCGTTGCAAGCACCTCTCGATAGCTGCCGTTGCAATCGAGGTTTGATGCGGCAAGTTTGAGCACATCGGTATAGCTCGAAGCATCAAATGGGGTAACAGGACTCTCGCTATGTTTTTGGAGATGCTCCTTTATAGCGAGCTCAACATTAGCAGCCCCGGGGAGCGAGCAAGTAACGAACGCATCCATTTCAACCCGTGTATCGGTTGATCGGGGACGAACCTCGAGCGCCATGCTTTTTTCTTCTATGGAAATTCCGACGGCTTGAGTAAGCAACGGATATTCGAAGCTGACGGTGCTTTCTTCGAACGGAATCTGCCATGACGCAACGCCTATGCCCCAAACGAGTTCTTGAGGTTTGACCGTTTCTTCGGCCTCAATCTGGTACTTCAAGGCGAATAGATCGCCGTAGAGGGAGATGCTCTTGCGACGCGGACGCTCGCCCTCAGCCCAGGCTTGCCATTGAGGCAAGTATTCCAGGAGAGCCGTTTTGGCTTTCTGCCTTAATTCTTCTTGTTTTAGCTGTACGTCAGTTACTGCCAGCAGAAGATCAGGCTTGGATTCATGCAGGGCAATCCATGTGACCAGATGGCCTTCATCCAGTGCAGGCTGTTCGCCAAACGGGTCATTACTGATAATAAACAGCCCTTTGAAAAGGTCAGGGAGAGCTGGGGGGCGGTCGGCTTCGAGGCGCGCCAGATGTAGCCAGATATGGTCGCCCTCGGGGCAAAGATCAAATTCAAGGCCGGGGAGTCCAGTCAAGTCGGTATTGCGACGAGCAAACCCCTGTGCGGTGGAGAGATGATAACCTTTTGGGTCAATATTTTTTGCTTGCTCTTCGATATATTCGAGCAAGCCTTTTAGCAAGTCACGAGGTGTAGTGGGCATAATTCCTGCTGTACAAATCAGGTCTCTTCAATAGAATCAACTGTCAGCCGAAATTACTCATTAAAACAATTAAGAACTCTGTTTTTTGCAGAATATTATATGCCGTATGCACGTGATGCGAGCGGCGGGCTTGATTAAGTAGCCGTGGATGCAGGTAGGCCTTGGTTCCCTTTGCCTTACCCGGCAACTTTATAGGTCTGACCCATGGGAAGGAAGCCCGCAACATCACCTTTCGCAAGCTGT
>CAJAOR010000145.1 GCA_903942355.1 uncultured Chlorobiaceae bacterium | reverse complement strand
GCAGATGCAGAACATCTTCCAACACCGCATACCAGATGGTATGGTACAAAAGAAGGGGTAAAACAATGGATTCAATGGCTGTAAGGGATAGTCGGCTCAAGGCTGCCGGGGTTATTATTTTTGCTTTCCTTCTGATTCTTTCTTCGTGTAGTCCACAGAAGCCAGCGCCGGATCCCCGGCAGGAGCATATCGAATCGATGATGGCGATCCTTGCCCAGGTACAGAAGAATCTCGGACGGATTCAGCAGAAAGAGGCGGTTGTTGAACGCCTTTCTTCCGGGATTGAAGGCAAGGAGACGCCAAATGTCGAGCGAATCGGCAAGGATATCATGGCGAGTATCCGTTTTATTGACTCCTCTCTGGTGTCAAGCAAAAATCTTATACGGAAGCTTGAGGATGAGAACAAGTCGTCTGCCTATCATGTAGAGTCTCTTGACCGGCTGGTCTCCGAGCTGAAAATGGCGGTAAATACAAAGGACCAGGAGGTTAACACGCTCAAGGGTCATGTCCAGAAGCTGAACAAGCAGGTTTCATCTCTCCTCGCAACCGTCGATGTATTGGATGAGTACATCCAGGATCAGGGAAACCAGCTCTATACCGCTTATTATATTTCCGGTACCTTCAGCGAACTGGTCGCCAAAGGGGTTCTTGTCCGTATCAACCCCCTTGAGAAGCTGTTCGGCAACGGGTACCGTATGGCGACTGACTTTAATGTGAATCTCTTCAAAAAGCTTGATGTTACGGAAACAAGGGATCTCTTTTTTGATAAGCCAGTTAAAAGCCTGAAAATTATAACCCCACACACGGTTGGTTCTTACGAACTGACTGGAGGCAATACTTCATCGCTACTGCTTATTCGTGACGAGAATGCTTTCTGGCAGAAATCCCGCTGTCTTGTGATTGTTGTGGAGGAGTGACAATCGGATAAAACAGTACAGCTGAATTTAGGGACAAGATGAAACGCGAATCTTTAACCGGTCTCTTTTTTTTATGAAAATAACCATATTCGGTTCAGGCTATGTCGGGCTTGTTACCGGAGCGTGTTTTGCCGAAGTCGGTAATGACGTTCTTTGTATCGATATTGATCAGCAGAAAATTGACAGTCTCAATGCAGGCCAGATTCCCATCCATGAGCCTGGTCTTGATGAAATTGTTGCTGAAAACATCAAGGCAGGGCGGTTGAGGTTTACCTCTGACTTGCGAGAAGGAGTTGAATTTGGACTTTACCAGTTTATTGCCGTCGGAACCCCTCCGGATGAAGATGGTTCGGCGGATTTGCGTTATGTGCTCAGCGTTGCTGAAAGTATCGGTACGTTTATGAACGAGTACAGGATTGTCATCAACAAATCAACGGTACCTGTCGGTACAGCTGACCTTGTCAAGGAAAGAATCCGCACCGTTCTTGCCGGCAGAAACGCGGATATTGATTTTGATGTGGTTTCGAACCCGGAGTTTCTCAAGGAGGGTGATGCGGTCAACGATTTCATGAAGCCGGAACGAATTGTTGTCGGCGTGGATAATCCCCGCACCAAAGAGCTTCTTCGGTTTCTCTATTCTCCCTTCAATCGCAGTTATGAGCGCTTTATAGCGATGGATATCCGCTCAGCCGAACTGACCAAGTATGCGGCAAATGCCATGCTGGCAACAAAAATCAGTTTCATGAATGAAATTGCCAACATCGCTGACAGGGTTGGCGCCGATATTGAGGCGGTAAGAAAAGGTATAGGCTCTGATTCGAGAATCGGATTTTCCTTTATTTATCCGGGTATTGGTTACGGAGGCTCCTGTTTTCCCAAGGATGTGCAGGCTCTCGAAAGAACAGCGCACAAGCATGGTTATCATTCGCGCATCCTGCAGGCTGTCGAGGCCGTCAATCATGACCAGAAAAGCAGTATGGTAAGAAAGATAAAGGGTCATTTTCCTGATGGCATTGCGGGACGTGTTTTTGCCATTTGGGGGCTCGCTTTCAAGCCGAATACCGACGATATGCGTGAAGCTCCGAGTCGCAGGGTAATTGATGAGCTTTTGAATGACGGTGCGCGGGTAAGAGTTTATGACCCGGTTGCCATGAATGAGGTCCGAAGGATATATGGTGACTGTGATGAAATTATTTATGCTGCAAATCCTGAAGATGCCATAAAGGGTTCAAACGCCCTTGTTGTGCTGACGGAGTGGCTTGTTTTCCGCAGTCCCGATTTTGATATGATTAAACGGGAGCTCTCGCATCCGGTTGTTTTTGATGGCAGAAACATCTACAGTCCGGATTTTATGGAGCAATTCGGTTTTACCTATTACTCTATAGGACGCCCGCCCCGCGGAGTCTCCTGATTTATTGCCACAGCCTGTAATGGTGATGCAGCGGGCCGTTTCCCTTTCCGAGATGAAAGGCGGAGCCAGAGCGCAGTGCATCGTTGATATAGGCTTTTGCCTTTTCCACAGCTTGCTCCGTTGTTTCTCCTTTTGCCATGAATGCTGCAATGGCTGACGAGAGTGTGCAGCCGGTACCATGGGTATTGGCGGTCAAAATTCTTTTTGAGCTGAACCAGAAAAAACGATTGTCGTAGAGAAGGCAGTCGCAGCACGTCTCGCCTTCACCATGTCCCCCTTTGACCAGTACCGAGGCCGTTCCGGTTTCAAGCAGCTTCATTGCCGCATCCTCAATGGATGCCTGAGTTGCCGGAGGAGAGTTCATATCGGTCAGCACGGCTGTTTCCGGTATGTTCGGAGTAATCAGTGTAGCAAGAGGGAAGAGTTCAGCTTTCAGCAGGGGGATAGCTTCCGTCGGCAGAAGGGGAGAGCCTCCTGAGGAGCCGAGAACAGTGTCCAGGATAATGGGAGGATTTCCTTTCAGTTCCCTCAGCAATGTTGCTATGGTTCTGATCATGCCAACACTTCCCAGCATGCCGATTTTTACCGCATCAATCGTTATATCGGAGGCAATGGTTCTGAACTGCTCAATAACACAGCTTTCAGCAAGGGGAAATATTGCCTTGACCCCCCTTGTATTTTGAGCGGTCAGGGCGGTGATGACCGACAAGCCGTAGCATTCAAGGGCGGAAAATGTTTTTATATCCGCCTGGATGCCAGCACCGCCGCTGCCGTCAGAACCTGCAATGGTGAGTACGGTTGTATAGGTTTTTTTCATGAGGTTCTGTTGTTTATGGAGCGGACGAGCTCACGAGCTGCCACTGAGGGAGCCTGCACTCTGCTGACTGCTGAAATGACTGCGATACCTGATGCTCCGTGGGCAATAACTGAAGCTGCGTTTTGATGATTGATGCCGCCGATGGCAAGAATTGGCAGGGAAATACGTGTTGCCGTTTTCTGCAGGATATCAAGGCCGAGCGGAGAGGACTCCTTCAGTTTTGAGCGTGTCGGGTAGATGTGACCGAACCCGATATAGTTCGCACCATCTTGCTCTGCCTGGAGTGCCTCTTCCGCTGAAGATGCCGTGACTCCGATAATGCCCATTTCGCCAAGCAGTTTTCTGGCTGCTCCGGCAGGCATGTCCTGCTGTCCGAGGTGAACGCCGTCAGCCTTGCTTGCCAAGGCAATGTCAATACGGTCGTTGATAATGCAGAGTGCATGATACTCTTGGCAGCGTCTGCGAATTTCAACCGCCCAGTTGAAAAGCTGGTTGCCTGATGCGGTTTTATGTCTCAACTGGATCATGGCCGCTCCTCCTTTGAGGGCTTCTTCTGCAAGAGTAACAGGGCAAAGCGTCTCATCGGTTATGACGCAGAGAAATGGCACAGAGGGAATCATCGATTCACTTGGAGATAAAATTGGTCAAAGGTTTCGGCAAATTTGGCCGTGTCCTGAAAGATGGAGAGTCCGGCTACTCCGTAGGCTCCTTCAGCCATGCAGCTGGCGGCATTTTGGAGAGTTATGCCTCCAAGAGCAAAGACTGGAAGCGAGGTTGCCCCGCAAAGTTCGCCAAGTTTTTTGAGCCCTTGGGGGGCACCGTATATTCTTTTTGAAGGGGTGTCGAAAACAGGGCCGAAAAGCAGGTAATCAGCACCTGATTCTTCGGCGATGCAGAGAGCTGAGGCTGAGTGTACACTGCATCCGTAAAGCAATTCCGGAGCAAATGAGCGAAGGACCTTAGCTGAACAGCCATTTTCCGGCAGATGAACACCATCAAAACCGGCTGCAAGGGCAATATCCGCTCGTTCATTCATCAGCAAAAGAGTGCCTTCAGGAAGCTCCATGGCCCTTGCTTGCAGCGCCAGCTCTAAAAGCTCTTTTGCATTGAGCTGTTTTTCCCGGATCTGTACCATACAGGAAAGAGAGCGGGGGAGCAGGTTGAGCTGATTCAAAAGAAGGGTGCCGTTATGGGCATGTTCCTCCCCGCTGCTGATAAGGTAAAGGCGTGGCAGGGGGGGGGCTTTTCGTTGTTTGTGTTCCATGTGATTAAAATACTTTGATTTGTGATGGACTATAAATAATATTAGTCATAATCGCAACAATACCGGTTGCTGCTGTGCGGGGGTATTGCAGAAGAGTTGTGCAGCAACAGGCATTTTAACCTCTTTAACCATTGTTTTTATGGGCATCGTCGAAGAAAAAATCATCAAGATTGGCTTGGTGATACCACAGTTGCCGACAGCGGCAGGTCTTTATTCCCCAGCCATAAGGAGCGGCAATCAGGTCTATACTTCAGGTCAGTTGCCCCTTATTGAGGGCAAATTGATAGAGCCTGGAGGAAAAGGCAGGATTAATGACGAGAGAATAGATGATGCTGTTTTTGCATCACGTATTGCTCTGCTCAATGCACTTGCTGCGATCAAGTCAGTGACAGGGACGCTTGAGGGTATTGAGAGCATAGTAAAACTCACTCTTTATGTCGTCAGCGAAAACAATTTTTCCAATCAGCATCTTGTTGCCAATGGAGCATCTTCATTGCTGCATGAGATCTTCGGAGCGCAGGGAGGTCATGCAAGAAGTGCTGTGGGTGTTGCGGAATTGCCTCTTAATGCAAGCCTTGAGCTTGAGCTTATTGTCCAATGTAAATTCTCGATCCTTTAAAGATACCAGCAAGATTATCCCCCAATCTATATTGTTTAAAAAAGCAATATCCCGCAAGAAGACCAATCATTCGCCATCAAAATACATATACTTGCCATGCGTTATTTTATAAAAGAACCGGACGCGAGGCAAGTATATACAATCACACTATATAGACAGAAATAGTTATTAATAATGGCTCCTAATCATTTGGTTATGGTCGTATTATTATTATTTATTTTTTACTTAAAACCAGTTAATATGAATCATAATTATATAAAATAAACTTTATATAAAATAGTTTAAGATGTTTTATTAAAACATATAAGAGTTTTTTATATAATGTTAATTTTTGATTGTTTATGGTTGGTATAATATTTTTGTTTTGTTTCGTATTTCGTTGATATTATTTCTTTTTGTCTTCTGTTTGTGTTTGATATAATTTGTATTGGTGGGTTTCTTGTTTTGGTGTCTTTTGTTGTGTTGATTATTTATTTTAAGTGTATTCTTTTGGTTGTTTGTGGTGTTTTGATACTTATTTCTGCTGTTTTTCGTTTTGAGTTATTTTTGTTTGATATGTTTTTCTTCGATGCTGTTTTATTCGGCTGTCTCGCGTTTTGCTGGTTTGGTATTTTTGCTTTTTATGCGACGGGGGTGCTATGTTATTTTGGCGCTCTGATCTCCTTTACTGGAACCGTTTGTTGATAGCGCAATGTTTTTTTGTGATTTTGATTCGTGATCGGTAAACTGTGGCTCGGGAAATTATCTCACATGTTTTCAAAGGCAATTAACCAATCCCATATGTCCCGAATACTGATTGTTATGATGGCGCTTCTCGTTTTTGTTTTTGGCGCTATTGTCGGCTTCAAGCTTAAAGGCGGGGGCGATAGCCGCTTTGCATCACAAAGAAAAATGGTTGAAGCCTATGGGCTGATAAGAAATTATTATGTTGACAAGGTTAATGGCGACAGTCTTGAGGGCGCCGGTATTCAGGGAATGACTGAGTTTCTTGACCCTCACTCGGCATATCTCGAGCCGGAAAAGGTCTCTTATGACCAGTCGGAATTCAAGGGCAATTTTGATGGTATCGGTATCGAGTTTGATGTTATCAATGATACCCTGATGGTTGTCACTCCCCTTTCTGGGGGACCAAGTGCAGCAGTTGGAATTTTGCCTGGTGATCGTATCATCGGGATTGACTCTGTTTCAGCCCTGGGAATTACCCAGCAGGAGGTACTCCGAAAGCTGAGGGGAGCCCGCGGAACGAAAGTGCAGTTAACCGTGATCAGGCCTCTCTCCGGCAAGATTTATAATTTTGTGGTGACCAGGGGGAAAATATCTACATCGAGTATTGATGCCTGGTTTATGCTTGAAAATCGGGTAGGATATATTCGATTGAGTCGTTTTATTGCCACAACGGCTACTGAGTTTCGCAAGGCGCTTGGCGAGCTGAAAAAGGAGGGGATGGTGCGGCTTGTGATTGATCTGAGAGGAAATCCGGGAGGATTTCTTGAACAGGCAGTGGAGGTTGCCGATGAATTTCTTTCCAATGGCCAGCTGATAGTTTATACAAAAAGCCGCAATGGCGGTGTTGAGGATGAACGTTTTGTGGCAAAGTCGGGTGATGGTTATGAAAAAGGGGATGTTGTTGTGCTTGTTGACAAGGGCAGCGCCTCGGCATCCGAAATTCTTGCCGGCGCGTTGCAGGATAACAGGAGGGCGATCGTAGTCGGAGAGCTGACCTTCGGCAAGGGACTTGTTCAGCGTCAGTTTTCGTTGTCTGACAGTTCAGCAATTCGACTGACCGTTGCCCGCTATTATACTCCTTCAGGACGGCAGATACAGCGGGTCTATCGGAAGGGTGTTGCAGGACGCGAACATTATTATCAGGATGCGATGACAAACATTCTTCCACAGAAACTCTTTGCGCACCCCGACAGTTTGGTTTACGAAAAAAACAGTGATGTTGTTGTATACAGGACAAGTTCCCTGCCAGGAATGGTGCAGTCGCTTGCAAGAGAGAAGGTGAAAAAAGAGAGCAAGCTGTCGGCACTGAAGGATGCTGGAGGTATTATTCCTGATTTTTGGGTGAACAACCGGGTTTACTCCGCTTTTTATCAGGAGCTTTACCAGTCAGGCGGTTTGGACGAAATCGCAAGGAAAATAGTTGATGATCCCCGCAGTCTGGCTCAGCTTTACCGTAACTCATTGGAAAGATTTATCGTCGGCTATTCTGAAGAGAGCCGTTTTGAAGCTCTTGTCATTAAAATCTGCGAGTCGAAAAAAATAGCCTTTAACCGTGTTGGTTTTATCGGGGACAGAAAATACATTGCATTAGCCGTGAAATCGAAAATTGCTCATCAGCTTTTTGGTGCTGAAGGCCAGATAAGTTTTGTCGTGCGTTATGCTGATCCGGTAGTCAGGATAGCAGCAACGGTACCGGCAAGCAGCCGGCCTTGAGTCAGCAACTCCAGGAAGACGGGGAGTGTGGAGGATAGTTATGCTTTTTTAATCGTTAATACCTGTTTATTATGTCAATACTTGAAAAAATCAATAGCGCGGCCTGTACGCTACGACTTCAAAATGACTGGCTGAAAATATTTACCTGTCCCGTTCCAACTTCCGATTTCCTCTCCTTTGTTGCCGTAGCGGTTATCGATGCTCCCCAGCATGCAGTCTTGAGTCTTTTATATGATATTGACGTTGCGACTGAATGGGTATGGAAAACAAGGGAAATGCGGCTACTGCAGGAATTGTCGGGAGATAAGGGACGAATTGTATATCAGCTTGTCAGTGCTCCCTGGCCTGTTTCTGACCGCGAAATTGTAACCTGCTCACAAGGGTATATGGATCCCGAAACATCCGAAGTTTTTATCAAACTGGAGTGTATGGCGGATTATCTCCCTAAAAATGACAAATATGTCCGTGTGCCCGAGCTTGAGGGCGCATGGAACATTATACCGATTTCCGACAAGCAGTGCAGGGTTGTTTTTCGGTTGCATATCGAACCCGGCGGCGAGATTCCCTCCTGGCTTGCCAATATTGCTGTTATTGATACGCCTTATCACACCATGGTCAATTTGCGTGAGATGGTCAAGAAGGAAAAATACATGACTCCAATCGATGCCCCGTTTAAGGAATCAGCAAAAGATGTTATTCAGCATTATGAAAAGTTTATAAAAGAATGATTTGTAGATTTTTTTTCTTGCAGCCACTCTATCATTTTAATTGAACGTGTATGGATGTCGAGTTAATTCTTCAGCAGGATTGGGCATTTCGTGTTGAGCATAAAGGGATCAAAATTTTTTCTTCCAAGGTAAGCGGTTCCGATATTCACGGTTTCAAGGGTGAGGCCGAGATGCCGGTTTCACTGAAAAAGCTGATCAGCCTTTTTCATGATATGGCGAGCTATAATCGCTGGGTTCATCAGCTTGCCGATATGGATGTACTTGAAAAAACTGACGGGGTCGAGTATGTTGTGCGTCAAATCATCAATACTCCCTGGCCGTTGCAAAAGAGAGAGATGATTATGCGTACCGGGCTGGTATCGGCAGGAGATAATGCCATTGCGGTTACCATGAAGGGAGAGCCGGATTATTTGCCGGACAACCCGAATTTTCACCGGGTTCGTCATGCAACAGGGATGTGGGTTTTTACCCCGACCGATCATGGAACGGTTCATACGACCTTTGTGATGCATGTCGATCCCGGTAAGGATGTGCCTTCACCGGTCAGTAATGCCGGTATGTTTGAGGTGCCATTTTATTCACTGAACAATATGAGGACTCTGGTGATGGATGGCTCATATAATCCCCCCTATCCTGAAGAAATAGAGCAGCATCTCTCTATCATTGAAGATGTTCCTGATAAACCTTAATCAGCTTGTCTGCCTTGACCGGAACGGCCCCGACCTCCTGGCAGACCGTTCCGGCAGCAAGATTGGCAAGAGTTGCATTGGTGACCATATCAAGGCCTGAGGCCGCGCCAAGTGCCAGCATACCGATAACCGTGTCTCCTGCTCCTGAAACATCGGCAACCTCCAGCGATGTTGCTGCAATATGGGTAAATGAACCGTTATAGATGGTCATTCCCTTGTCGCTTCTTGTTACGATAATGGTCTCAGCTTCAAGCTTTTCCTGAAGCAGGCGGCAGGCATCTTCAATCTCATGGTCGTTATTGTGGAGGACGATACCCAGCGATGCAGCCATTTCGGACATGTTGGGCTTAAAAACCGAACACCCTTTGTAGGCAAAGAAATTTTGGAGTTTAGGGTCAACAAGTACCGGTACCTGCCGCTTCCTTGCCGATGCGATAATATGCTGAATGAGTTGTGTGCTGAGCAACCCCTTGTTATAGTCTTCCAGGACGACCGCATCAATCGAGTCAAGCAGCGTTTCAAAAGAGTCAAGAACTGTTCGCTCAATTTCCGCACTGATCTCTTTTCTGCTTTCGAAATCAACCCTCGTGATATGATGGTTTTGCGAAAGGATTCTTGTTTTGCATGTTGTCGGTCTGGAAGGATCGCAAATCAGTCCTTCGGTTGCAAGTCCATGACTGCGAAACAGATCCAGGAGGACCTCTCTGTTGCTGTCTGCCCCGGTAATGCCGATCAGCATGGTTTCCGCTCCGAGTGACAGGGTGTTGAGCGCAACATTTGCCGCTCCTCCCAGTCGGTGGTCTTCGTGGGTAACATCAACAACCGGTACCGGATATTCAGGCGAAATTCGGGAGACATGGCCGAAAATATACTTGTCAAGCATGATGTCACCGATGACGGCAATTCGCTTGTTTCGAAAAGAGTCCAGAATGTTTTTTATGGAGCGGATTGTCATAACGTCTTGTTTGGTGATGTGTTTTCTCGTTGTTCAATAATAAAATAGTAACAAAAACCTTGGTCTGTCAGGAAGTTATTATTGTATCATTTTATTTGTTGCTATTTTTTGTTATAATTAAAGCTAAGCATTTTTAAGCTTT